>NZ_JACAIJ010000001.1:332711-504266 GCF_030325485.1 Acinetobacter sp. R933-2
ATCAACAGATTTTGCTGCAAACACCAAATTTATAAATTCTGGATATAAATTTGGTGCGGAAGGGGGGACTTGAACCCCCACGCCCGAAAGCACTACCACCTCAAGGTAGCGTGTCTACCAATTCCACCACCACCGCAGCTGTGACGCATTCTAGTAGCTTGTGTCACAAATTGAAAGGTTTAATTGCAAATTTTACATTTATTTTGGTGCAGCTGGCGAAGTTTCACCCGTATTCTGCTGTAAAGGGGCTGCTGGCTGCGATGTGCTTTGTACAGTTTTTAAACCATAAGCATCTGTGGTCTGTTTTTTTGCAAATACTGCCAAACTAATACTGGTCACAAAAAATAAGGCAGTTAAAATTGCAGTTAAACGTGTCAAAAAGTTTGCTGAACCTGATGCACCAAATACAGTTGCTGCGCCACCACCACCAAAAGAAGCGCCAGCGTCTGCACCTTTACCGTGTTGTACAAGAATCAGTACAATCATCAATACGGCTAAAATGATATGTACCACCAGCACAAAATTATGCATGCTGAACTCCTATTATTTTGATTTTGCAAATGCTTGAGCAATTTGATAGAAAGACTCAGCATTCAAAGAGGCACCACCAACGAGTGCACCATTAATATCTGCACATGCTGCTAACTCAGCTGCATTTTCAGGTTTTACACTACCACCATATAAAATTGCAATCTCTGCTCCTAATGGTGTGATTTGTGATAAACCTTCACGAATTTTCGCATGCATGGTCTGAGCATCTTCAGGAGAGGCCGTTTTACCTGTACCAATCGCCCAAATCGGCTCATAAGCAACAATAATATTGTTCCATTGTTCTGCTTTTACAAGCGCTGCAATATCACAAATTTGTTGCAAAACGACTTGCTCTGCTTGCCCAGCTTCGCGTTGTTCTAAGCTTTCACCCACACAGTAGATGATTTTCATTTCTGCATTGAGTGCATTTTTTACTTTTTCTTGAATGACATTCACATTGTCACCAAAAATTTCACGGCGCTCAGAATGACCAATTAAAACATAGTCAATATGACTATCTTTAAGTAACTCAGCACTGACCTCACCTGTATATGCACCTGTACCTGCTATACGCGAAAGATCTTGTGCAACACTTAAAATTTCACAAGAAGCATCTAGTAATTGTTGCTGAACAGAAAGTAATGCAATAGAAATCGGGGCGATGCCTATGCGACATTGCTGTTCAGAAATAGGATTTTGCTTTAATTGTTGCTTTAAGTCTTGGATGAGTTGCTGCGAATTCGCTTGCATTGGGTTCATTTTCCAATTGCCGACAACCCAAGGAATAATCGTCGAACCCGACATACACTTAACCCTATTCTCGAAAAATGCCCACATTCTACACGGATTTTTAAGTATTTATGCTTTTTTCTTTCTTGGCTTGTTTTAATTTTTTGGCTTTCATCTTGCATAATTCTGACATTTTTGTAACAAAACGACCAGTGACCATTGAATTGGGTGATTTATTTGCATTTTACAACCAAAAAAGTAGATCAAGCGCTTTAGCTTCTGAGCATCTTTGGTTAATATAATTATTATTCAAAATACTTTAGATCACATTTCAAATTTTTTATACAACGGTTTTGGTATGGGGATACTAAAAACCTAGATAAATCAATTTAAAATGTAAAAATATTGAACTATCGACAACAAAGACCAAAGCAAAGAAGTCTAAGATAGACAGTGTTTTTTAATGCTAAGTATTTAAATTATAAAATGAATAAATTAAAGGTGTATTGGGGATGGTACAACAGCAAGGCTCACCGAAGTTTTCGGGGTTTATTCGTCGCTTAGTAGATGATGGGGCAATTTCTGCACAACAAATGCAGTCTGCTTTAGATAATGCTAAGAAAAATAAGCTCAATATCGTGGCTTATCTCATTGAGCACGCAAATTTAAAGCCTTTGATGATTGCAGAAACAATTGCTTTAGAGTTTGCTGAGCCATTATTTGACTTAGATAGCTTTGATTCCACTCAATTTTCAAAAGATTTGATTGAAAGTAGTCTTTTGCATAAGCATTTGATGGTTCCTCTCGTACAACGTGGAAATGTCTTATACATTGCAATCAGTGACCCAACCAATATTGAAGCATTAGATGCAGCTCGCTTAAATAGCCGCTTAAATATTGAAGTTGTTATTGTTGAACATAATAAGTTAGTTAACTGTTTAGAAAAGCATTTTACTGAACAAGTAAATTTCGATTTTGGTGGTGATGACATTGACGTTGATATTATTTCAACAGATGAAGCCAATACCACTGAAGAGCAAGATGATAATCAGTCAGGTGAAGAAGCGCCGATTGTCAAATACATCAATAAACTTCTTGTAGATGCGATTCGTATGGGTGCATCAGATTTACACTTTGAACCATATGAAAAGTCATATCGGGTACGTTATCGTGTCGATGGTGTATTAAGAAGTATTACAAATCCCCCACTACAACTTGCAACTCGACTTGCTTCTCGTTTAAAAGTCATGTCACAAATGGACATTTCTGAAAAACGTATTCCCCAAGATGGTCGTATTAAGCTCAAACTGTCTAAAACCAAAGCCATTGATTTCCGTGTAAACTCTCTTCCAACCCTTTTTGGTGAAAAGCTTGTACTGCGTATTCTTGACCCTTCCAGTGCAATGTTAGGTATTGATGCTTTAGGATACGAAGAAGAACAAAAAGCTTTGTTTATGGAGGCTTTAGATAAACCTCAAGGCATGTTACTGATTACCGGACCCACAGGTTCGGGTAAAACAGTTTCGCTATATACGGGTTTAAATATTTTAAATACAGAAAATTCTAATATCTCTACAGCCGAAGACCCTGTTGAGATTAACTTAGAAGGTATTAACCAAGTTAACGTGAACCCTAAAGTCGGACTTTCTTTTTCTGTCGCGCTCAAATCATTTTTACGTCAGGATCCTGACATTATCATGGTGGGGGAGATTCGAGACCTAGAGACAGCCGAAATTGCGATTAAAGCCGCACAGACAGGTCACATGGTTATGTCTACATTACATACCAATAGCGCACCTGAAACATTAACCCGTTTAAGAAATATGGGCGTGCCTTCTTTTAATATTGCAACATCAGTCAACTTAGTGATTGCGCAACGTCTTGCTCGCCGCTTATGCTCACATTGTAAAACAACTGTAGAAATTCCAAAAAATAGCCTGTTAGAAATGGGATTTACTGAACAAGATTTATCCAATCCAGATTTTCAAATCTTCCAGCCTGTCGGTTGTCCTGAATGTCGAGAAGGATATAAAGGTCGAGTCGGTGTCTATGAGGTTATGAAAGTTACACCTGAAATTTCAAAAATTATTATGGAAGATGGCAATGCACTTGAAATTGCAGAAGCATCGAACAGATTGGGGTTTAATAATTTGCGACGTTCAGGCTTAATCAAAGTCATGAATGGCTTAACATCACTACAAGAAATCAATCGCGTAACTAGCGAATAAACAAATTAAAAAAAGGAATATCGTTATGGCGATCAAGAAAGCTCAAATGATGCCAACATTCATTTATGACGGGGTTGACCGTAAAGGGGTCAAAGTTAAAGGAGAGTTGCCTGCCCGCAATATGGCATTGGCTAAAGTTACCTTAAGAAAACAAGGCATTAACATTAAAACAATTCGAGAAAAAAAGAAAAATATTCTCGAAGGTTTAATGAAGAAAAAAGTGAGTACTTTAGACATCACGATTTTTACACGACAACTTGCAACCATGATGAAAGCGGGTGTGCCGTTAGTACAAAGTTTTGAAATTGTTGCTGAAGGTCTAGATAACCCTGCAATGCGTGAAGTTGTACTTGGAATTAAAGGCGAAGTTGAAGGCGGAAATACTTTCGCAGGCGCGCTCAAGAAATATCCCCAACATTTTGACCGTTTATTTTGCTCCTTAGTTGAGTCGGGTGAACAATCGGGTGCTTTAGAAACGATGCTAGATCGTGTTGCAATTTATAAAGAAAAAAGTGAACTTCTAAAACAAAAAATTAAAAAAGCTATGAAATATCCAGCAGCAGTTATTGTCGTTGCAATTGTGGTAACCATGATTCTAATGGTGAAGGTTGTTCCTGTCTTCCAAGATCTATTCTCTTCCTTTGGTGCTGACTTACCTGCCTTTACCCAAATGGTCGTAAATATGTCCAAATGGATGCAAAGTTATTGGTTTGCCTTACTCATTGGCATTGCTGTAGTAATTACGGCTTTCTTAGAAACCAAAAAACGAAGTAAAAAATTCCGTGACTTTTTAGACAAAGCCGCACTTAAAGCCCCTATTTTTGGCGATTTAGTTTATAAGGCAATTATTGCGCGTTATAGCCGTACACTCGCAACAACTTTTGCAGCGGGTGTTCCATTAATTGATGCTCTCGAGTCTACAGCAGGTGCAACGAATAATGTCGTCTATGAAGAAGCTGTAATGAAAATTCGTGATGATGTCGCAACAGGTCAACAATTACAGTTTGCTATGCGTTTAACCAACAAATTCCCATCTATGGCAATCCAAATGGTGGCTATTGGTGAGGAATCAGGTTCTCTAGATGCCATGCTTGATAAGGTTGCAACACACTTTGAAAATGAAGTAGATAATGCTGTCGATGGACTTACTTCTATGATGGAGCCTTTAATTATGGCTGTACTCGGTGTGCTTGTTGGTGGACTGGTCATTGCAATGTATCTACCAATTTTCCAAATGGGCTCAGTAGTCTAATGACCGAAATCCTTAACTATTTTATTTCAACACCGAGTGCCCTTTATATTGCTATTGGTCTACTCGGTTTATGTATTGGTAGTTTTTTAAATGTTGTCATTTATAGAACACCCAAAATGATGGAGCAAGAATGGCATCAAGAATGTCAATTTTTGCTTCATCCTGAACAGCCAATCATTGATCAAAGTAAATTAACATTAAGTACACCTGCTTCTACTTGCCCAAAATGTAAATCACCAATCCATTGGTATCAAAATATTCCTGTTATAAGCTGGTTATTTCTAAAAGGTAAATGTGGTACTTGCCAAAACCCGATCAATTTTCGTTACCCGTTTATTGAGTTATTGACTGCTGCATGTTCTTTAATTGTCGTTGCAGTTTATGGACCTACACTTGCTATGTTGTTTGGTCTTATACTCACTTGGGTACTTATTGCTTTAACCTTTATTGATTTTGACACTCAACTATTACCTGATCGTTTTACCTTACCCCTTGCAGCACTTGGCTTAGGTATTAACAGTTTCGCAATTTATACCTCAGCAAATTCTGCGATTTGGGGATATATCATTGGCTTTTTATGCTTATGGATCGTTTACTATCTCTTTAAAATCATTACTGGTAAAGAAGGCATGGGCTATGGTGATTTCAAATTACTCGCTGCTCTAGGCGCATGGATGGGTCCTCTCATGCTCCCACTCATTGTTTTATTGTCTTCCTTAGTCGGCGCAATCATTGGTATTATTTTACTCAAAGTTCGCAAAGAAAATCAGCCTTTCGCTTTTGGCCCTTACATTGCTATTGCAGGTTGGATTGCTTTTTTATGGGGCGAACAAATTATGAAAATTTACCTCGGTCAATCATAACAGGGTTTAATAATGACATTTATTTTGGGCTTAACAGGTGGTATTGGTAGCGGAAAAACAGCAGCAACTCAATGGTTTGAGTCTCAAGGCATTCAAGTGGTTGATGCAGATCTTGTTGCCCGTGAAATTGTTGCTCAAGGTGAACCTGCCTTACAAAAAATTGCTGAAACTTTTGGTACTTGGGTATTACTCGAAAATGGTGAACTCAACCGTAGAGCCTTACGTGACCACATCTTCAAAGACTCTCAAGCACGCCAACAGCTTGAAGCCATTACACACCCTGCTATTCGACACTCAATCATTGAGCAATTGAAGGCAGCAACAAGCCCTTATGTCATTTTAGTATCTCCACTGCTATTTGAAACCAATCAGCATGAATTAACTCAACATACATTATTGATTGATGCGACAGAAGAGTTACAAATTGCAAGATCGTCACAACGTGATGGTCAAGATATTGAACAGATTAAAAAAATTATTGAAGCACAAATGCCTCGAACACAAAAGCATACGATTGCAGATGATATTGTAATGAATGATGGGCAGCTAGAACATTTGTATGCAAAACTAAAACCTTTACACCAAAGCTATTTAAAACTCGCACAACACATTGAGTAATTAAGAATCAGTAAAAAGTGAGCATATTTTAATGATCACTTTCACGATAATTAAACGCTATTGTTCATTTTTTTGCTGATCTAATTTTACTTGTAAAGTATCTTTACGCCCCAGCCAACGCCAAGGTTGTAGTGCGCCAATTCCCATACCAACTAGACCACACAACATAGCCAAACTTAAAGGCTCATTTAACAATGGCACAGCAATAATTGCAGCAATAAAAGGAGCCAGTGTCACAATACTTCCTGTTTGAAATGCACCCAAACGTTTAATCGCTTCTACATAGCTTAAAGTTGCAATAATAACGACAAAAATACCATGAAAAATAGTCTGAATCGCCAAATGAGAAAAACTCGCTTGATCTAAATGTTTCGGTAAAAATAATAAATAAATAGGAATGTAAATAATCGCAGACCAAATTGCGACGCCTGCCATACTGTGCCATGCAGACAATTTCCATTGCTTTAATAAAACTGTAAAAATGCCCCACCAAATTGCACTTAGAAAAAATAATCCATCACCAAAACCAAAAGCAACCCCTGTTTCTTGATACATTAGCGTACTCATTAAAACCACTGCACTGATCATAATGACAAGACTAATCCATGTATTTCGGTCAAAAGGTTGCTGAAATAAAAAGAATGCCGCAATCGCTGTGGTTAAGGGAATACAGCCATTTAAAAAAATAGCTGCATGTGCCGCAGGGACATAATGAAAAGCACTATAGGAGGTTAAGCAGTAAATCACACCACCCAACATTGCCAAGATAAAAGGCTCTTTCTTCCACAAAAATGCGGTGTCTTTTTTGATAATCAAAATAGGCATTAAAATACAAAATGCCAAAGAAAAGCGTAAAGCTGTAATATCCCAAGGGCTAATATGCCAAAGTGCATTTAGCCTTGATGTAATCGTGAAACCTCCCCATATACACATCGTGATTGCTACAAAAACATAGCCTTGCGTGCGGGAGGTCATCATGATCTTTCTCGGATAAAATTAAAAAATAGTAAAATTAATGACTTTGGCGTTGACGACATGCCTCATAAAGCGCCATGCCTGTCGCTACACTCACATTTAAACTCTGTAAGTTACCTGACATTGGAATATAAACTGTTTGATCACATTGTGACTGTGTAATAGGACGCAAACCTGTATCCTCTGCTCCCATCACGACACAAACAGGTGTTCCTGTAAAGTCAAATTGTTGAATAGGCAAGGCTTTTTCATCAAGCATCGTACCTACAACACGAACATTAAATTCTTGTTTGATTTGCCCTAAAGTACGTGCCAAATTGGTGACTTGAATAAATTTTACTTTTTCAGCACCACCTGCCGCAACTTTTCGTGCTGTTGGTGTCAAGCTTGCCGCACGATCACGTGGCACGATCACGGCTGCAACACCCATCGCTGCCGCAGTACGAATACATGCACCTAAATTATGCGGATCAGTAATATGATCTAAAGCGAGCAACAACGGTTGCTGTTCACCTTGTAACAACTGCTCTAAATCTTTTTCATTCAATACTGGATGTGGGCGTACTGCTGCCACAACACCTTGATGAAATGGCAATCCTGCTAACTTTTCCAAACTATCACGACTGGCTTTTTGAACACTAATACCAAAAGGTTCAGCCATTTGTAAAATATGTTGTAAGCGTTGGTCTTCTCGACCTTTTAAAGTAAAAAGAGTTAAAACACGTTCTGGTTCTAACTCCAATAATGACTCAACTGAATGCACGCCATAATAATATTCGGGCTTCGCCATGAACGACCTCAAGTGACTTATCAAAATAGAAAAGAAAAATCCTGCAAAGCCAACTTTACAGGATTTCATTGAATATCTAGTTTAACCGATTTAAGCTCAAATTACCTTGCTTATCTGCATTGCACTTTGTTGAATTTAGCCTTCTAAATGGCAAACATAATCGAGCACATCATCTGTCTCAATTTTAAAACGGCTATTGCCTGGTACATAAAATGATTGTCCAGCACGGAAAAGCTCGCTTTCTTCATTGTCTGCGATTTTGACACGGCATTCACCTGAAATGATCTCCATACGCTCAGGCACATGAGTTTCAAAGGTAAGCGCTTCTTCAGTTGGTAAAATTACCCCTAAAGTTTTTTTCGTTCCGTCTTCAAACTGTACTGTGTGGCTAATACATAAACCACCAAAATAAACGTTTGATTTTTTTATCACTGATACATGATCAAACTGAGTAGGCATGCGTATCTCCAGATAATGCACACTAAAATTTATAGTCGTTGCGCTAGTTTAATTGTACTGGTCAAACTAATCAATCTATTGTTTAAGCAAAATAAATGAAGTAAAAATGTGCTATTTTACAGAAAATGAAATTATCAGTCAGATCATTATTTTTTCTTTTAAATTAAGCTAAAATATCTAAAATTCATCACCCTTTAGAATTTGTTCTGACTTGTGACTAAAACAAAATTTGACTATCTTAGAACCGAACTTTCCGCAGCTTGGATGCGTGTATGCTGACACATTTAAATCTACTTAACTTTGCTCTGGCAGATCACCTTGCGATTGATATCGAACAAGGTTTTAATGTTTTAACAGGTGAAACTGGTGCTGGTAAATCGTTACTTTTAGATGCATTATCAGCATGCTTAGGAGAACGCACTGACACCAACTATGTACGCTATGGTACTGAAAAAGCAGATGTTACTGCTATTTTTAGTTATCAAGCTGACAGCCCTGAAGCGCTTTGGCTCAAAACACATGAACTTGATGACGAATCTGGTGAAATTCATCTACGTCGTGTGATTTTTGCGACAGGTCGTAGCAAAGCATGGATTAATGGTCGCCCAAGCAGCTTGTCTGAACTAAAAGAAATTGGACGCTTATTAGTCCAGCTTTATAGTCAGCATAGTCAGCAACAACTGTTAGAACCGCCTTATCCTAAACATTGGCTTGACCGTTATAGCGACTTTCATCTACCTGCTCAAGCGGTGCGAGATGCCTATAGCATTTGGCAAAAAAACATTAAAATGCATCAGGCTGCTTTAGATGCCCAAGCCACGCGTTTACAACGCATTGAAACTTTAGAGCGGCAACTTGAAGAACTCGAAGAAGTCATTTCTATTGATTATAAAGAGACTGAGCAAGAATTTGATCGTCTGAGTCATCATGAGCATATTATGCAAGACTGTAGTTATAGCTTAAATGTTTTGGATGACTCTGAACAAAATATTACGCAAGAATTATCGTCTTTATTGCGTCGTATTGAATCGCATGCAGGACGCAGTGAACAACTCTCTGAAATTTATAATTCGATGTTAAATGCGCAAAGTGAACTTGAAGATGCCACAGCAAATTTACGTCAATTCATTGATCGTCAAAGTTTTGACCCTGAACGTATGGAGCAACTAAATGCTCAATTGGAAATTTTCCATCGTTTAGCACGCAAATATCGTACTCAACCTGAGTTACTCAAAACCGAATTTGACGAATGGCAACAAGAGTTACAAAAATTACATCAACTTGAAGACCCCGAAACTTTAGCGGAGCAAGTGGAATTATCACAGCAAGATTTTTTAAATAAAGCCCAATATCTTGACCAAATTCGTCGTGAAGCAGCACCACCACTGGCAAAACAATTAACAGAACAAGTTAAACAATTGGCATTACCAGAAGCTTATTTTGAGTTCCGTTTTGATCCGCTTGAACAAGCATCGGCTGAAGGCTTAAGCTTTATTCAGTTACTTTTTACAGCAAATAAAGGTATACCAGCACAACCTTTAGCACGTGTCGCATCTGGAGGTGAACTATCTCGTATCGCCTTGATTATGCAAGTCATGAATGCTGAAAAAACCGAATCTGAAGTTTTAGTATTTGATGAAATTGATGTTGGAATCAGTGGTGGAACAGCTGAAATTGTTGGGCGTTTATTGGCAAGTTTGGGACAGCATGTACAAATTTTATGTATTACCCATCAAGCTCAAGTTGCAGCTCAGTCTGATCAACATTTATTAGTCAAAAAGCTTCAGACAGACCCTGCAAGCAGTACGATCATTGAACTTGAAGAAGAACAATTAGTTTTAGAGCTAGCTCGTATGACGGGTGGCGTAGAAATTAATGAAACGACTTTGCAGCATGCCAAACAATTACGTCAGCTTAAGTTTCAACATAGCTAATCCATGTATAGCCCTGTAAATAAATAAAAAACCAGTGAATAATTCACTGGTTTTTTATACTTAAATGTACATGATGAATGAGTAAAACTACCATTTAATTGGCTGCTCACTTGAACCTGGTGTCATGTCATATGTTGGTGTAAAGGTTGTACTCTGATTGCCATAAGATGTGTTGGGTTGCAATTTCAAGCCCACCAAAATTTCCTGACTTAAATTTTGTGCTAATGTTTCTGCGCTACTGTCATTTAAAGTATTGTTTAAAATATTCTGTACTGAGTTTTTAGGTAATGCGCGGTTAAATGTTCCTGAAGCCACAACTTTACTACTATTCGCTTCAATCACACGCCATGTTAAACGAACTTGTTCAGAACCTTGATTTAAACCATACATTTGCTGTGAGTTTGCAGCAGAAAGATCATTGATCCGTCCAACTAATAAATAGTCTGCACCCACTTTTTGCCCAATACGTGCCATTTCATGCGGTGCACCATCCCATTGTAAAAATGCATTTTCATATTGCATTTCATCAATATAATGACGATCTAATAAACTTAACTGTCCAGATTGAGCAATATAATTTCCTAAAGCATCTGCAAGTTCTTCACTAAACTCACCTGCAGAATCTGCCTGTGCGGAGCGATTATTTTTTTCATAAAACTGAAAAGGCAATACAACAATACGTCTTAAATGTTGATCTTGTACTGTAGATTGATATTGCACAACATGCGCACGGACACGTGCACGATAATTATTTTTAGAACCACTTACACTTAAAACTTGAAATTTTGTAACAGAGCCAGAACCTACGCTGTCCACACTAAATACTGGTGAAACTTTGCCTGAATAGTTCCAGTTATTGCCATTCATCGACATATTCACTGTTTCTTCAAGGTCAGCACGTGGAGAAACCGTTGCACCATTCACAGATTGTACAGCCACAAGTAATGCTTCAGAAATAGCTTGATGTTGTGTTGCTCCACTGCCCGAAGCCTCTTTGACAACTTCTTTTAATGCTGCAAATGCCGAAGAACTCAAGCATGCTGCAAATAATGCAGAAAATATAATTTTTTTCATCATTCTCGTGATCTCATGCAACTGCCCAATTACAGTTGCACTTTGAGTAAATTACAAACCAAAAGCAGAGCGTTTAGACGATTTACGAATTTCTTTTTCACTCGTCCATTCCACAATACCTGTTTGAACATTTTGTAGTTTTAAAGTGAATTTATAGTACACATCACTCTTATTGCCAGCGTTTTTCACGATGCTTGATAAGTTACCATTCAGCATATATTCAGCACCAATATGACCACCTGCTTTCACAGAAGTTGCTTGGTTCACCAAACCGCTATTTTTTTGATATGCCAATTGTTCTGCCATCGCATTTGCAGAAGTCATATCAACAAAACGGAATTTACCTGAGTTAATTAATTTATTTTGAATTGTATCTGTGATTGATTCGGTATCAATATGTTCTTGAGTTTTATTACGAATACGCTCAACAAACATGACTGGACGACGATTTTGTGTCAATTGTACAACAACAGGGAAAGTCAACATATCGTCAACCATCTTATCTGCAATCATTTGCAAATCAGTTGAACCAAAGTCTTTTGTTAAAGACTCAACAGCTTGCGCATCGCCATAACTAACATTTGTACTCGCACAACCTGTTAAAACAGAAGCTGCAAAAAGTGAAGCAACAACGAATTTCATTTTCATGAATTTTTTACCCTTTTTAATCATTTTTTAAATAAACAACAATATCGACAGCAGATGGGTTTGGCGCAACAGATTGCACTGTTTTGACTTCACGCCCTGTGAGTTGAATCGGTTTCCAACGTGACCCTTCTGGATTAATTTCCATGCCTTGTGCATCAACCCAAACAATTTTGTACTCAAAAGAGCGACTGACAAACCAACGATCTTTAATAGCAAGTGATACTTTTTTTAAGTCGCCCACATAAACCATGTTGATACGATCAACACCAACTTTAGTGCTTAATATCGGGTTATTACTGATCGTTTTTACACTATAACTACCATCCGCAGCAGTTTGCGTCGAAAGCGAGTTAGGTGCTGTACACCCTACCATTGTTGCAGTGAGCATGCTTGCAAAAACAAGTTTCAAAGCTGTTTTCATATATTTTCTCAGTTTTTAAAATGAATGGTTAATCGCACTAACACTGGTTGAAATCTTATTATTGACATCATTGACATAAACAAATACGGTTTGATTCGCTGTCGCATTGACCTGAATCGTGTCACTTACAGTACCATTACCAGAGATTTGTAAATGATGTGTTCCAGGTTTAACTTCAAAACGCGCAATTTGTGTATTACTTGGCAATGTTGACCATGCTCTTAGATCTGCACGTTCAGTTGCGACATTCATCAAGTTACCTGCAAGTTGACCTAAAGCGCCTAAATGCTGTCCTAATTGTTGTTGAGCAACAAATTTTGTAGTCGCCCGAACAATTTGACCAGATACATTGCCCACAGTGCGTTCTTTTAATTCTTTGACTGCCAATGCGCCAATGTCATTGAGTACAAAACTTTGTTGAGTTGTACGATCACCTAAACGCACATTTAAACTTTTTGGTATGGTATATGTACTTGGCTCATAAGTCGCAAAAGCAATATTAACAATGCCATTAGGTACAGGAATCGCCAGTTTATTTTCAATTTTTTTCGGCACAATTCCTTGTTCAATAAAAACAACCACAGGCACAGTATCTTTATTTTTACTGGTCATACGATCTAGACGTTGTACATCTTTTGCAATATTACTATCTGCTTGTAGTTCATAGGCTTTTTTATAATCGACCAAAGCATCATTATATTCACCTAAAGCTTCCCACAGATTTGCAGCCATATAAAACGCATAGGCATTTTGATAGGTATTTTTAATACGTCCTGCAATTGGGTCTAAACCTGCAAAAGCTTCATCTAAATTATTAACTGCTTGAGGATTTTCTTGTTTAGCCTTTTCTTTTTCAGACTTTTTTTGTAGCTCTTTTTCATGTTCAATTTCAATTTCACGCTGAATACGCTGTGCAACACGCATTTCTACACTTGCAGCTTCGGCATTGTTTAATTGAATATAATTTTTTGCCTGAGAAATATGAGCCAGTACCTGCTCATAAGGTGGTACATGATAAGGAACAATAGAATCATTACTCAACATTGAAAGCGCTTTAAAACCTAAGCGAGAGGCGCTGACAGTAGCACGATTGTTTTGTTTATCTAGTAATTCAAAGGCTTTTTTATATAACTGGCTACTTTCTTCGTACTGTTGATTGACCTGTAAAATACGTGCTTTTTCTAAATGATATAAAATAGCGTCTTTTGAATCCATTTTTTTATCAATATTCGTTGCAAATGCTGTTGGCAGCGTTGCATTTAAACTACTTCTAAATGCTGAGCCTTCATCCTCATAATTTCCAAAAATTCCTGCTTGTGAATTTACTGAAACAGCCAATAAAATAACTAGAAATTTATTATTCAAACGCTTCATAAAGTTAGATTTTAGAATTTTAGTACATGAATCATACAAATTTAAGTGATTTGTTTCAATAAGTAAACGAAAAATACTGAATATTTACTTATTTTATTCATTAAAAAAGCTAAACCAAAATACGATTATGATTTAAAAAAACAAACTTATATCTCTTTTTTATTAAGATAAGATGCAAAATACAGCATAAATCATGTACATTTAAAATATTGTCATTTGTTTATATTTTAAACGCAACCTTAACCAAAATGTACCATTCTTGACTTAAAACTGTAAAAATATACTGCTTTAGCATGAAAGATTGACCTATTACAACATAAATAAGTTATGGTATTTTAAAGTAATTTAATTTAAAAATTGAGAAATAAGGAGCGGCTTTTTCAGTGACTAAACAATACTTAAAACATCGTTGTCTGATTGCGCCACCTGACTTGGCTGATCATTTTTTTTCGAATACAGTCATTTATCTGGCTAGACATGATGAAGATGGCGCACAAGGCTTGATCATTAACCGTCCAACAGGTTTACAAATTAAAGAGTTACTTAGTGATTTAGAAATTGAAGCAGATCATGTTCATCCACATGAAGTTTTACAAGGTGGACCTTTACGACCTGAAGCAGGCTTTGTTTTACATACAGGTCAGCCGACGTGGCATTCTTCTATTGCGGTAGGTGAAAATATTTGTATTACCACAAGTAAAGA
Organism: Acinetobacter sp. R933-2; assembly: GCF_030325485.1. NCBI lineage: Bacteria > Pseudomonadati > Pseudomonadota > Gammaproteobacteria > Moraxellales > Moraxellaceae > Acinetobacter > Acinetobacter sp. R933-2. The sequence goes on from NZ_JACAIJ010000001.1 coordinate 347,311, forward strand.
TATTTTGGATGCAATTGCACATAATGAAGGCGTTGGACGTTATCAAATTGCCTTGGGCTACGCCAGTTGGGAGAAAAATCAATTAGAGAATGAAATCTCTCGTGGTGATTGGCTCATTTGTGATTCAGATATGGATTTGATTTTTAATTTACCCTATGACGAGCGTTGGGATGCCGCATACCGTAAAATAGGAATCGATCGTACTTGGTTATCTTCTGAGATTGGACATGCCTGATTTATCCCAACCACAACTAATTCTTGCTTTTGATTTTGGTACTCAAAAAATGGGGATGGCTGTAGGCTCCTCATTGATTGAGAGTGCTACCCCACTCAGTTTATTTGCAATGAAAGATGGTATTCCCAATTGGGATGAGCTTTTAAAGATTGTGAAACAACATCAACCCAATTTATTTTTAGTGGGTTTGCCTTTAAATATGGATGATTCTGAATCAGAATTATCTGCACGTGCACGTAAGTTTGCGCGTCGCTTGCGTCATCAAACCAATATCGAAACCCTCATGGTCGATGAACGTTTGACCACACGTGAAGCACGAGATGAATTAGAACATTATCAAACCCAAGGTCGTGCAAAAAAACTGGCTGCTGATAGTGTTGCTGCGGCTTTATTTATTGAAAGTTGGTATCGTCATCCTGAAGGTCTTACGCCTTAATTTTTCAGTATTTTTATTTATTTTACCGATTTATCAAATGAAAATTTTATAAGCTGATTGAGTCTTTTTATCTTCATTTTATTAAATTTTAAGATTTTTCATAAAAAAATTGGGCGATTAATTTAATCGCCCAATGTATTTGAATCATCAATAATTCAAATTATTTTTTAGCAGCTTCGATTGACTTCAATACTTCAGCTTTAGCAACTTCAGAACCTTCCCAACCTGTCAATTTAACCCATTTACCAGGCTCTAAATCTTTGTAGTGTTGGAAGAAATGTTCAATTTGGTTGATCAACAATGGTGGAAGATCTGTATATTCTTGAACATCTTTATAAAGCGGTGTTAATTTTTCATGCGGAACTGCAACCAGTTTAGCATCGATACCACCGTCATCTTCCATGTTCAATTTACCAACTGGGCGGCAACGAATGACAGAACCATGTACTAAAGGATGTGGTGTTACAACCAATACATCTAATGGGTCACCATCTTCAGACAATGTGTTTGGCACATAGCCATAGTTTGCAGGGTAGAACATTGCAGTACCCATAAAACGGTCTACGAACAACGCATCAGAATCTTTATCTACTTCGTATTTGATTGGAGATGCATTTGCAGGAATTTCAATAATTACATAGATGTCGTTAGGTGCATCTTTGCCTGCTGGGATATTGCTATAGCTCATAGGATACTCTTTTTAGTGAAAACCAATAAAAAATCTGGTCGATTATAACGCTAATTTAGCGAACAGGGAGCCATTATACAATTTGCAGCATAAAATTGGATATGCTGCTCATTGTAAATTTTATTAGAGCATTCGAATAATCGTGATCAACAAAATAATTGGGCATGCCATTGATAAAAACCAGATAATTGAACGTAATGTTGCTAAATTGAGTAAATAGCAAATCGCATAGATAATTCTTAATACTATATAAGCACTACCCATCATCATCGTAAAATACTGCGGTACAACCATATATTCTGCCATCAAAATCGCAGCAATAAATAAAGGTAAGCTTTCAAAACTATTTTGCTGTGCAGCATTTGCACGTGCAGCCAAGCCTGTTGTTTTTGCTAAAAATTCACGTGGAGCTTGGTTATCTCTCATGCTAAAACCACCCGCAACTTTGGCAATAATGGTAAATACATAAGGCAATAAACAGGCAATTAAAATTAGATATATGATGCCATCTATCCCAGACATGAATTTATTCTCATGAAATTTCTAAGTTAGACATCATAGCACGGCAATGTTGTTATAATTTTCAAGAAATATAGAGTTTTGCAAAAATTGTGTAATGGAGAAAACATGAAACCTTCAGATCAACAAGATCTATTAAATGTATTAGAGCAACAGAAGCAACAACTCCAACATATTGATCGTGTTTTAAAAATTGTATTACCGATTGCCGCATTTTTACTCTGTGTTATTTGTGCAAATTTTAATTGGCAATCGACTTTAGGTACATTTATTATTTTGCTCATCGCATTTTATGCGGTCGGCATTGCTCGAATGAATCTGTATCTCTGGCTATTTATCGTTGCTATTTATTGTTTAATTGATATTTATTTTACATATGCAGGTTTACCGCCTTCTGCAATTGGTCGACAAATGGGTACGATGCTTACCTTTACCGCTATTGTGGGTTATAGCCGTCCCTATATTGACCAATGGTATTTAAAAAGTCAGGGAAAAAGTTAAAACAGACTTTTTCTAAATAAAAAAGCGCCGTTTTGGCGCTTTTTTATTCAAATTTAGATTATTTACGCAAATCTTTACGTAAGATTTTACCTACGTTTGATTTTGGTAATTCATCCATAAACTCAACATAACGAGGACGCTTATAACCTGTTAAGTTTTCTTTTGCATATGCTAAAACTTCTTCAGTGGTTAAAGATGGATCTTTTTTCACTACAAAAAGCTTAGGTACTTCACCTGATTTTTCATCAGCAACACCAATTGCAGCAACTTCCAATACTTTTGGATGCTGTGCAATCACTTCTTCAATTTCAGATGGATAAACGTTAAAGCCTGAAACTAAAATCATATCTTTTTTACGATCTACAATTTTAAAGTAACCACGCTCATTCATGATCCCAATATCACCTGTACGGAAATAACCATCAGCAGTCATCACTTTTGCAGTTTCGTCAGGACGGTTCCAATAACCCTTCATCACCTGTGGACCACGAATCGAAATTTCACCTTGCTCACCTTGAGCCAAATGATTGCCATCATCATCTAAGATTGCAACATCCGTTAATGGCAATGGAATACCAATTGTGCCGCTAAATTCTTTAGTTGCTGGTGGATTTGCAGTTGCAACAGGCGACGTCTCAGATAAACCATAACCTTCAATAATGATGGTATTGGTAATTTTTTTCCATGCTTCTGCTGTAGATGGTAATACTGCCATACCACCACCCATTGCCATTTTAAGTTTGCTATGGTCAAGTTGTTTAAATTCTTCATTATGTACTAAAGCATTAAACAAAGTATTTACAGCAGGGAAGAATGTCGGTTGATATTTGCGTAATTCTTTCATGACCGCAGGCAAATCACGCGGATTAGGAATTAGAATATTGGCTTGACCTTTATACATACCATAAAGAGCACACACCATGAATGCAAAGATATGATAGAGCGGTAAAGCACAGAAAATACGATCGTCTTTAGCACCGTCACCTTTACCAAATTTACTTTGGAAAATAGCATCACTTTGTAATAAGTTCGCTACAAGATTACGATGTGTTAATTCTGCACCTTTAGATACACCCGTTGTTCCACCTGTATATTGTAGAACGGCTGTATCACTTAATGTCATCGTTGGACGCTTATAGTTATTTGCACTCACTTTTGACATAGCCGCATTAAATTTAATGTGACCTGGAATATTCCAAGCAGGAATTTGTTTACGAACAGAACGCAGTACAAAATTAACCAATGTACCTTTGAGTGTTCCTAACATATCACCTACAGACGCGACAATGACATGCTTAACAGGTGTTTTACCAATAATTGCTTGGTAAACAGTCGCAAAATTTTCAATGATCACTAACGCTTCAACACTTGCATCATTGAGTTGATGCTCAAGCTCACGTGCAGTATAAAGTGGGTTAACGTTCACTAAAACCAAGCCAGCTCTGAACACACCTAATGCAACCACAGGATACTGTAGTACGTTTGGCATCATCACAGCAACACGACTGCCTTTTGCCAAACCTAAACTTTGAAGATATGTGGCAAATTTGCGACTAGCAAGTTCTAATTCACTAAAAGATAAGGCTTTATCCATAAAGATAAATGCATCTCGTGAACCAAATTTTTGGAAATTACGCTCAAAAATATCAATAAGCGATGTATTTTCCTGTGGCAATTCTACAGTCTCAGGAATGCCTGTTTTTTGATATTCTGCGTACCAAATCTTTTCCATTGCCATATTCTCCAATTAGTAATCCTTAGTTTTAAGCTGTTTTTTTCAACATTAAGCATAGTTTTTTGGCTTGTTGTGCTTAATATTGCATCCATTTTCACGAACACCTTTCATATATAACGTATTTCGATCAATGGATGCTAGTTTTATCTTTGAATGAACAGTCTATTTGCTTTTTGATATCCACGTGGTAAGAGTTGCCCCTTCGACGCACGCTTGCCGATGTACTTCTGTAAATCTTCACCTTTTATTTTTAATTGCTTCTGCCCCGCAAGCAATTGAATTGTATCATCTAAATTAAAAGTAAGTAGACTTTGAATCTGATCATCAGCTTCAAGTTGTATCAACTTATTTCCTTTACCTTTATTTAATATTGGCAATTCTGACAAATCAATAAGAAGTACACGCCCAGCTGAGCTGAGTATAGCTAAATGCGTATGATTTTCAATCACTATCAACGGCATTGCTTGAGCATTTTCAGCAACATTTAGGAAGGATTTACCTGCTTTAGCATTGGTATCTAATTGTTTTGCTTGTGTTTTAAAACCATAACCATTTGAACTTATAGCAATAATTTCTTTTTCATCTTCCTCAACTAAAATTTGAATAAAACCAACACCATTGGCAGGTGCAAGTTTTGAACTCAAAGGTTCACCAAAACCACGTGCCGAAGGTAAGCTATTAATTGCTAAGGCATAGCTGCGCCCCGTTTCATCTAAAATATAGGCTTTTTGATTAGATTTACCTTGCGCTGAACTTAAGTACTGATCCCCTGCACGGAAATTCAACTTTTCTACATCGATGTCGTGCCCTTTAGCTGAACGAATCCAACCTGCTTCTGACAAAATAACGGTTACAGGTTCTGCTGGCATTAAATCTTGTTCACTAATGGCATGGGCATCTGAGCGTTGTACCACTGGAGAACGGCGATCATCACCAAACTTTTTCGCATCGTCTTTGAGTTCAGAAATGATTAGAGATTTTAAAGATTCTGGATTTGCCAATTGCTCACGAATCACCGCTGCTTTCGCTTCAAGTTCTTCTTGCTCACGACGCATTTCCATTTCTTCAAGTTTTGCCAAATGACGTAACTTGAGTTCTAAAATCGCTTCTGCTTGGATTTCATCAATATTAAAACGTGACATCAACTCAGATTTAGGCTGATCTTCTTCACGAATAATTTGAATCACTTCATCAATATTAAGGAAGGCAATAATCAAACCACCAAGAATGTGTAAACGCTTTTCAATCTTGTTGAGATGATATTGCAGACGGCGTGTGACCGTTTGTTTACGAATTTCAATCCATTCCAATAAAATTTTACGAATAGATTTAACTTGCGGACGAGCATCTGCACCGATCATGTTCATATTGACACGATAGCTTGACTCTAAATCAGTCGTTGCAAATAGATGACTCATCACCGCTTCAGCATCAATTCGATTGGAACGTAATACAATCACTAAACGGGTTGGATTTCTATGATCTGACTCATCACGTAAATCACTGACAAAAGGCAATTTTTTCGCCTGCATTTGGTCTGCAATCTGGGTAATGACTTTTGAACCTGAAACCTGATAAGGCAATTCAGTGATCACAATTTCATTTTTTTCTACCGTATAAATGGCACGCATACGGTAACTACCACGCCCTGTGGTTTGTATTTTCAACAATTCTTCAGGTGGGGTAATAATTTCTGCTTTGGTCGGTAAATCAGGTGCAGGAATGTATTCTGCGACTTTTTCATCGGTTAAATTTGGATTACGAATTAAGGCAATCGTGCCTTTAACCACTTCACGTAAGTTATGCGGTGGAATGTCCGTTGCCATTCCCACTGCAATACCTGTCGTACCATTCAACAAAATATTGGGTACACGTGCAGGTAAAGTGACAGGTTCTTTCATCGAACCATCAAAGTTATCTTGCCAGTCACACGTGCCTTGACCCAATTCAGACAGTAATAAATCACTGTACTGTGAGAGTTTCGCTTCAGTATAACGCATTGCTGCGAATGACTTAGGATCGTCAGGAGAACCCCAATTGCCCTGACCTTCAATAAATGGGTAGCGATAACTGAAGGGTTGTGCCATCAACACCATCGCTTCATAACAAGCATAGTCACCATGTGGATGGTATTTACCCAATACATCGCCGACGGTACGTGCCGATTTTTTCGGCTTACCACTTGGTTTTAAACCCAATTCACTCATCGCATAGACAATACGACGCTGTACGGGTTTTAGACCATCACTGATATGTGGCAATGCACGATCCATAATCACGTACATCGCATAGTTAAGGTAAGCTTGTTCGGTAAATTCTGCTACGGAACGGTTTTCTGTCGCATGATGCGCAAGGCTTGTCATAACAACCTTTAATCCTAAATAAATGCGTTCTAAAAATTTATAACTCTATGTTCTTATGCTAAGTCGCATACTGAGACGACACAAGGGGCAGTCTTGTAACTCTGCGACAATTTGCGTCTTCTTATAATTCCAGCGTTGTAAAATTATCCACTTTTAGGAAAATGAGCAACTGATTATTTTTATAAAATGAAAAAGCTCTTAGCGTTTAAGAGCTTTACAGCTATTCATAATGATAGCGACAAGAAACGACTGTTATTGCACGATCGGTAATTTCATAAACCAATCTATTCTTTTCATCAATTCGTCTACTCCATAATCCAGATAAATCACCAAGTAATGGTTCAGGCTTTCCAATCCCTTCAAATGGCTCACGTAAACATTCTTTAATTAAGCTATTTATTCTTTTCAATGTCTTTTTATCTTGGCTCTGCCAATACACATAATCAGCCCAAGCTGAAGGTGTAAAATTAATCGTCCTGCTCATCCAAAAGCTCTCTTTCAATGGCTTTAGATGCCCGTAATTCCGCAATAGACTGTGCTAAATGCGCTGCATTACTTGGTGAAGACATAAGATGTAATGTTTCCATTAAACTATTGTAATAGTCTTGTCCCATCACAACAGCATGTTGTCCTTCTTTACGGGTAATTACAGCAACATCAGCATCATCAATTACTTTATCTAAAACAGTTTTTAGATTGTTACGTGCATCGGTATATGTAAATACTTGCATTTGAATACCTACCTAAGTTACTGACACAACAATAAATACAGCTTTGCTCAACCATCTAAGTATAGATGAATAAATATAATGTACAATATTCTGTACATAAAATACAGTTAAAGCATCACAACCCCATCTCTTCCAAAGTCTTGCCTTTGGTTTCTTCACCCAAAACCAAAATCACCGCAGCCACACCTAAAAGCACAGCAGTAAACATCATAAAGACAGCGCTAAAACCATTCGTTGCCACCATCATATGCGTGACGACTAAAGGCGCAACAATACCTCCAATGCGTCCAATCGCAGATGCCCATCCTGAACCAAATGCACGAATATTGGTTGGATATTGCTCAGGTGTGTAAGTATATAAAACACCCCAAGCCCCCAAATTAAAGAAAGACATCAAACAACCCCACAGCATAATCATACTGACCGAAGTGGCTTGTCCAAAAAAATAAGCCGACACAGCACACATGCCAATAAAACCTGCTAATGTCGCTTTACGTCCTAACTTTTCCACCAACCAAGCAGCCGCCACATAACCCGGCAGTTGTGCCAAAATCATACCCAACACATATTCAAATGACTGAACGATGCTATAGCCTTGTTTGACCAATAAACTTGGTAGCCATGTAAAAATGCCATAGTAGGAAAATACAATACCAAACCAAATCAGCCACAACATTAGGGTGCGTTTAGCAAAAGGATTTGACCAAAGCTGTGAAAATGAAATATTTTGTTTTTCTGCAACAGGTTTTACTTCAATGGTTTCAATTACTTCAACACCACATTGACGTTCAAGCTTTTGTACTAAAGCATGTGCTTCTTCGATTCGTCCACGATTGATCAAATACGGTACAGATTCAGGGACTTTTTTCAAAATCATAAACACATAAATTGCAGGCAAACCACCGATCAAAAATGCAATATGCCAACCATAATCAGGAATCACAAAATAGGAAATCAGTGCAGCAACGAGCCAACCTAAGCCCCAAAAACTTTCAAGTAAAACAATGAAACGACCACGTACTTGTGCAGGAATGTATTCACTAACCAAAGTCACAGCAACAGGCAATTGCCCACCCAAACCAAGCCCAACGATAAAGCGAAACACCAATAACCATGTCAGATTTGGTGCAAATGCACATAATGCCGTAGCAATACTATAGGTCACTAAAGTAATGGCAAATACGGTCCGACGCCCGATCCGATCTGCTAAACCACCTGAAAATACAGCACCAATCGCCATACCAACGAAACCAATCGACACCACCCAGCCTTTTTCAGACGGTGTCATTTGCCACTCTTCTGCCATTTTGGTCAGGATAAACGAGATTAGTCCTGTATCCATAGCATCGAACATCCAACCGAGTCCGATGACCCACAGCAAGGTATAGTGAAATTTTCCAATCGGTAGGCGTTGTACGCGTGAAACTAAATCCATAAGAGTGCTCTACATGAATGATCTGTGTCGGTGAACGTTGGAGATACTGCTTTCACAACAGGATTTATAATTGTATTCATTGGAAATCTTTTATTCATTGACCATTTTAGAACAATATTTATTTTGAAAAAAGGAATTCCTTGTCCCTTTACGGTGAGGAGTATGCTCCGCAAAAGGTTGAGGAAAATCATTCAAAAAACCTCTCCCTTGCTCTCTCCTTTAAAAAGAGAGGGAACTTCCAAAACAAATCAAACATTGTCTGGAAATCACAACCCAAAAACATCTAATTCAAAAACTTATTTAAAAAAATTAAAGCTTTTAAACAGTTTCATCTTTGGAAGACGCAGACTGTTCATCATCATCTTTATAGATAAATTTCGGCATTTCCAAACCAAAATAAATCGCAATACAGCGTAGTGAAAAACCAAAAACCAAAGTCGAAATCACAGTCACTTCCAATGACAAACCGACATCCATACAGAACCAATAAAAGATCACTGCAACAAAAGAAATCGAGGCATAGAGTTCGCGGCGGAACACTAACGGTACGTCATTACACAAAATATCACGCAAAATACCGCCCGAAACGCCTGTCAACACGCCTGCAACCGCAGACACCACAAAGCCATGTCCCATATCTAAAGCGATTTGACAGCCAATAATGGTAAAGCCAATCAGTCCCAAAGCATCCAATAAAAGGAAAATGGAATGTAAATGTTTCATCCATTTGGCGATCAGAATCGTGACAAAGGCTGCACAACAGGTCAGCACCAAATATTCAGGATGCTTGACCCATGTCAATGGATAGTGTCCTAACAGTACATCACGTACTGAACCCCCACCCAAAGCGGTTACGCAGGCGATCAGCACCACACCAAACCAGTCCATACTACGTCGACCTGCCGACAGTGCACCTGTCATAGCTTCAGCCGTGATTGCAATAATATAGATGACTAACAGCAACATTGCCCTTCTTCCACTGAGGGTTATCGATGCGCGCTATTCTAAGGTAAATTGCATGAAAAGTTATAAAAATTCAGCGCAACATTGCTTAAATTTTTTAGCTGAACCACAAATACATGGCTGTTTCATGGTGATCTGCTGATCTGTGGTTGGATCAAGGAAATACCAAGCACCATCATGTTTTACAAAATGTGAAACTTCATGGTGAATTTGCTCTTTGTGAGCTTGATCATTGGCATCTGCATAATGTGCTTTAAACTCAACTTGGGCATGGTTTTTAGCCAGTTTTTCTTTGGCTTGCACCACGTCCAATTTTAACCACAGATTAGCTTTGCTCCACTCTGCAATAGCGTTGACATCTAAAGCTTGTTGTTGCCCCAATGCAGTCGTTTTGACGATGTAATCAATCTCTTGCATTGCAAATGCACTATAGCGTGAACGCATGAGTTGTTCTGCACTTTCGGCTTTTTTCTGTCCTAGATGTAAAGGCTGACAGCATTCGCTATAGCATGGTGAACCGCAAGGGCAAGGGAGGTTGGGCATAGAAAATCCAAAATAATTTTCGATGATTTTATCAAAACCTAATACTTTTTTAGATGATTTATCAAAGTCTTCATATAAATTATTACGCCCTACTTGGCAGGAATAACAGCCACCATTAGAAATGTATTTATGTGATGTATCTTGTTATTATTTTTAGGTACTTAAGCATCGATCCGCGATTCAATCAATAATAACGACTTAAGCACCTGATGATTGTCATTTTCGAGTCAATGCTGTTAAGACATTTTAAAAATCACATCAATTTTTCTGAAATAAATACACCTGAAAACTTGCAGTTAGACTGATCTTTTCAAGCTGCTCAAGCGCTTGGCGTTTTTCAGACTTGGCTTTATAGGCATAAGGCGTCATTGCAATTAAATTTTTCAATTGTGTCTGATCCAACTCAAATGTAGATTCTACAATCGGTTGCTCAACCAAAGTGAAATGTGCTTGTAACTGTTCCACAAACTTATGCGGATCATGGGCATTTACTTCATCAAACAACGCTTCACGCATTGCATATAAATGATTTGGTGCAGGTGTCACCACCATTAAATAGCCTTCAGGTTTTAATACACGCAAAATTTCTTCTTGTGGAATTGGGCTAAACAAACTGGTACATAGGTCGATTGAATGATCTAATACAGGCAAAGTTGCGCCAGTACCGACGACCCAATCCACTTCTTTATTGAGTTTAGCTGCAACTTGAACTGCATTTTTGGCAATGTCCACACCCACACATTGCATGACTTCCTGTTGCATCGCATCGGTGTAATAGCCTTCACCACAACCGATATCGAGTAAGTTTTCAATACGTAAAGCACGGATCTTATTTACGACACTTTGTTGTAGTGGTGCATAAAAACCACCACTTAAAAATGCACGACGGGCTTGAACAGACTCAGGTGTATCGCCCGGATTTTTGCTGTGTTTATGCTGAACCACATGCAAATTGACATAGCCTTGTTTAGCAACATCATAGCTATGATTATTTATACAGCGCCATGTGCGTTCAGTTAAGCTGAGTGCTTCACGGCACACGGGACACATCAACACATTCCTGATTTGTTTCAAAACCTTCTCCAAACTCATTTTAAAGCTATAAAAAAAGTCGGCAGATGCCGACTCTCTTCAACAACTTTTGCTTAACGCAATTTTAAAGTCATTAGACCTAAAACTACCAGCATAATTGTAATAATCCAGAAACGGATCACGACTTGGGTTTCACGCCAGCCTTTTTTCTCATAATGGTGATGCAAAGGTGCCATTAAAAACACACGTTTATTACGCATACGTAATGAACCAATTTGTAGGAATACCGAAATTGCTTCTACGACAAATACACCGCCCATGATCGCAAATACGATTTCTTGGCGAACCATGACTGCAATTGTACCAAGCATCGCACCGAGTGATAATGCGCCAACATCACCCATAAACACCTGTGCAGGATGTGCGTTATACCAAAGGAAAGCCAAACCCGCACCAATCATTGCCGCACAGATAATCACAAGTTCTGAGGTATATTTTACATAAGGAATATGTAAATAATTGGCAAAACGAATATCACCTGCCAAGTAAGCAAACACACCCAAACCTGCCGCAACCAGTACGATCGGCATGATCGCTAACCCATCTAAACCATCGGTTAGGTTGACTGCATTTGATCCACCATTAATCACTAAATAAGTGAAAATAATGAAGCCAATACCTAGTGGAATTGATGATAAAGGAATGCTGAGGTTTTTAAAGAATGGAATCAGTAAATCCAACATATTCGCTGCATGTACAGGATTTTCCTGTTGCGTTGAAATGATATATAAAGCAATACCTGCACCTAATGAACCTACCGATGTCCAGAAAAACTTTTTCTTTGCAGGTAGACCAGCATTGTCTTTATAACGCACTTTGATCCAGTCATCTGCCCAACCCACAGCACCAAAAATCACCATGACTGCCAAGACAATCCAGACATAAGGATTGGATAAATCTGCCCAAAGTAAAGTACTAATCCCAATGGACAATAGGATTAAAATCCCCCCCATTGTAGGTGTACCCATTTTCTTCGCATGATTTTCTGGTGCAAAAGAACTGACTGCTTGACCATATTTTAAAGCTTGTAGTTTACGGATCATCACAGGACCTAAAGCCCAACCAATTGCAAGTGCAGTTAAGACACTAAGCAAGGCACGTAATGACAAATACCGAACCACTTGAAAGGCATTCTCATAGCCTGCCAAATGTTGAAACAACCAAAACAGCATTAAACTTTCTCCATCAAGTCAGTCATCAACGTTTCCATGTGGGTAAAACGAGAACCTTTAAACAGGAAACTCATGGACTGCGGTTGATGTGTCTCAATTAAACTCATTAAAAGGGGTAATGCTTGCGCTTGCGTTAAAAACGCCTGCAATTTTTTACCATATTGCGTGCTACGTGCACCCTCTTGGATTGCAGGTGAAAACTCACCCACTGCAACCACAAAGTTAATTCCTTTAACCGAAACAAGGTCACGACCCAACATATAATGTTGTTGTGCAGCCGTAGCCCCTAATTCTCCAATATCTCCAATCACCATGACTTTGATGCCATCTTGCTGTGCCAAGACCTCAGCCGCAGCACGCATTGAAGTCGGGTTAGCATTATAAGTGTCATCAATAAACAAGTAATTGTCTTTCTGAATGAAATTTAGCCGACCTTTTGCACCTTGTGCTTGCTCAAGTCCGATAACAATATCATCCAAAGCTACACCAATTGCCAAAGCAAAAGCAGTCGCAGCCTCGGCATTGTGTACATTATGCTCACCTGCAAACGGCAGATTCACTGTTCGTGTGCCTTGAGGTGTGTTGAGTGTAAATGTGGCTGCTTGAGCATGTAATTGCACATCAGTTGCAAAAACTTCACCGCCCTGACCAAAGCTAAGCACCTGTTCAGTTTTTACAGCTTGGCGAATGTGATCGCTAAAGTCATCCTGCGCAGGAACAATTGAAGTGCCTGCTAAATCTATATGGGCATAAATTTCAGACTTGGCACGGCAAATACCATCACGACCGCCAAACTCGCCCAAATGTGCAGTACCAATATTTAAAATACCTGCAACATGTGGTTGCACAAGCTTCGAGGTATAATCAATTTCACCTTGATGGCTTGCACCGAGTTCCATCACAGCATACTGATGCTCAGCACGAAGCTCTAAAAGCATCATCGGCACACCCAGATCATTATTCAAATTACCACGGGTAATTAAGGTCGGTGCCAGACGTGAAAGAATACTGCCCAACATTTCTTTGGTGGTGGTTTTACCACTACTGCCCGTTAATGCAATCACTTTCAACTGTGTGTGCTGAGCACGACGAAATGCACCTAAATGCCCCAAAGCCAAGCGTGTATCTGTAACCACAAGCTGACAAATATTGGCTTCGACAGGTTGGCTGACAATGGCAACCTGACAACCATTTTGTGCTACTTGTGCCACAAAGTTGTGTGCATCAAAACGCTCACCTTTAAGCGCAAGAAATGCATCACCTGATTCGGCATCACGCGAATCTGTCAAAATACGTTTTATTTCACCTTGGGGTGCTTTGTCTAAATACCAATAACCTTGAGTCGCTTCAGCAAGCTCAGCTGCTGACCATGGCTCTAAAGGTACAGTACTGGTGGTCGAGGTGTGCATCTCTATTCCTACTGAACTGGAGAATTTGTTTTATGGCGGTGCATATCTACTGCAGACTGCACTTCAATGACATCATCAAACCAATGACGTACGCCATCAATTTCCTGATAATCTTCATGCCCTTTTCCTGCAATCACAACAATGTCGCCTGATTGGGCATGTTTTACCGCATATTTAATCGCTTCACGACGATCACGGATTTCATGAACATCATGCTGACTAAAGTCAACATCACGTTTCATATCTGCAAAAATTTGTTCAGGATCTTCAGTACGCGGATTATCTGATGTGATGATGATCGGATTGGCTTGTTCCAAAGCAGCTTTGGTCATCAATGGACGCTTGCCACGATCACGATCGCCGCCACAACCAAACACTGCCCATAACTGATTTTCAACATGACGTTTCAGTGTCTTTAACACCTGTGTCAGCGCATCAGGTGTATGTGCATAATCCACCACAAACAAACGATCTGCATCACGAATTACCTGCATACGTCCAGGCGCACCTTTGAGCTTGGGTACATCTGCAATCAACTGTTTCAGATCAAAACCTGCCTGCTCTGCCACAATCAGACTAGCAACCAGATTTTCAATATTAAAATGTCCAAGCAAAGGACTATGCACTGTAAATTCGCCTTTGCTTGTCTTTAAATGAAAAGATGCCCCTTCCAGACTGTACTTAATACCAAAAACCTGATAATCGGCAGCTTTAGAAGTAGAATAAGTCAATACTTTAGGATGTGATAAATTACTGCTTGCTGCATTGAGCATCACATCTGCATGCGCATCATCCATATTGATGACAGCCACTTTTAAAGTAGCGAACTTAAACAATAATGACTTGGCTTCAGCATAAGCCTCAAGCGTTCCATGATAATCAAGATGATCACGACTCAAATTGCTATATGCAGCAATTTCAATCTCACAACCATTTAAACGCCCTTGCTCCAAACCATGTGAACTGGCTTCCAAAGACACAAATTCTGCACCATTTTTTGCAAATTGATGCAACGAATTTTGCATTTGCAATGCATCGAGTGTGGTGTGTGAAGATGCCTCAAGATTCGGTAAAATGCCGTTGCCTGTCGTTCCCATCACGGCACACTTTTTGCCTTGCAACATCAACAATTCTGCAACCAAACGAGAAATTGTGGTTTTACCATTGGTTCCAGTCACAGCTAAAATATGCGCTGCTTGTACAGGCTGCGTTGCTTGTAAATACTGTTTTTGCCACTGCCCCATACGCTGACGTACATCAGGACAAATCCATGCATTTTCAATACCCAGATCAGTCTCACTGATCACCGCCAAAGCACCATTTTGTAAAGCAGACTGTGCAAATTGGAGCGTTTTTTCAGGCTGAGAATAACTGGTTAAAGCAATGAAAATTTGCCCTTGCTGAA
This sequence comes from Acinetobacter sp. R933-2, assembly GCF_030325485.1. Taxonomy (NCBI): domain Bacteria; kingdom Pseudomonadati; phylum Pseudomonadota; class Gammaproteobacteria; order Moraxellales; family Moraxellaceae; genus Acinetobacter; species Acinetobacter sp. R933-2. The sequence goes on from NZ_JACAIJ010000001.1 coordinate 362,538, forward strand.
TCTCACGGCTGTCTAGACTAAATCCATGAAAAGGCTCAGACATCCAAGCTTTTGGGTTTTCAACATCATTAATGTCTTGGAAATGAATCATCATTCACCTATTTGGATGGATTTACAGAATCTAAAGGTTTATCAAGAGGCACGTTCAATAAACGCAAAGACTCTTGCATAATTTTTGCAAAAACAGGGGCTGCAACAAGACCACCATAATATTGCCCACGTGGGTTTTCTACGACGACAATAATTGCTAAACGTGGGTCGCTAATTGGTGCAACCCCTGCAAATAAAGCACGGTATTCCGTATTTGAATAACCACGATGATCAGGACGTAATTTATGTGCTGTTCCTGTTTTACCGCCAACACGATAACCTGGAATATTGGCTTGTTTTGCTGTACCACCAGGCATGGTGACTTGCTCTAACATTAACAACACATCATCAGCGATTTTTGGCTCAAGCACCTGTTTACCTTGAGGTTGATCATCCAACTTATATAAACTCAATGGATATTCAACACCATGATTTGCCAACATGGCATAACCTTGTGCCAACTGTAAAATTGTTGCATTTAGACCATAGCCATAAGCCATAGTTCCAATTTGTGAAGAGTTTAATTTACTTGGCGGTAATACTAAACCACCACTTTCACCAGGGAATTTTACTGCTGAGCGCTGACCAAAACCGACCTTTCTAAAGAAACTTGGTAATGCTTCTTTCGGTAAAGATAATGCAATTTTTGCTGACCCTACGTTAGATGACTTAATAATCACCCCTGTTACTGTCAGTGAACCATAGTTATGCGTATCACGAATGGTATGTGAACCTAAACGCATTGAACCCGGACTGGTATTAACAATAGAATTTGGTGTGTATTTGCCACTTTCCAAACCTGCTGCAACTGTAAATGGCTTCATGGTTGAACCTGGTTCAAACATATCAATTGCACCACGGTTACGCATAGCATCTTTGTTTTTTAATCCATTTTTATCATTTGGATTATAAGATGGCCAACTGCCCATCGCTAAGATTTCACCTGTTTTTACATCGACTGCTATTGCAGAAGCTGAACGTGCATTATTGGCTACACCAACGGCTGTCAATTCACGATACATAATATATTGTAAACGCGAGTCAATACTCAGCGTGATATTTTCACCTGGGTTAACTTCTTTGACCACTTCAGGAATCGTAATACGATTACCATGTTTATCACGGGAAATCTTTTGTTCACCATCTTCACCTGCCAGACGCGTATTAAGCTGCATTTCTAGCCCCTCAATACCCGTACCTTCACTATTGGTCAGTCCAATAATCTGCGCATTCGGTTGAGGTTGTGGATAATAACGCTTATAGGTTTTTTCCGAATAAACGCCAGCAAATTTACGCTCAGTAATTAAGTCAGCTTGAGGTGGTGGAACTTCTTTTTTTAATACCAAATAACGAGAACGCGGACGCTCTGCCAATTTTTTCTTTAAATCAGCACGATCAATGCCGACTGCATCAGCAAGTTCATCTAAATTTAAATTTTCATCAGGTAATTGACGTTTTAATTTACGGCTTTCAGGTGTTTTTTTCAGTTCTTCTGTGACTTTTTCAAACTGCGCTTTAGTCTCAAAATACTCACGTGGATCAATCACCACTTTCATAATTGGTGTACTAATTGCTAAAGGCACACCATGACGATCACTGATCACGCCACGCATCGCCTTCAACTTTTCTGTTCTTAAAATATTGGCATTCGCTTTATTTTGTAAAAAGTCTTTATTAATGACTTGCACATAAAAAGCTCGACCAACCAACATAATAAAACACAGTAAGACCACAGCCCACATCAAATAATAACGCCACATGTCTACAGCAACAGAAGGCTTAGCTGAAATAGACTGCTGTTTTTTTCTCGGCTGACGTGTTTGCTTGCTTTGCTTATCTACCATAACAGCTTGCCTATTTCTTCTGCTCAGTTTCGGACGGTAATGAAATCACGACGGTTTGCGCAGCAGGAGGAGAATACATTCTAAGTTGAGTCACTGCACGTGTACCAATTTGTGCTGTTGCACCAAAGGTTTGTTGTTCAATCAACAAACGTCCCCACTCTGTATTAATCGTTTCCCTTTCACGCATATAACCATTCAATTCACGAAAATCATGACGATAAGCAAATACTTGCAGTACAACCATAAATGCACTCACTAATACAGCAATCACTAAAATTGTGTATAGAATCGTTTTTTTAACTGCAAGTCGATGGCTTTGCTCTTCTACAATTTCTTCTTTCATTCTGCGCCTTTATGTTCTAAGCGTTCTGCAACTCGAAGCCAAGCACTACGTGAACGAGGATTTTCTTTCACCTCTGCATCACTTGCACGAATTCGGTCAACCTTTTTCAATCTACGTGTATCTTGCACTTTTTGTGGTAAACCCCAGCCATTATCTTCTGCTAATGTTGATTCTTTTTGAATAAATTGCTTAATAATTCGATCTTCTAAAGAATGAAAACTAATCACGGCTAAACGTGCATGATCTTTTAACAAATCTACCGCTTGGGGTAAGAATAAATGTACATCTTCTAATTCTTTATTGATTTCAATACGAATCGCCTGAAAAGTACGTGTTGCAGCGTGTTTATTTTTTTCCCACTTTGGATGAGCAACTTTTACAATTTCAGCCAATTGTCCTGTTGTTTCAATATAACCTGCATTTTTAATTGCTCTTGCAATACGACGACTATAACGTTCTTCGCCATACTGAAAAATAATATTGGCTAAATGCTCTTCCTCAACGTCAACCAACCATTCAGCAGCAGTTTGTCCTTGAGAGTTATCCATACGCATATCTAGGGGTCCATCTTTCATAAAACTAAAGCCACGATCTGCTTGATCTAACTGTGGCGATGACACCCCTAAATCTGCCATAACACCATCCACTTGATAAATATCAAGTTGATTCAGTTCTTGTTGTAAATCTGCAAAGCTGGCATGAATAATTTTAAAACGTGGATCTTCTTTTTCAAGTTGATATGCAACTTCTAAAGCTTGTGGGTCTTTATCAAAGGCATAAACACGTGCATTTTCATCTAATTTTGAGAGCAATAAACGGGTGTGTCCACCTCGTCCAAATGTCCCATCTACATAGATCCCCGTATTACGATTTGCGAGTAAAGCATCAACTGTTTCATGGAGTAATACAGAAATATGGGACATAACTATGCTTTCAATTCAATCAAAAAAGTAACTGCACATTATTACCTTGTTTTGTAAAAGCTCCAAACGACTTTTTGTAGGGAAATATTACTTTTTATAGAGAAAACCGTTTTAAAGTGATTTTTTAGCTAGGCTTCACTGTATTTCAGCTTAATGATACAATTTAACACGCTGATTACCCTTCTATGCCTATCTGTTTTTCACTATTTCTTCTACTCAATTTATCAAATAAAAAACCTCCACGTATGGAGGTTTAAAACGCCTAAAAATTAACGTTTTGCATTATAAATCTGATCAAACACACCACCATTTACAAAATGTGTCTGTTGTGCTTTTGCCCATCCACCAAAGACTTCATCAATGGTAAATGTTTTTAATGCAGGAAATTGTTTTGCGTATTTTGCTAAAACTTTTTCATTACGTGGGCGATAAAAATGTTTTGCCGCCATTTCCTGACCAATTGGCGAATATAAATAGTTGATATAACCTGTTGCTAACCATTTATTTCCATTTTTTGCGACTGTTTTATCCACAATTGCAACTGATGGCTCAGTTAAAATTGACATAGATGGATACACAATATCAAACTTATCACCCAAGGTTTTTTTACTGATCATGGCTTCATTTTCCCAAGTCAGTAATACATCACCTATGCCACGCTCAGCAAAAGTTGTCATAGATGCACGTGCCGCAGGATCCATCACCTTTACGTTATGGTACATTTTAGAAACAAAATCACGAGCAGTCGTATCATTACCAGCTGGTTGTTTTAAAGCATATCCCCATGCAGATAAATAAATCCAACGTGGTAAGCCACCTGTTTTTGGATTTGGAGTAATGATTTGCACACCTGATTTTGTTAAGTCAGTCCAATCTTTAATATTTTTAGGGTTGCCTTTACGCACCATAAAAACGATCGTTGAAGTATAAGGTGCTGAGTTATAAGGAAACTCTTTTTCCCAACCCGCATTAATCTGACCTGATTTTACAATTTCATTAATATCATTTGCTAAGGCTAAAGTGACAACATCACCATTGAGACCATCGACAACTGCACGTGCTTGCTTACCTGAACCACCATGCGACTGTTTAAAATCAACAGTTTTACCTGTTCTTTTAAGCCAATATGCACCAAAAGACTTATTAAATTCATCGTAAAATTCACGTGTTGCATCATAAGATACATTTAAAAATTGACGATCGGCTGCTTGGGTTGCATTTGAAGTAACAGCAACACCTGTTGCAAGTAATGCAACTTGCAGCCATGTCTTAATTTGAGCTTTCATGACGTTTCAGCATTAAAATCTTGAATTATGATAAATATATGAAATCAAGAGATAAACCGCAATTTAATAATTTAAAAAGCAAATTCACTTTATAGATTACTAAAGTGTTAATTGTTTGTTTTATTTATAAAAATCCAATTAAAATTATTATATATCCACATTATAGGTTTTTCAGCTTTACTTATACAAAAACAGAATATAGAAATATTCTGTTTTGCCAGTCTCGATTTAAAGTTTTTATTTACTTTTCAGATGAAATTTGATCGTAAATCGCACCATTCACAAAATGAGTTTGCTGCGCTTTCGCCCATCCTCCAAATACATCATTGATTGTAAATAATTTAATTTTTGGAAATTTCGCTGCATATTTTGCAGCAACTTGAGCATTACGAGGACGGAAATGATATTTCGCCGCCAATTCTTGCCCTTGTGGTGAATACAAATAGTTTAAATAACCTTTGGCTAAATTACGATTGCCATCTTTATCAACATTTTTATCAACAATTGCCACAGAAGGTTCTGCCAAAATTGAAATAGATGGATAAATAATTTGATATTTATCCTTATCTGGTCCTGAAGTCGCCAAAATTGCTTCATTCTCCCAAGATAATAAAACATCACCTATGCCACGTTCAGCAAATGTTGTTAGAGAGCCACGTGCACCCGAATCTAAAACTTTGACATTTTTATATAAGTTTTTCACTAATTCTCGTGCTTTTGCATCATTACCACCTGGTTGCTTCAGCGCATAACCCCAAGCTGATAAATAAATCCAACGTGGTGCTCCACCTGTTTTAGGATTTGGTGTAATAATTTCCACACCAGGTTTGGTTAAATCATTCCAGTCTTTAATATTTTTAGGATTACCTTTACGCACTAAAAAAACCACTGTGGATGTATAAGGTGCAGAATTATTTGGAAACTCCTTTTGCCAATCTTTTTCAATTAATCCTGCTTTCACTATTTCATCAATATCATTTGCTAAAGCCAAAGTCACTACATCAGCTTGTAAGCCATCAATCACAGAACGTGCTTGTTTACCAGAGCCACCATGTGATTGTTTAAATTCAATATCCTGCCCTGTTTTAGACTTCCAAAACTGCCCAAAACTTTTATTATATTCTTGATAAAATTCACGTGTAGGATCATAAGAAACATTTAAGAAATCTTTTGTAGCATATACACTGACACTATTTAGCCCAACAAAACTCAACAAACTTACAAGTATAATTTTTTTCATTTCAATTCACATTTTAAATTTAATTTTTAGCACTTTATTATTTATTTTTTCACCTTACAATCATAAACTTATATCAATAAATAAGATTTATATCTATTATTTAGATATCATTTATACAGACTTATTTATACAAAATAGAACTTTGAAAAGTTGCAGCTAAAATGTATATTCCTTCACAATAAATACACATTTGTTTGCTAATAATAGTGCGCTCTTACAATTGAACAGCAAATTTTGATTCAAACTGCCCAATAATGTCATTTTTGTAATAATATGTGACGCTATTGTACATATTGTGACTATTTATGGTTAAAATAGCAGCGTGATAGAAAAATCTTAATGAAGAATAATGTCCTTGGTGGGGGGATATGACAATGAAACAACATAGCTTAAAATTATTTGCTTTAGGTCTTACTTTAGGCTTAAGCGTACAAGTCACTCAAGCAGCTGCGATTTCAACAAATCCAACACCTGTTAATTCATCTTCAGTGATTAGTGAAAAACAATCTCCAATTGAAAAAGCATTAAGTCAGCAAAAACGTGACAATAAATTAATCTCGACCCAAGACGAGCTTAAAGTTTTTGCATCATTAAAAGGAACAGCTTCGCAAAACTTTTTAGCAGAGCAACATCAACGCTTTTCACGTTTTGTACAAGCAATTTTCCAGCCACATAACTCTTAATTTAAATATATTTTAGTGTTCTAAGTTATTCTCCCCCAAAGAATGAATATGCCCGATTGTTTATTGGTGAATTAACCCTTAAGCGATTGGGCTTTTTCGTTATAATAGCCCTAATTTACATTCTGAATAATAGTTGATTATGACCATCCGTACTCGTATTGCACCTTCTCCAACAGGCTTCCCTCATGTAGGAACAGCATATATCGCCTTGTTTAACCTTTGTTTTGCAAAGCAACATGGCGGTGAATTTATTCTACGTATTGAAGATACTGACCAGCTACGTTCAACACCTGAATCAGAAAAAATGATTTTGGATTCTTTACGTTGGTTAGGTCTTAACTGGTCAGAAGGTCCAGATATTGGTGGACCACATGCACCTTATCGCCAATCTGAACGCATGGGAATCTATAAGCAATATGCACTTGATTTAGTTGAAAAAGGTCATGCTTTTTACTGTTTTGCAACGACTGAAGAACTAGACCAAATGCGTGCAGAACAACAAGCACGTGGTGAAATGCCTCGTTACGATGGTCGTGGCTTATTATTATCAGAAGAAGAAGTTCAGCGTCGTTTAGCGGCAGGTGAAGCACACGTTATTCGTATGAAAATTCCAACTGAAGGAATTTGCAAATTTAGTGACTTACTACGTGGTGAAGTAGAAATTCCATGGGCACAAGTGGATATGCAAATTCTACTTAAAACAGATGGCTTACCAACTTACCATCTTGCGAACGTAGTTGATGACCACTTAATGGAAATCACACATGTTATTCGTGGTGAAGAATGGATTCCATCCGCACCAAAACATCAATTACTTTACCAATATTTTGGTTGGGAAATGCCAGTACTGTGCCATATGCCTTTATTGCGTAATCCAGATAAATCTAAACTTTCTAAACGTAAAAATCCAACCTCTATCAACTACTATAAAAATATTGGTGTATTACCAGAAGCCTTGCTGAATTATTTAGGACGTATGGGCTGGTCAATGCCAGATGAGCGTGAAAAATTTACTTTAGCTGAAATGATTGAGCATTTTGATATTCAACGTGTGTCGCTTGGTGGTCCAATTTTTGATGTTGAAAAACTCAATTGGTTGAATGGTCAATGGATCAAAGGCTTAAGTCCTGCTGAGCTTTTAGATACCTTATTGGCATGGAAATCTGACCGTCAAACTTTAGAAGATATTGCTGCTGCAATTCAGCCTCGTATTAATTTACTTTCTGAAGCAGTCAATTGGGCAGGTTTCTATTTCAACCAATTTCCAACGATTAGCAAAGAACAGTTTGCAAGTAAAAAACTCTCTGAAGAACAAGTTCGTCAAAGCTTACAATTTGCAATTTGGCGTTTAGAAAGTATGTTCACATGGAATAATGACACGGTGAGCCAAACCTTAATGGACTTGGCAAACCAAATGGAAATTAAACTACGTGACTTTATGCCAACATTCTTTATTGCCATTGCAGGTTCAACTTCATCAACCCCAGTAATGCAATCTATGGTAACTATAGGTCCTGATCTTACCTTTGCTCGTTTACGCCATGCTTTAGAAATTGTTGGTGGTCCGAGCAAAAAAGAAGCAAAAGTGTGGGAAAAACTCAATGAAAGCTTAAAATTGCCGAAAAATGATGCAGTTGATGAAGCATAAGTTATTTTTTAGTTGACGCATGGGCATTATATCCCTAATATAGCGCCCATACAGAGAGACGGTTGAAAAACTTATCCTGTTGCCTCACAAGTTCCTATCGTCTAGAGGCCTAGGACATCGCCCTTTCACGGCGGTAACCGGGGTTCGAATCCCCGTAGGAACGCCAAATTCAAAAAAGCCACTGACATATTCAGTGGCTTTTTTATTGCCAAAAATTTTTGATTTTGATGACAATCCGCTAAAATCAAAATAATAAAATATTTGTGGAGTTGTAATGCAGTATCGTTGCCCAAAATGTCAAAGCCCTAAAATTTTACCTGTTGCTGATGCACAAACCCCAGCAGTACGCCCTGTTGTACCTAAAAGCCTTGTTGTCTTAATTCCAGCAATTTTTGTTTTATTACTCTTGGTCATTATCAGTATTGCATTATGGTTATTTGGCGATGGCGCAGGTCAAACCCTACAAATTGCAACTGTGGTCGTTTTTTTACTTTGTGTTGTTGCAGGGATTTTTTTCTGGCGTGATCTGCCCGATTTTAAAATCTCCATGCAATCATTTATGAGTGCCAACAAACACTGGAAATGTCGTGAATGCCAGCACGATTGGCATATTTAATCTATAAAAATAAAGACTCACATCAACTTAATGTGGATGTGAGTGTCCAGAATCTTTTTGATCATGCGCTATATCAGGCTGATGTGAATGCACAGCACAAGCATCATCTTCGATTTGCAAAGTCATTTCAGTAATACCATGCTCATGACTAAGTAATTCTAAAGCTTCCTGATAAAGTAAGTTACGATCTGCTTTTGGTGCAAAAAGGTGAACCGTTAAATGGACATTTTTTGATGTAATCGCCCAGACTTTCAGTTGGTGAATATTCTCAACCCCTTTTAAAGCCAATAGATCTTGTCGCAATTTTTCAATATCAATTTCTTCAGGTACACCTTCTAACAAAATATTGATACTTTGCTTTAACAACACCCATGCTCGAGGTAAAACCCAAAAACCAATCAATACTGCAATAATGGTATCTAGCCATACCCATCCAGTGAAATAAATCAAGATCGCTGCGATAATCACACCCACCGAACCCAAAGCATCACTCAGAACTTCCAAATAAGCACCTTTGACATTTAAGCTGTCTTTAGCACTCGACATGAGTATTTTCATAGAAATTAAATTGATGATTAATCCTACAACAGCAACGGCAAGCATGCCTAAGCTTTGAATTTCAGGAGGATTGCTAAAACGTTGAAAAGCCTCATAAAGGATATAAATTGTAACCATAAACAACATAGATGCATTAAATAAAGCAGCTAAAATTTCAAAACGCTGGTAACCAAAAGTTCGCTTATCATCCGCAGGTAACTTACCCACTTTAATCGCCACCAAAGCAATCGCCAGTGCTGCTGCATCAGTAAACATATGTGCTGCATCAGACAATAACGCTAAACTTTGCGTTATAAATCCAGCAATCACTTCAATAATTAAAAAAGTGGTGGTGAGTATGAGTGCAAAAGTCAGTTTTTTTGCATTTTCTTCGGTAACGACTGCATGACTATGATCATGCCCATGATGCTCAGCCATTGATCTTCCTCAACTAAAATTCATATAGATAGATCTTTTTTAAACCACTTTGATTGTAGCGCTTCAATATTTAAAATAAACCATTTCCAATGATTAAATTTCAACCTTTTTCATTCATGTTCTTATTCACGTTTTTCTGGATAAATGAAATATAAGTCACTGATTTTTTAAATAAAAATTTAACCTTAAGTTGAATTTAAATAAAAAAATATTACAAAATAATAAGATATAATATTTAAAATCATATTTTTTATGATTTATTTTACAATTTTTTCTATTTAAATAAACTGATTAAATACCATTTTTAAGTCTCACTGCTTTATATAATGCACTTTAATTGATTGAATATTCAATCAATTTACATACCTTTTATCCTTTTATATAAAAACTCATACATTTATATATTGACAAATTACAATTTATTATTTGAAAAACATAAAAAAATAGATACATTAGACATATACAAACTAAATTTCTAGTTTGATATTTCATAGCTTTGTTAATGGATTAGCAAGGAGGTTTATATGTTAGTACATATTTTAAAACGCTTTTTGGGAAATAATTCATCACATTCAATTGCTCCAACCAATATGAAAGATGAGGTCTCAATTAAGCACCCATTACACGCTGCTTTAGCAGATGAACAAAATACTCGTAACATCATGTGGGGATACCTACGTGCGGCTTTACGTGGTGATCAAGAAGCCCAATATCAAATGGGATTGAACTATCTGAATGGTCAGTTCGGTTTAGATCGCAGTTATATTCATGCCGAAAAATGGCTTGAACAAGCAGCACACCAAGGTCACCCTTTTGCGAAGGAAGAACTTAAAAAAGCATATAATCAATTAGCATTTTCATAATCGTCATAAACCGAATTTAATTATTCTGATATGGGTCAATATCAAGGATAATTTAAGCAAAAAGTTTAAAATAAAAATATTATTCTCAATTTGGCAAAGCTTAATATAAGATTTGCCAAAAAAACATCTGAGAAAGCGAAAATATTATTTTTTTGCTTTCTCATATTTAATAACTTATTGTCTGGCGAGTACAATAAAATGGATTTTAATAAATTACATAATCATATAAAAAAATCTATTCTTTCTTATTTAGCAACACGTATTGCTCTACAAGCGCAGCATTTTTCTGGAGCCTTTTTAAGTTATCAACGTGCGAAATATTTTGAACATTTGTCTTTAAATAGCTTCTCAGCCATTTCTAATTTAAAACTTGAGGAAAATCAAGATAGCTATCAACGCAATGCTGTTTGGTATTTTTTAAATGCAGCCTTACAAGGCTATAGTACCGCACAATTTAAACTTGGTATGTTGTACTTAAATGGTCAGCTCGGTCTAGATTCGAACGAAATACAAGCTTTAAGATGGTTAAATTTAGCAGCAGATCAAGGTCATCTTGAAGCACAGCACGAAATTTCAAAAATAATACGACCTTCTTAAAATCATTATTTTGTGATGCTTACCATGATGATGCTAATAGATCATTCAAACTGATAAATTTCATATCATAAAAAACCAGCTCGAAGGCTGGTTTTTTTAATTTCAAAAGAAGGGATTAAACACCAATTTTGCGATACTTTTGACGTTTGGCAACAAGATCATCACCATCACGTTTGCGACGGTATTCTTCAAACTCGGCATAGTTACCTGTGAAGAATTCAGGTGTTTCACCTTCAAATGACAAGATGTGTGTTGCGATACGGTCAAGGAACCAACGGTCATGCGAGATCACCATCACAGTACCTGGGAATACAAGAATCGCATCCTCAAGTGCACGTAAGGTTTCGATGTCCAAGTCGTTTGATGGTTCATCGAGTAAGATCACGTTTGCGCCCATTTGCAGGATTTTTGCAAGTTGTAAACGGTTACGCTCACCACCTGACAACTGACCTACACGTTTTTGCTGATCCTGACCTTTAAAGTTAAAGCGACCAATGTACGCACGAGATGCAATTTCATATTCACCAATACGCAGGATATCCAGACCGCCAGAAACTTCTTCCCAAACAGTTTTGTTATTATCCAGCGTGTCACGAATCTGACCGACATAAGCGACTTTAACTGACTCACCCAACACCACAGAACCTGTATCTGGTTGTTGCTCGCCCGTCATCATACGGAATAGTGTGGTTTTACCTGCACCATTCTCACCCACGATGCCGACAATTGCAGCAGGTGGTACAACGAATGATAAATCTTTATAAAGCGTACGATCACCAAATGATTTGCTGATGCCTTCAACTTCTACAACCTTATTCCCCAGACGTGGACCAGGTGGAATATAGATTTCAGAAGTTTCGTTACGCTGTTGGAATTCACGTGAGTTAAGCTCTTCAAAGCGTTCCATACGTGCTTTGTTTTTCTTTTGCTGACCTTTGGCATTTGAACGAACCCATTCAAGTTCTTTTTTCAATGCTTTCGCAAAAGATTCTTCTTGCTTATTCTCTTGCTCTAAGCGGGCATTTTTCTGCTCTAACCAAGAAGAATAGTTACCTTGATAAGGAATACCCATACCACGGTCAAGCTCAAGAATCCACTCAGCTACGTTGTCTAAGAAATAACGGTCATGCGTAATCGCAACGATTGTACCCGCAAAATCTTTAAGGAAACGTTCTAACCAAGCAACAGATGAAGCATCTAAATGGTTCGTCGGTTCGTCCAGAAGCAACATGTCTGGCTTAGACAGCAATAAACGACATAATGCAACACGGCGACGCTCACCACCAGACAACTTAGATACATCTGCATCCCAAGCAGGTAGGTTTAATGCAGCCGCCGCTTGATCCATTTGATTCGATAAGTTGTGTGCATCCCACGCATGGATAATGGCTTCCAACTTTTCTTGCTCTTTTGCAAGTGCATCAAAGTCAGCATCTTCAGCCGCATATTCAGCAAATACTTCGTCAAGACGAGCCAAAGCATCCAATGGTTCACGTAAACCATCTTCAACGTTACCACGCACGTCTTTTGTTTCATCTAAAGGTGGCTCTTGCTCAAGGTAGCCGATTTTGATGCCCGGTTGAGCACGTGCTTCACCTGAGAAATCTTTATCTACGCCAGCCATAATACGGAGTAAGGTTGATTTACCTGCACCGTTTAAACCAAGCACACCAATTTTTGCACCTGGAAAGAATGATAAAGAGATGTCTTTTAAGATTTCGCGCTTAGGCGGAACCATTTTCGACACACGGTTCATCGTGTAAATATATTGGGCCACGCAGGACTCCTCAATAGAAAACCAAATGGTGGAGTTTGCATTCTGCTTTAAAATTCAAAGCATTTGCCAACTCCCTGCTCAATGAGCAAAAAATCAATCGCTGCATTATACGATGAAAGTCCTGAAAACATAAGGCATGTCATTCATATGGCATAGAATGTTACAACAATTCTTGTGCTTAAATTTAAAACAGAACCTGACCGACTGAACACTTTACATGATTTAATGACGGATAATTATCTATATGATTTTTTGTGATAAATATTCGCAATATTTGCGCTTTATTTCATATTCATAAATGCTAAACTGATTTTTATATTTAACTCACGAAGATGATATAACCATGACATATAAGGACGAAACCCTCGCCATTCACGCAGGCTATTCACCAGAAGCCACCACCAAAGCTGTGGCTGTGCCTATTTACCAAACCACTTCTTATGCTTTTGATGATACTCAACACGGCGCAGATTTGTTTGACTTGAAAGTTCAGGGCAATATTTATACCCGTATTATGAACCCAACCACTGCTGTTTTAGAGCAACGTCTTGCTGCACTTGAAGGGGGCATTGGGGCTTTGGCTTTGGCTTCGGGTATGTCTGCCATTACGTATTCAATTCAGACCATTGCAGAAGCAGGTGACAATATTGCATCGGTTTCAACACTTTATGGCGGAACTTATAATCTGTTTGCCCATACATTGCCTAAACAAGGCATTGAAGTTCGTTTCTTCGATTATCAAAATCCTGAAGCTTTACGTGGCTTAATTGATGAAAAAACCAAATTGGTTTTTGTTGAATCAATTGGTAATCCATTGGGCAATATCATTGACCTTGAAGCGATTTCAAAAATTGCCCATGAATACGGTGTACCTGTGATCGTAGACAATACCGTTGCTACACCTGCCCTACTCAAACCATTTGAACATGGTGCGGACATTGTGGTGCATTCATTGACCAAATATATTGGTGGTCACGGCAACTCGATTGGTGGTGCGATTGTAGACAGCGGTAAATTCCCTTGGGGTAAATATCCTGAACGTTTTAAAGTACTGAATACGCCTGATCCAAGTTATCATGGTGTCAACTATGTGGAAGCTTTAGGCGAAGCGGCATATATTGCACGTGCACGTGTGGTGCCACTACGTAATACAGGCGCTGCAATCAGCCCACTCAGTGTATTTTTAATTTTACAAGGTTTGGAAACACTGAACTTGCGTATCGAGCGTCATACCTATAACGCTCAGAAAGTCGCTGAATATTTAAAATCACATCCTAAAGTAAAATGGGTCAACTATGCGGGTCTGACGGATCATCCTCAGCATGCTTTGGCTCAAAAATATGTCAAAGGCAAACCATCAGGGATTTTATCCTTTGGTGTACAGGATGGGCGTGAAGGTGGAACTCGCTTTATTGATGCCTTGCAACTGTTCACTCGTTTAGTAAATATCGGTGATGCAAAAAGTCTGGCATGTCACCCTGCGACAACGACCCATCGCCAGCTCAATGAAGATGAACTCAAAGCTGCGGGCGTCAGCATTGATATGGTGCGCTTGTCTGTCGGGATTGAACATATTGATGATTTAATTGCAGATTTGGCACAAGCACTCGACAAAGTATAGTTTTCACACACTTAAAAGACCTGAACTCAGGTCTTTTTTGCTTTTTAGTCATACTCCATGTATGTTGATCATTCTATTATAAAAATTTAAAAAATAGAGCTTTTACTCTAAAAATTACTTTGTATTCATATATTTATTTATAGTGTTTCTTGTTTTTTCGGTTAAACTTGCCGCTCAATTTATTGATCACCCACCCATAATTTCATTGCATATTTAATTTACAGGGAAATAAATATGAATAAGAAACTACAACAGCTTTTCCAACAAAAAGTACAGGATAAAGTCGTTTTAATTACAGGCGCATCGAGTGGTATTGGATTGACTGTTTCAAAACAGCTTGCAGCAGCAGGAGCACATGTACTTTTAGTTGCGCGCACAGAAGAAACACTGAAAGAAGTCCAAGCCGATATTCAAGCCAATGGCGGAAAAGCTGATATTTTTCCATGTGATTTAAATGATATGGATGCAATTGATGCGGTATCTAAACAAATTATCGCCTCTGTAGATCATATTGATATTTTAATTAATAATGCTGGACGTTCAATTCGTCGTGCAGTACACGAATCTGTTGATCGTTTTCATGATTTTGAACGCACCATGCAGTTAAATTATTTTGGTGCTGTACGCTTAGTTTTGAATATTTTACCGCAAATGATGCATCGTAAAGATGGACAGATCATCAATATCAGTTCCATTGGTGTCTTAGCAAATGCGACTCGTTTTTCTGCTTATGTCGCTTCCAAAGCTGCTTTAGATGCTTTTAGCCGCTGTTTATCTGCTGAAGTACATTCACATAAAATTGCCATTACTTCTGTTTATATGCCTTTGGTGCGCACACCCATGATTGCACCAACCAAAATCTATAAATATGTTCCTACGCTTTCTCCTGAACAAGCAGCAGACTTAGTGGCATATGCGATTGTAAAACGTCCGAAAAAAGTTGCCACCCATCTTGGACGTTTAGCCTCTATTACTTATTCAATTGCACCAGATATTAATAATAAACTGATGTCGATTGGCTTTAATTTATTCCCAAGTTCAAGTGCTTCGGTAGGTAAAAAGGAAAAGTTAAATCTCGTGCAAAAAGCATATGCACGTTTATTTCCGGGCGAGCACTGGTAATATTCTTTTTCTTAAATCTAAAAAAAACCGCCTACAGGCGGTTTTTTTTGAAGCACATTAAGATCAAAGAAATTCGACTTTTCCTGTATTTACATCATAAATTCCACCAATAATACCCACTTCACCTTGCTCAACCATGGTTCTTAATACATCACTATTTTGTAAAATATAAGCAATATTATTTTTAACATTCGTCAAAGTAACAGCATGTACAAAATTAGAAGTTAACTGATACGTTGTCATTTCTTTATGTACAGTTTCAGCAGCTTGCATAATTGGTTTTAAAAAATACTGTACATTTGGTGTCTCTTTAACTTGTTTAATATCCATATTTTGTTGATACATTTGACATGCGGCAGTCACTGCGCCACAGTCAGTATGCCCCAACACAAGAATCAGCTTTGATCCTTTACTTTTACAAGCAAATTCCAACGATCCCAAAACCTTTTGCCCTGCAATATTACCAGCGATACGTAAACTAAATAAATCACCAATCCCCACATCAAAAATTCGTTCTGTTGGTGCACGTGAATCCATACAACCTAAAACAGCCGCAAATGGATGCTGACCAGACTGCGAAGTGACTTGAATCTGACGTGCAATATTGTGATGCAAACGCTCATGATTCACAAAACGCTGATTACCCTCTTTGAGCAACTGCAATACTTGCGATGGGGTCAACTGACGCTGTACCTCAGAGGTCGAAACATTGATATCCAGTTCCTCTTCTACAATTTCTGGATAATGCGATTTGAAACCAATCAATTTAAAATTAATTTGATGTTTTTGTGCTCTCTCATCTTTAAAATCTTTAATGACTTGATAAACATCAGGATCTATATAGTAAGTATTTGATGCATCAACAATAACCGTTTCACCATCCTGAATTTTATCTAAAGCAGAAACCAGTGCGGAACGATTTAAAAAACTAATATTCGGTGCAAGTTCAATACGGGTCAATTTACCATGTAAATGCGTTTCATGAATAATACGAACACCGCGCTTTAAATTATTTTTTAAAATAATCACAGCACTTAACACCAAGCCAATAATAATACCAACCAACAAATCTGTCGCAACAATTGCAACCACAGTGACAATAAATGGAAGAAATTGCTTCCATCCCTGTGAATATAAGCGCTTAAATAAATGAGGGCTTGCCAACTTAAAACCCGTTAAAATTAAGATCGCCGCTAAGGAAGAAAGTGGCACTAAATTAATCAGAGGGGTTAAAACTAACAGCGCTACAATCAACAAAACTCCATGAAAAATCGCAGAATTTTTGGTCTTTGAACCGCTGGTCGCATTGACTGAACTACGCACAATCACTGAGGTGATCGGCATACCACCAATCAAGCCTGATAAAGTATTACCAACACCTTGCGCCAATAATTCTCTATTTTGTGGTGAGGTACGTTTTTGCTGATCCATTTTATCGGCAGCTTCAAGATTAAGTAATGTTTCTAAAGAAGCAACCACAGCTAAAGTAATTGCTCCTGTATAAATCACACTATTATTCCAATAAGAAAAATCAGGAAAACTAAAAATTGTTTCAGTACCACTGATAATATTGGGTAAATGGATTAAATGTTCAGAACGTACAGCTAAACTTGAGCCAAATAAAGTAAATAAATAGTTCAATCCACCTGCTACCATCACTGCAAGTAATGCTGAAGGTAATGGCAGTTTTTTGAGTGGTGATTTGTCCCACAATAAAATAATTGCGATACTGATTAAGCCAATTAAACATGCGCCTGCATCAAATTTATTCAAAATGCTTTCAGTATTTGCAAGCCAACTCATTTTTAATAAGCTAATCTCCAAGCCAACCAAAATAGGAAATTGATTTAAAATGAGAATAATTCCAATCGCTGCTAACAATCCCAAAATAACATTTGTTGGAATAAAATTTGAAAATGTACCAACACGCAACACCCCAAAAACCATTTGTAGTATGCCAGCCAGTACAAGGCAAAATAGGAATGCTTGATAATTTCCATTTAAATGATCAAGTTGCGTCAATACAATAGCAGCCAAACCTGCGGCAGGTCCTGATACACTAATATGTGAGCCACTTAAAAAACCAACAACAATCCCCCCGATCACCCCTGCAATAATGCCTGAAATCAATGGTGCTCCAGAAGCACTGGCAATTCCTAAACATAAAGGTAAAGCAACTAAAAAAACAACTAATCCTGAAAGTAAATCACTCGGATAAAACTTCTTATTAACGCTAGATTCGTGACTCATTTTGTTCTCTATTGTTTAAGTCAAAATATATAAAATGTGTTTGTTCCATTGCAAAATTGATGACATAACAATGGCTATTTATTTTTAATTAATATGTTTAATCAAAATAAAACATAATTGAAAAATGCCCCCCTCTTTTCATTTATTTTATTTATTAATTTAACATTTTTTACTAAAAATTTGAATCACTTATCATTAAATTTTAAAGAATTAGTTTAGCTAAAATATAAAAAAGCCTCAAAAGAGGCTTTTTTATTTAACATTTTTTACACTACAGTTCTGTTACTTATTTAGAACCTTTAATGCCTGCTTGTAACAACAACGCACCTAAACCACCAATTTTATTTTCCTGTGGTTTTGCTACCTGAGGCTTTTTGTCATGACGTGGTGCTTTGTCTTTATTGTCATGGCGTGCATGTTGCGGACGATCACCTTGAGGACGTTTGCCCTGAGGTTTACGCTCGCCACGTTGTTCGCCATTAGCATTATTAAACTCACGCTTTTGACGTGGTGCTTTCGCTGGCGCTTCTGAACCTTCAGGACGCATCGACATATTGACACGATTACGTTCAGCATCCACAGTCAATACACGAACCTGAACAATTTGACCAGGTTTCACCACTTTATGCGGATCAGAAACGAATTCATTGGCAAGTTCAGAAATATGAATCAAACCATCCTGATGCACACCCACATCGACAAATGCACCGAAGTTCGTCACATTCGTGATCACACCTTCAAGCTGCATACCTTCGGTCAATTGGCTGACTTGGGTAATGTCTTCACGGAATTTTGCTGTACGGAATTCTGGACGTGGGTCACGACCTGGTTTTTCCAGTTCGCTTAATACGTCTTGAATCGTTGGTAAACCTACTGTTTCATCAACAAATTCTTCAGCATTGACCTGACGAATGATTTCAGTATTGCCAATGATGTCTTTCACTGTCGTCGCTTTCGCTTCAACAATCTTGTTCACTAAACCATAAGACTCTGGGTGAACAGAAGATGCATCCAATGGCTCAGAACCATCCTGAATACGCAAGAAACCTGCCGCTTGTTCAAAGGTACGCTCACCTAAACGAGGCACATTTTTCAATGCTTGACGATTATCAAAACGACCATTTTCTTTACGGAATTCCACAATTTGCTGCGCAATGGCTTTGTTCAAACCTGCGATATAACCCAAAATTGCAGGAGATGCAGTATTTACATCAACACCAACCGCATTCACACAGTCTTCAACCACTGCATCAAGTGTTTTCGCCAAATTGGTTTGGTTCACATCATGTTGATACTGACCTACACCAATCGATTTAGGATCAATCTTCACAAGTTCAGCTAAAGGATCTTGTAAACGACGTGCAATAGACACTGCACCACGAATCGAAACATCAAGTTCAGGAAGCTCAGCAGATGCTAATTCTGACGCTGAATACACTGACGCACCTGCTTCAGACACAGTCACACGAGTCATTTTCAGATCAGCATTTGCAGCCATCATTTCAGCGATCACAGCTTCAGTTTCACGGCTTGCAGTACCATTACCAATGGCGATTAAATCAACATTGTATTCACGGCAAAGACGAGCAAGTTCAGCAATTGAACCTTCTTTGTCTTCTTTCGGCGCAAATGGATAGATTGTGCTGTGTGCCAAAACATCGCCTGAGTTAGACACAACAGCCAGTTTCACACCAGTACGAATACCAGGGTCTACACCCAATGTTGTACGTGAACCCGCAGGTGCAGAAAGTAACAAATGACGTAAGTTTTCTGCAAAAACGTCCATCGCTTCTGATTCGGCAGCAAGACGTTTTTCAGTTAACAATGAATGCTCAATCGTTGGACGAGCTTTACCTAACCAAAATAATTTCGCAGTTTGTTTTAGGAAATCCTGACGAGATTGTGGCTGTACAGTCTCTAAATCATATTCAGTTTCAATACGTGTCAATGGTGCATTGTCTTCACCATCCACTTTTAAACCTAAAACATTTTCTTGACGACCACGGAGCATCGCCAATAAACGATGTGAAGGGACTTTATTTAAGTTTTCAGAGAAATCGAAGTAATCACGGAATTTTTTACCAACTTCTTTTTTCTCATCTGAAGCCACTAAGCTTTTTAGCACCGCAGTTTTTGCAAATGTTGCTTTTAGCTCTGTAGTCAACGCAATATTTTGCGCCCAATCATCAATAATAATGTGCTGAATGGCATCAAGTTGGCTTTCAACATCGGCATAATCTTCATGGCTAAAACCTGCCAATGCTTCAGTTGGATCCACATTTTCTGCAATAATTTTTTCAGCAATAGCACCAAGCCCTGCTTCTTTTGCTTTAAATGATTTACTGGTACGTTTTGGACGGTACGGTGCGTAAATTTCTTCTAATGCATTTTTTGTTTCTGCTGCATTCACACGTGCAAGTAGATCATCAGATAATTTGTTTTGTTCTTTTAACGACTCAATGACTTTTTCACGGCGTTCAAATAAATCACGTAAATAAACGAGTCGTGTGTCAAGTTGACGTAGTTGAATGTCATCTAAACCCTGCGTTACTTCTTTACGGTAACGTGCAATAAATGGAACACTAGAACCTTCATCAATCAGTTTAATGGCAGCTTCTACTTGGTTTGTTCGTACGGCAAGCTCACTTGCCAACTGCTGAACTAAGTCAGTCATCGTGTTTAATTCCACAAGGATAAGGACTAAAAGTTAGTGATTATAAAGACCAAGACCATAAAATCCACAATTGTTTTGCAAATTAGTAGTGAAAAAATTGATAAAAGGTCATATTTCTGGTTTTTTCATCGTGTAATCACATAATTCTGGCATTATTTTATCATCTATATTTTTATTTAATGTGACTGACAGCTTCGATTATTTCATTCTTTTTCGTTATTCTTGTCCAGAAAAGCAATTTTAAGCAGTTAAATCGTGGCAAAAGAGGCGATGATCTTGCATTTAAATGAGAAAAAATCTCATCTATAATCGTTTATTTTAGTGATATATTTCAATCATTCTTGTTTTATGAATATTTCCAATATCACAACACGGTTTCAGATGACAATAAAGTTTCAATTACATCCATTGAAAGAAATACTTATACTAAAATACTTGAAAATTTTGTTTGCAATAGATCACGTTTTTTATTTATAAACATAGAATCATTCTAAATATTGCTTGGTGTTGTTTTTTGGTTTAAAAACAGGCTTAGAATTGTAATTTTGAGCAAATTGATACATAGTCTTAACAAGAACTTAGGCATTATACTGAGATTACGATATTTATAATTTACAACATTAAGGGAGTGCATCATGAGTTTAGTTGTACCTGCTGAAAATACAGATGTCGTACAAAATGAAACTGACCGTGTCGAACGCATTTTAGTTGTCGATGATGATGTGCGTTTACGTACCCTTTTGCAGCGTTTCTTGGAAGATAAAGGCTTTGTGGTGAAAACAGCCCACGATGCCACTCAAATGGATCGTTTATTACAACGTGAATTATTTTCATTGATTGTTTTAGACTTCATGCTTCCTGTAGAAGATGGTTTAAGCATTTGTCGTCGTTTACGTTCATCTAACATTGACACACCGATCATCATGCTAACCGCACGTGGTAGTGACTCAGACCGTATTGCTGGCTTAGAAGCGGGCGCTGATGACTATTTACCAAAACCATTTAACCCAAATGAGTTGTTGGCACGTATTCGTGCAGTTTTACGTCGCCAAGTGCGTGAAGTACCAGGCGCACCAAGTCAAAATGTTGAAGTGGTTTCATTTGGTCCATGGTCATTAGATTTATCTACACGTACCTTGACGCGCGAAGGTCAGGTTGTGACTTTAACGACAGGTGAATTTGCTGTACTCAAGGCTTTAGTACAGCATCCACGTGAGCCTTTGACTCGCGATAAACTGATGAATCTGGCGCGTGGTCGTGAATGGGGTGCAATGGAACGTTCTATTGATGTTCAAGTATCTCGTTTACGTCGCTTGATTGAAGAAAATCCTGCACGTGCACGTTATATTCAGACGGTTTGGGGTGTGGGCTACGTCTTTGTTCCAGATGGTGCTGAATAAGTCACTCTGATTCATTGCTATGAGTCTATGTAAAAAAGTGCTGATCCTATTCTCTAGTTTGAATATCATCAGCATTTTTTTGCTTTTAGGTTGATCAATTTCTACCAATAACAATCATTATAGTTTTGCATTTGAGCAACTTTTTACCATTAGTTCATTACTTCTATCTAGCTTAAGTACTTTGATTTTATTTAATAAGTTAATTTTAACCAAGCTCATTTCTATTATTTTCAGTTTAGCTCTAGCTCATCTCAATCTTACGATTGGCTATCAATAATGGCTGAAACAAGCACAACCCAACATATTTGATCTTGACCTACACGCCACGTACATTACACTGAAATCAATCAAAATATTGCACAGCATTGGAATGCCACTGTGAAATTAGATCCAATCGACCCACAAGCTTTTTCAGAATTTTCTGCTTATCAAGAAAAGAAACGTACACCTTGGGAACGTTTCCTCGATAAAATCAAACCGCGTTCGGCAGCCATGCGCACAACAGTTTTGGTTTTATTTGTCGTATTTTTCAGTTTATTTATGTCTTTGTGGTTTTTTTGGAAAACCTTGTATTTACCTGAAATTCAACAACATGCACGTTTTTTAGCAGTTGAATTAGAAATGGTCAATAACCCACGTTTGCAGATTTATCATGATGAAGTTCAACTTGATATTGATGAATGGCTAAAACAGCGGGTAGGTGTTGAATACATCACTGATCCTAAAGAATATCCAAATGTAAAAGATAAAGTGATTGCTGACTTTTTTACTAATCGTATCGAGCATCAATTAGCACAAGAACTCGATATGAAAGATGTAACTGTGTATTTCCAATTTAAACCAAGCCCACGTATTTGGGTACAAACACCTGAAATGAATGGCAATTGGGTTCGTGAGCCATTAAAAACCTATGCAAATTATAGCCCTGAACTCATTTTAGGTTGGCTTTTGGGTATTCCACTCATTGCAGCAGCCATTATTTTGACCTTGGTTCGACAGTTAAATCGACCATTACGCCGTTTGCAAAATGCAGCAAATAGCTACAGTAAAACAGGAAAAGCGCCCTATCTGGAAACCAACCATGGACCTCAAGAAATTCGTGAAGTAAACCAAGCATTTAACCATATGATTTACACCTTGGAGCAAACTGAACGTGATCGTCAAATCATGCTCGCAGGGATTTCTCATGACTTGCGTACCCCACTGACACGTATTCGTTTAAGTGCTGAAATGATGCCTGACGAAGACTTTTTAAAAGAAGGCTTAATTTATGATGTTGAGGATATGGATGCAATTTTAAATCAGTTTATTTCTTATATGCGTGATGGTTCAGATGAAGAATTACAAGAAACGGATATCAACAGCCTTTTGCAAGAGCTCAGCATTCAGTTTAAACCTTTAGATATCCGTTTTACTCCACATGAAATTCCAACAATTACAGCCCGCTCATTATCGTTAAAACGTCTGATTGGTAACTTGATTAATAACTCAAAACGCTATGGAGCTGAACCGATTGAACTGGCTGCCTATGTAGAAGGTGAGCAAATTAAAATCAGTGTTTCAGATCATGGTGAAGGGATTCCTGAAGATCAAATTGCAGATCTGATGCAACCTTTTGTACGTGGAAATGCTGCAAGAACTGTACAAGGCAGTGGTTTAGGCTTGGCTATTGTAAAAAGAATTGTCGATATTCATCAGGGTCAACTCGATATTCACAATCGTTCAGAAGGCGGTTTACAGGCAATTATTTCCTTACCCATTTCCCCAGTAGAGCCAGAAGAAAATCCAAATCACAATCCAATTCAAAAGATTAAACAAACATTGAGTGATCGTTTTTAACTATTGCTCAATAAAGAAACACTTAGTATTGTTTGTTTAACAAACAGGTACTATTATTTCCTTTTAAAATAGCAACTTAAAAACCATCACCAAAATTTATACCCACATTTACTGAAAAAATTAGACCTTAGCATTAGAGGCATGCACAATTTACTTTTAGGGCGGTACAATCCGTCTAGTTTTGAACAAGAATTGAGCGTAAACCATGTCTTTAGATCGTATTCGTTTAGCATCTCTCCATGACAAAATCATGAGTGCAGAACAAGCTGCCACTTTTATCCAAGATGGTATGACAGTAGGTATGAGTGGTTTTACTCGTGCAGGTGAAGCGAAAGCTGTTCCTTTAGCGCTAGTTAAACAAGCCCAAACTAACCCGTTGAAAATCACATTAATCACGGGTGCAAGTCTGGGGAATGATCTAGATAAGCAACTAACAGAAGCTGGTGTGCTTGCACGTCGTTTGCCTTTCCAAGTTGATAACACTTTACGTAAAGCGATCAACAAAGGTGAAGTAATGTTCATCGATCAACACTTGTCTGAAACTGTTGAACAAATGCGTAATCTTCAATTGAAAAAGCCTGATGTTGCAGTCATTGAAGCTGTTGCGATCACTGAAGATGGTGGCATCATTCCAACAACTTCTGTAGGTAACTCTGCAAGTTTTGCAATTTTTGCTGAAAAAGTGATTGTTGAAATCAACACTAATTTAAGCCCTGCGTTTGAAGGCTTACACGATATTTATATCCCAACTTATCGCCCAACACGCCAACCAATTCCATTGACTCAAGTCGATGAGCGTATTGGTACACCTGCAATCAATATCGATCCAGCGAAAATCGTGGGTATCGTGATTAACAGCGAATACCATGATTCTCCATCAACTGTGACATTACCAGATGATGAAACTCAAGGTATTGCAAATCACTTGATCGCTTTCCTTGAAAAAGAAGTAGCTGAAGATCGTTTACCACCAAACTTAGGTCCATTACAAGCAGGTATTGGTTCTATTGCCAATGCGGTATTAACAGGTCTTAAAGATTCTAATTTTGAAGATTTAGTGATGTATTCTGAAGTACTGCAAGACTGTACTTTTGAATTAATCGATGCAGGTAAAATGAAGTTCGCTTCAGGTTCTTCGATTACACTTTCTGCTAAATATGGCGAAAAAGTATTTAATAACCTTGAGCAATACAAAGACAAACTTGTATTACGTCCACAAGAAATCTCAAACCATCCTGAATTGGTACGTCGTTTAGGTATTATTGGTATTAATACTGCATTAGAGTTCGATATTTACGGTAACGTAAACTCAACTCACGTTTGTGGTACCAAAATGATGAACGGGATCGGTGGTTCAGGTGACTTCGCACGTAATGCTCACCTTGCAATCTTCGTTACTAAATCAATTGCAAAAGGTGGCGACATTTCTTCTGTTGTTCCATTTGCTTCTCATATTGACCATGCAGAACACGACGTTGACATCCTTGTGACTGAACAAGGTCTTGCTGACTTACGTGGTCTTGCACCACGTGAACGTGCTCGTGCCATCATCGATAACTGTGCACACCCAATGTACCGTGATGCATTGAATGATTACTTTGATCGTGCATGTGAAAAAGGTGGTCAAACTCCTCATATTCTTCGTGAAGCGCTTTCTTGGCACTCAAACTTTGAAGAAACAGGTCATATGTTGACTGCACAAACTCAAGAGAAAAAATCTGCTTAAGATTTTCAGTTTTGAGTTGAAATAAAAAACGCCCGTGAGGGCGTTTTTTATTGCACAAGTAGGAGAAAATTTATATGCCCCTCTCTCTAACTCTCTCCCAAAGGGAGAGAGGACTTTTTCAATATTGATCAATCAATTATGCAACTTCACCGACTCGTACTTTCTTGTCAATAAACGCCACACTCGCCTGATCCTGACGAATCATATCCACCGCTTTTTCAGCAATCATAATGGCAGGTGCATTGGTATTGCCATTAACCACCGTTGGCATAATCGAGGCATCAACTACACGTAGGTTTTGAACTCCATAAACCCGTAAACGCGCATCAACCACCGCCATCTCATCCACACCCATCTTACAACTCCCGACAGGATGGTAAACCGTATCTGAACGCTCTCTGAGAATGTGGCGAATCTCTTCATCGGTTTGCACATCCGCAGTGAATAAATCTTTTTTAATGATGTCTTTGAATGCCTGTGAATGCATCAATTTTTGAGTCAGTTTGAATCCTTTGACCATTTCTTCCAAGTCAGACTCATCATTATAAAAATTAGGGTCAATTAATAATGGATCATCAATACTCGCACCACTGATTTTAATCGTGCCACGGCTTTTCGGATTGAGTAAACACACATGGCAAGAAATTCCATGTCCCATATGCATGGTCCGCGCATGGTTATCGACAAGTGCTACGACAAAATGTAACTGTAAATTCGGTAAAGTTTGTTCAGACGGACTTTTTAAAAAACCACCACACTCAGCAAAGTTAGTAGTAATGAGTCCCTTACGTTCCTTACGATAACGCTGAATCTGCCCCCATAAATCCATCGAACCTTTCAATGAAAGACCAAATGTGCCTGGGATGGCATCGACTTTATAACCAAAAATAAAGTCAGGATGATCGTGGAAATTTTTACCTACACCTGCCAAATGCTTTTTCACTTCAATGCCGTGTTGAGCCAATTCCTTCTGATCCCCCACCCCTGACAACATCAGAATTTGAGGCGATTGCATCGCACCTGCGCTCAGTAACACTTCACGGCGTGCATAAATCTGTTTCACTTGACCCGCTTGTTTATATTCCACACCAACAGCGACACCATTTTCAATCAAAATCCGTTGGGTCTGTGCATGAATTTCAACTGTTAAATTTTTACGTTCACGGTGCGGAAATAAATATGCACGTGCTGAACTACAACGTTCACCATTGATATGTGTGACCTGATAAACGCCTAAGCCCTCTTGTTCTGCGCCATTAAAATCATCTAAAATTTTATAGCCTTGCTCTTTTGCCGCAGCCAAATAGCGCGCTTGTAAAGGATTTTCACTTTGTAAATCGGTGACAGATAATGGACCCTCATTGCCATGATAGGCATTGTGAATACGCTGATTATTCTCAGATTTTATAAAATAGGGCAAAACTTCCTGATATGACCATCCATCATTGCCCAAGGCTGCCCAATGATCATAATCCTGTGCATTGCCACGGATATACACCATGGCATTAATCGCAGATGACCCTCCTAAGCACTTACCACGAGGCTGATAGCCCTTGCGTCCATTCAGTCCTTTTTGCGGTACCGTTTCAAATGCCCAATTATTGATCTTGGTGGGAATACTGATCACCGCTGCACAGGGCACTTCCACTTTCCAACCATCGCCTCCACCACCAACTTCAAGTAAACAGACCGAGACATTTGGGTCTTCCGATAAACGCCCAGCCAAAACACAGCCCGAACTGCCCCCACCAATGATGATGTAATCAAATTCCATTTTATTCACGTGATATCCTTGTTGTTTTAAATTTACGCTTTTTTTCATTATGCACATATTTGCTGTTTAAAGAATCATTTTAGCCGAACAATTCAACAATTATGATGATGTGCAACAATAATTTTTCGATTCATTTGTATAAAAATCACACTTATCATTGCCTGATTTTTCGATTAATCTGTAGCAAATAACATTAAAAAAACAAGAGGTCAGTACACCTTATGTTTATGATTCGTCAGTTTCAGGAAAATGATCTGGAAAATGTCATCGCCCTTTGGGAGCTCTGCGATTTAACCCGTCCGTGGAATAATCCTGAAATTGATATTTTCCGCAAAACAGCGCAGCAAGATGGCTTATTTTTATTGGCTGTCAAAGATGAGCAACTGATTGCAACCGTTATGGGCGGCTATGATGGGCATCGTGGTTGGGTGAATTATTTGGCAGTTCATCCACATGCACAGCGCAATGGTGTTGCAACTGCACTGATTCAACAATTGGAAAAACGTTTAATCGCACTCGGCTGCCCAAAGCTTCAGCTTTTGATTCGTAAAGAAAATATTGATGTACAAAGCTTCTATGAACAATTGGGCTATGAGGAAATTGAGGTGGTCTGTTTAGGCAAACGTTTGATTCAGGATTAAAATTTTAAATATCAAACTCAAGGCTACAACAAGAACATCAAATATTAATGTTGTCCTACTTTTTCAAAAAGCGCTTTTTCTTGACAGCTTTAAGCTTGCCAATGCGTAAAAAAATTGGAAACTCAACCTCAAATACACCTTCATATTGCTGAAGATGTTCTGCCAACTCTAAAAGAGGCTCATCTTGATTTTTTTGATGATAATGTTTAACAGCAGACCAAGTTGATAAATATTTCAAAAGCTGTGCAGATGACCACTGATATTGCATTTTAAATGCAGGTACAACGATTTCCTCAAAGGGAAATGGAATGGTCTGATATAACTCATCAATATAACGACGCTCCGCATCCCAATAAGAATGCAGCTTTTCTGTATAAAGCTTATGAATGAGTGCATTTACAGCCTCATGCTCAACATGAATTAAACCATACCCAATCACGGCAAATATGCCTTCTGGCTTTAAAGTACGCTGCACTTCTTGATAAAAATTTTTAAAATTAAACCAATGAATTGCTTGTGCCACACAAATCAGATCAAAACTTTGTTTAATAAAGTTTGTTTTTTCGGCAGACTGTACTTGGTAGCTGACATTTTCAAAATAAGGTGCATTTTGTAACTGCGTTGGACTAATATCCGTTGCCACAATATGATCAAAATAAGGGGCAAGTAATTGTGTAAACTGTCCCGAACCTGCACCACAATCCCATGCAAAGCTTTTTTCAGGGACGTGCTTAAGTACCTCTAATACAACTTCTTGAGGATAACTGGGTCGAGCCTGTTGATAGAGCTGACTATTATTGGAAAATAAATCTTTCATTTTTATATTGTGCGACATAGTTCTCATTTATTCACTAATATACACATCATAAAATTGAATATTGAGCATATTGTCTAACAATTCATTCCCTAAAATAGATGAATATGTAATCATAAAATTGAATATACCTGATTTAAAACCAGTCAGATGACTTCATAGTACAATTTTATTTTTACACATAGAATAAAAAAAGCCTCAAATAAATATTTGAGGCTTTTTAAAATATGGTGGCGAGACCCAGGATCGAACTGGGGACACACGGATTTTCAATCCGTTGCTCTACCTACTGAGCTATCACGCCGATGCCGTGTATTAAGCCGTATCTGTATGAATTAGTCAATAAAAATCATCAATTTTTTATTCGTTCGAGTATTTTTTGGGCAAAAAAAATCTCTGATGGGATCAGAGATTGAAAACACAAATACGTTTTGAATATGGTGGCGAGACCCAGGATCGAACTGGGGACACACGGATTTTCAATCCGTTGCTCTACCTACTGAGCTATCACGCCGATGGGGCGTATTAAACAATTTAAAGCATTTCACGTCAAGTCTATAAATGCATAAATTTATTCAATAGTCTATTTTTACAGCAATATTGAGTGTTTTTGAACTAAATTGATTAAAAAAGACCGTTATTCATAAGGCTCATTTAAAAAACTATAGTTTATTTAAGTGAGCAAGACAGCGATGAATAGCACCACAACCTGGTTCAAATTTTTTCGTTCCTTTTTCCTCTTCCATGCGACATACTTCAGCAACTAAACGCTCAGCAACACCTCGTCCACGATTTGCAGGATGAACCACGATATTTTCTAGAGTTTTACTTTCACCCTGTCCTGTACACCAAATTGCACCAATAATTTTGGTATTAAATTCTGCTGTGTAAAGTAGGGTATAATGAGCTAAGTTTTGCTCAAGTTGCTCAATAGCATCTTTACCATCTCCAAATTCGGGACTGGTATCATAAAGGCGCTCAAGTTGATCACGAACTTCTGCATTTTCTAGTGAAGTTTTAGCATGTACGGTAATAGGCATTGATTAACCCTCCTGAGCAATCTAATATGCTGTCACTTTCGTCACAGCGAAACATCTTTACATCAAACTTTTAATTTTTGACGTTTTTTGAGGAACGTGTCTATGGCACAACGTATCAGTGAAGTGGTAAGAAACACCAACGAAACCAAAATTCGAGTTCGAGTGAATCTTGATGGTACAGGTCAAGGCACGCTGAATACAGGCATTCCATTTTTAGACCATATGATTGATCAAATCAAGCGTCATGGTTTATTTGACATTGATATTCATTGTGATGGCGATTTAGAAATCGATGATCACCACACCGTTGAAGATTGTGGGATCACGCTTGGACAAGCTTTTGCTCAGGCATTGGGCGACAAAAAAGGTTTAAAACGTTACGGTCATTTCTATGCACCGCTGGATGAGTCATTAAGCCGTGTTGTAGTTGATCTGTCAGGTCGCCCAGGTTTATTTATGGATATTCCATTTACCCGTGCCATGATTGGTCGTTTTGACGTCGATTTATTCTCAGAATTTTTCCAAGGTTTTGTAAATCACGCATTGATGACGGTACACATTGACAATTTAAAAGGCAAAAATAGCCACCACCAAATTGAAAGTGTATTTAAAGCATTTGCACGTGCTTTGCGTATGGCGTGTGAAGTTGATCCACGTGCAGAAAATACTGTTGCTTCAACCAAAGGAACTTTGTAATGACCCGTATTGCCCTTCTTGACTATGGCATGGGAAATCTTCACTCCGCAGCAAAAGCACTTGAACATGTCGGTGCAACTGTAGATGTGACCAATGATCCAAAACTGATTGCTCAAGCAGACAAAATCGTATTCCCGGGTGTTGGTGCAATGCGTGACTGTATTCAAGGCATGCGTGAAGCAGGGATCGACGAAGTCATACATCAAGCTGCATTTAACAAACCTGTTTTAGCGATTTGCGTCGGTATGCAAGCACTGCTTGAGTCTTCTGAAGAAAATGGTGGCACTGCTGCTTTAGGTATTTTTGAAGGTGCTGTAAAGCATTTTCCTGAAATCGAAAATCTCAAAGTTCCACATATGGGATGGAATCAGGTGCATCAAGCCGATCCATCTCATCCGATGTGGAAAGATATTGAGCAGGATGCACGTTTCTATTTCGTACATAGCTATTATGTTGAACCCAAAGATCAAAGCTTAGTGGCTGCAACTTGTGATTATGGCTTACAGTTCTGTACTGCAATCCATAAAGAAAACCTGTTTGCGACCCAGTTCCATCCTGAAAAAAGTCATACCGCAGGTTTGCAATTGCTGAAAAACTTTGTGGAATGGAAGATTTAAATTTGAGTTAATTTGAACTGAGCCAAGATAATTTGGCTCAGTTTAAGCCAAAATTTCATCGAACAATTAAAATCTTAATTTGATTTATTTTCTTTTTTGTTTACCATTTAATCAGATTTAAAACAAAACATACGTTTAAATTTTAAAAATACATTTTCTATCGATCTCAATTGAGTAAATAAAATGAATAATAACATTCAATCTAGCGACTCAGGTCTGAGCGCTAACGGACGCTTTGGGCGTTTATCCTATCTTGCGTGGAATATGCTGCTTGGCTTCTTCGTCATGTTTTGCTGCGTACTTATCGCGATCATCATGCCAAGTATGATGGCAAATATGGCTTCAGGAACAGGTCCATCTATAGGACTGATTTTATTCTTTATTCTCATCTATGCTGTGATGCTATATTTCATTGTTATATTTACAATTCGCCGCTTACACGACTTAAATAAATCAGGCTGGTTATCTCTGATTTTCCTCATTCCTGTCATTAGCTTGTTTTTCTGGATCTATATTTCTTGTGCTAAAGGCGATGAAAGACGTAATAATTATGGTCAACCAAGAGAAACTCGAGGCTGGGAAAAAGTATTAGGCTGGATTTATATCATTATGATTCCACTTAGCCTTATTTTAACGGTTGCTGTAGCAATTCCTGCTTATCAAAGTTATGTCAAAAATACAGAAGCACTACGTATGCAGTTGGAACAAATGCAACTAGAACCAACCGCTGAATATTCAGAATAATACAGCATCAGCATCAGCATCAGCATCAGCATCAGCATCAGCATCAATATTTTTCATTTGAATAAAAAATCAAGCCAAGACATTTGGCTTGATGAATATACGAATCTGCCAATTTTCTTTTTATCATCATTCAATATATGAGGTTATACCGATTCTATTTATCTTTCATAAATGATTACTTAAATCCTTCAGGGCTTAATGATTCGACTCATTTTTCGTTACAAAACCACCCTCTAAAGGCTCAACACTGATTTTAATCTCGGCTTTTAAGTTTAAAGCAGCATAACGTTGCTTAATTTCATTCAACAATTGTTCCATAGTCGCCTGACTCAAATCTAACTCTGATTCAGCATAGGCTTTGTCCACTAATTCCTCACGGTCTTGTTGCTTGCTTTCATTCCAACGTTCAGTCATTCCAATCAAACGTGCCAACTCAATTAAACTCTGTGCACTAGACGGTGTAGAGCTTTGTAGCCACTTACTCATCGTTCCTTTTGAGGTCTCTAGAACATTAACAATATCACTCGCTTTAATATTTTTATCTTGGATCAACTGCTTTAAACGTTTTGCGCCTTCTATTAAAAGATCATCATCTTTTTCAGCCATAGCTGTTCTCCCAATTACTCAGCTCACAAAGCTACCACCTTTTGTCTAAGTTTGTTATAACAATACGATGATTTTTTTAATATGCTGAGTAACAGTGAATCCTCTTACTTCCCCCCTTCCAAGCAAAGAAGACATTCAAAAATTACCTCGGTTTCAAAATTTAACCATCAAAAATATTGTCGTGATTGGCTCATTACAACAATGCCAAACAATTGAAAATGAAATTAAAAATGCTGAAATTTTAGGTTTTGACAGTGAATCCAAACCGACATTTAACAAAGGTGAAATTCAGACGGGACCGCATTTGATTCAACTCGCAACTACTGAAAAAGCTTATTTATTTCAGGTTTCAGCAGAAATTCTACTGTTTTTAAAACCCATATTGGAAAATCCAGACCAAATCAAAGTGGGTTTTGGCTTAAAAAATGATGCGCATTTATTCCGAAAAAAAGGCATTGAATTTAAAAATATTGTTGATTTATCCAAATGCTTTTCTAGTTTTGGCATCAAAAATCCTGTCGGGATTAAAAATGCAATGGCGCTTTTATTTCAGGTGAATTTTCCAAAAAGCAAAACCATCAGCACCTCCAACTGGGCACGTAAAAGCCTCACCCAACCCCAAATCGAATATGCCGCAGCCGATGCTTATGCGCCTGTACTTATTTTCAAAGAATTACAACGTTTGGCAATAATCCATTGAATAGCCGTATTTAGCTGAATAAAAGCGCAAACTATCACTTAGAAAATGATCAAGTTTTTGCTAAGATGAGCCTCATTAAATTTTGATGAGATTAGGCAAGGAGCGAAAGCATGCTGATCATCCCTGCGATTGACCTGAAAGATGGCAAATGTGTCCGTTTAAAACAAGGTCGTATGGAAGACGATACCGTATTTTCTGATGATCCAGTGGCAACTGCACAACATTGGGTAAATGAAGGTGCTCGTCGTTTGCATCTAGTGGATTTAAACGGTGCTTTTGCAGGTACGCCAATCCATAAACCTGTGGTTGAAGCGATTGCCAAAGCTCAGCCTGATCTTCCGATTCAAATTGGCGGTGGGATCCGTTCTTTGGAAACCATTGAGCATTATCTTGATGCTGGCGTGTCTTTTGTCATTATTGGTACAAAAGCTGTGAAAGAGCCTGAATTTGTTGAAGAAGCATGTAAAAAGTTTGCAGGTCGCATCATTGTCGGCATTGATGCCATCAATGGTATGGTTGCAACCGATGGTTGGGCAAATGTGACTGATGTCAAAGCGACAGATTTGGCAAAACGTTTTGCTGATGCTGGTGTTTCAAGCATCGTTTATACCGACATTGCCCGTGATGGCATGATGCAAGGTGTTAACGTTGAGCAAACTGTACATCTTGCTGAGTTCTCAGGCTTACCTGTGATTGCGTCAGGTGGTGTAACTAATCTGGATGATGTCCGTAATTTACGTGGTAAAGCAGGTATTTTAGGTGCGATTACAGGTCGTGCGATTTATGAAGGGACTTTAAATCTTCGTGAAGCACAATTACTTTTAGATGATCAAGGTCTATAAGTTAAGCCATTTAAAATGATATAAAAAAGAGAACTTTAGGTTCTCTTTTTATTATGCAATCTACTGCCCAATCAGAATATTATGCCAAAGTATTTTCAAAATGCTGCATCTGAATTTTTTCTGCTAGAAATGGTTTCATGGCTAAAAACCACTGTTTAAATTCTTCAGTTTTCATAAATACGTCAGTATGTGCTTCTAGACTCATCCAGTAAATTTGTAAAATATACTGTTGCTTATTTTCAATACCACGAATCAATTTAAACTTTTCACACGCTTCTGCATGTCGGAAAATATCTGAAAGCTCATAAAACTTCTTTTCAAATGCATTTTGTTGCCCTTCAATAATATGAAAGATAGCTTGTTCAATCACCATGCTTATTCTCCTTATTTAGCGACGATTATCCAAACATAAAAACATGACGATAGATAGACTATAAATTATGATCTTAACCTTAAAATATTGTCTATTTCCAATATTACGCTATCACAGATCTATTGCAGAATAAAAAAAATAAGCAGACCATAGCGCCAATATTTTGTCATTTTTTTATTTTATGAACTCCTCCTTCATTCAACAAAAGATGCCCCAAATCGCCTTGGTGATCATGACCATGATTTGGGGAGGAACTTTTGTTGTTGTACAGCATGCTTTAAATTATAGCTCTCCAATGTTTTTTGTCGGTTGTCGCTTTGTGATTGCAGCATTTGTGGTGGGTTTATTGTCTTGGAAATATCTGAAAGGCATTCAACGCCATGAGATTTTTGCAGGTGCTTTGATTGGCATCGCCATTTCAGCAGGTTATGGTACACAAACCATTGGCATGCAAACCATCAGCAGTAGTGAGTCGGCTTTTTTAACTGCTTTATATGTCCCTTTGGTTCCCATTTTATTATGGCTTATTTTCCGTAAAGTTCCGCATATTATGACCTTAGTTGGCGTCATTTTTGCTTTTTTGGGACTGGTCTTACTCACTGGAAATAATCTCGACCAAATTCATTTAAACGCAGGGCAAATCATTACCATTTCAGGCTCTATCGCCATTGCGATTGAAATTATTTTAATTGGTTATTTTGCTGGAAAAGTAAATATACAGCGCGTCACAGTCATTCAACTGATTTTTGCTTCATTGGTTTCATTTATGGCAATGCCCTTAGCAGGTGAACATCATATTCCACAATTTTCATGGGGCTTGGTTTCACTTGCTGTCATCTTGGGTTTAACCAGTGCGTTATTACAGTCTTTAATGAATTGGGCACAGCGTTCTGTTCCACCCTCACAAGCTGCAATTATTTATGCGGGTGAGCCAGTCTGGGCTGCGCTATTTGGGCGTATTGCAGGTGAACGCTTACCTGCTATCGCCTTACTCGGCGGTCTACTTGTTGTCATCGGGGTCATTGTGAGTGAATGGAGACCCAAGTTTTTACAACGTCGTTCAGAAGTCAGCAAAACTGATTCTGTAAAAGATTAAAATTTTATTCAGGACATTCTTTCTTGGTCAACATCATACAGGGTGCATAATATTCTACCGTTGGCATCGGGTCGTAAAATGGATGTAACAAGGCTTTCCACTGTTGATATTCAGCAGATTTGCGAAAGCCTTCAGTATGATCTTCAAGTTTGTCCCAGAACACTAGCAAAATATAACGATGCTCATCTTCAATATTTTTGATCAGTTGCAGTGCATTTAAACCTGACATTGGATAAATAAATGTCTTGGCTTGTTTAAATGCAACTTCAAATGCCTGACTTTGATCAGGGCGAATGGTCAAGTGAACATGTTCTATAATCATCTTGTTTCCATGTTTTTATAGAGGCAAAGCTTGATTATCATTTAAAGCAATGATGCCTCGAATTGCTCGATAAACAATCCACACCCATGAAAAAAATAAAACAGCTCCACAGAAGATTGTTGCACTGAGCGCAACGCCTGCAAAGGCATTGACATTGTCCCCTGTAAAAAATAGAAAAAGAAATGGAACAAAAGCCAAAACCGTCCAGATCAGATACCACCAAAAAGTACGAATTTGCCACTTAAAATGGCTTTCAAAAATCGTACCACGGACAGAATCTAATTTTACATAATTGATAATTAAAGCAATGACTGCCAAAAGTCCTGCGGAAAAAATCGCAACAATATAAAGAATATATAAAATCAAAGTGAGAGATTTACTGTTGTTCGGGTCTACATAATTATTCATGTGCTCTCCTTTACAAGTCTAGTTTTTCACCTCAAATTTTAAAAACGTTTAAAGGTGAAATCAGCCATAAAATCAATAAAATATTTAAAAATATAGTACAGAAATAAATCTTTCTAAAAGGTTGTTTTTGTGTTTTATGTCGTAACCGTTGTTGTGCCAACCAAGCCGCTGCCCAACCACCTAAAAATGCTAAAATATGTAAGGTATTTTCAGGAGCACGTTGTTTACCCAGTTGAGCTGCTTCTTTGTCTTGTGCATAAAACCAATAGGTTATGATATTGATAATACTGATCAATAACAGCACCATACCACTCAGCAAACCACTGATAGATAAGCCCGCCAAAGCAATAATATAAACTACACATAAAATTTGCATGGGTTGCAATTTTTGTGGTTTATTCTGTAAAGATTGCTTTGTCGTGCTATTTTTACGTGTTTGTGATGCCTTTAAATAACTAACTTGTTTCGCTTTAAAACGTCCATCACCATCAACCTGTACGACATATTCTAAAGCGCACCCCAAAATCGGACGTGGACCTTTTTGTGCAAAATCCTTGATATGTAAAAATACACGACCTTTAGAGTCATCATTGGGTTGGATAAAGCCATAGCCTTTATCATCAAACCATTCAACTAAACGTCCTTGATCACGCATTTTGACCTTCCTGATTTTGGGTAAGTGCTATTTGATTGTTTATGCTGTTACAAACTTCAATCTTTCTACCAGCATATTACGCATTTCTAAAGGATTTTTCTGCAAAATATCTTCGCCAGTTCGCCCTTCAGCCTGATTCATTTGCGCGACTTGTAAACGCATCATCCAAAAACGCCCTGCAGCCATTGCCAAGTACAACTCCAGACAAGATTTTTCATCTGAAGTTAAAGGACGAATAGAGCTATATGCATTTAAAAATGCCATCGCCTTCGCCTCATTCAAAACTACATCAGGATATTCGGTACAGAAATCATTTAAGGTAATGGCAATATCAAATAATAATTCATCATGATTTAATTCATAAAAATCTAAAATACCTTTGAGTTGCTCACCCTCAAATAAGGTATTGTCACGAAATAAATCTGAATGAATCAAGCCTTTAGGACGGTCAGGATACATCGCAGTCAATGCTTCATATACACCTAAAAGATTGTTGAGCAATGCAGTATCTGCAACATTCAAAGTCGGTTTAATCTGACGGGCAACGTTATACCAATAGGCATGATCACGTGCATTTTGACGCTGTAAAGGAAAGTCTTGCAATGCCACATGCATTTTTGCCTGAGCAATCGCAATCTGCTCGACTTGCGCAAGCGTCGATGGCATCGGGTGCTTTCCTGACATACGTGGTGCAATTTGTGCAGGTTTATCTTTTAAAATTTGAATATATTGACCATTACATTTTAAAGGGACAGGCACAGCTAAGCCTTGCTCACCCAAGCGTTCTAAAACAGGAATGATTTCCCCTGCTGCTTGTGCATCCATATTTTCAAACAAAGTTAAAACATATTGTGCCGCATCTGCACAGACCAAAAAATAGTTGGTATTTTGAATCCCGCCTTGAATCGGATTCAGCTCGACCACCTCCAATCCATAAGGTGCTGCAAAAGCCTGAACTTCCTTTAAACTCAAAGTGGTATAAACCGACATAGAAAACCTGCGAAAAAACTTACATAAGTTTGATAGAATACCCGCTCTGACTTGCGAGGTGTAGCACCAACATCGCTCAGTTTCATAATCGGCTGTTATTTTTGGAAAAAATTATGCTTGCTAAACGTATTATTCCTTGCCTAGACGTAGATAATGGGCGTGTAGTGAAAGGTGTACAATTTCTTGATATTCGTGATGCAGGTGACCCTGTTGAAGTTGCTCGTCGCTATAACGAACAAGGTGCCGATGAAATTACCTTCCTTGACATCACTGCAACTTCAAATGGACGTGATACGACGTATCGTACTGTAGAACGCATGGCTGAATCTGTGTTCGTTCCACTCACTGTAGGCGGTGGTGTACGTAAAGTTGAAGATATTCGTTTACTACTCAATGCAGGTGCAGACAAAGTCAGTATCAACTCCGCTGCCATTTATAATCCAGAATTTGTGCAAGAAGCTTCTCAGCGTTTTGGCGCACAATGTATTGTGGTTGCAATCGACGCCAAAAAAACAGGCAACAATAAATGGGAAATCTTTACCCATGGCGGTCGAAAAGAAACAGGTATTGATGCCATTGAATGGGCTGTGAAAATGGCAGACTTCGGTGCAGGTGAGTTATTGGTGACTTCAATGGATGCAGACGGCACCAAAGCAGGTTATGACATCGAACTCATGCGCAACATCAATGACCGTGTCACCATTCCAACCATTGCCTCAGGTGGTGTGGGCAATTTACAGCATTTAGCAGATGGTATTTTAAAAGGTGGTGCAGATGCTGTTTTAGCAGCGTCTATTTTCCACTTTGGTCAATACACCATTCCTGAGGCAAAACAATATCTTGCAGAACAAGGCATTGAAATGCGTCTTTGATCTCAATAATTTATAAAATCAAATTTAAGAGTATTCAAATGAATGCTCTTTTTTTTAATTCTAAAAAATAAGATCACATCATAAATGTACTGCGGTATTAAATAGATAAAAAAAAGGAGTCTAGACGACTCCTTATAAACCGAAAAAAAGGAAACTACAACGCTTAGATTCTTTTATCTCATTCGGTAAGTTAAATTTACGATGATTTACGCTGACAATATTGACAAAAAAAACTTATTTTTATGACAATGTGCGACAAATCTCATCAAAAAATGTTGATTTCAAAAATAACCTGTTCATTTTATTGAGTTTTATTTAACTTCACTCAATTCAAGCAATTGCTTTTGTTGTACCCATTGCACAGGAAAAAAATGTTCAACTTGAGCACTCAACCATTTTGCTGTACTTTTTGGTAAGGTAACCCCTAAAGGGTTTTGTTCTTTTAAGTCACTTGAAGACACCACGCGAGTTCCTAAAAGATAATCAAACCAAGGCTTGGTGACACACCAGTTTGCATCCTGATTCGAATTCATATGATGGTCATAGTGCCAAGGAATTTTTTTCTTTGCCCACATGGGCTCTAAATGAGCACGTCGATGAATATAATAATAATTAACAGCACTATAGATAGATGCTGCTGCCATTCCCTTAGAGAAAGGATAAAAAATACAACTCGCTGCACTTGCGACAACAGCCAAAGAAATAATCTCGTTACGTGTACGCCAATGTGAAACGCCTTCAACGTAACTATGATCATGAAATTCGACTTTGCGCACCTCTCTATGATGCTCCCAATGTGACTTCATACTACGAGGAACAGGGCTAAAACGAGGTTTTCCTGTGCGGTGTGTGCCATGCAAAATATATTTATGTGCAACCCATTCAAAACCATTGGCAAAAATTAAACCTGCTACAAAACCTTTTATCATCTGCATGCTCCTACGTCCTTTTTATCACTATAAAGCAGCATGAATAAAAGATATTGACCTAAAAAATAACATAATTGACATATTACGACATTTTTTTACTTTTTTTGTTTGTCGTAATTTATGGTAACTTGTCCGCTCAATCCACTGCGTGTTTAAATGCGCCGATAAATTCACCATTATTATTTGAAAATAAAAAATATGTTACAAACTAAAGACTATTCTGGGACCGTGTATGGAGGTTTAGGACAACTTCTTTATGTATATGCCCAAGCAAAAAATCTAGACATTTCCGAAAAATTAAAAAGCGTTCAAAATCGTGAACGCTTTGAATTTCAAATCTGGCGTGAGCTTTTAGATGAAATCAATCAGCAAGTACACAGTCCTGCACTTGGCTTAGAAATTGCGGAATATGTTCAACCTAAACATTTAGGGATCATTGCCTATATTACCCAATCATGTGACACCTTAGGTGAAGCACTCACACGTTATTACGATTTTCATCGCTTAATCTATGATGGTGGACCACTCAAAGTTGAAGTTCAAAATGAATCTGTTTCAATTCGTTGGGAAGTTTTACCTGTCCAACTAACCACACAAATTACAGATGAAATTGCACTGGCTTTATTGGTTCGTTTTTTACGCCTTTATATACAGCTTGAATATATTCAAATTGAACAAGTGAACTTTATTCAGCCAGCACCTAAAAATACACGTATATATCAGGAATTTTTTAACGCACCCATTCAGTTTTCTCAGCCCAAAGTTGAACTACTTTTACCCTTAAAACTATTTTCAGCGCCTTGCAAAAGCCCTGATTCGACTTTACATCAAATCATGATGCAACAAGCCAAAGAACTGCTCAATAAACTACCTGATGGCACACAACTTGATGAACGTCTGCAACAAAGTATTCTCAAAGGTTTACAAAAAAATAATTATCAAATAGAAACGATTGCCACACAATTAAAGATGTCGGTTCGACAACTACAACGACATTTACAACAACAAAACACCACGTATCAGGAGCGTGTTCAAGAGATCCGCCAATTACTCGCCACACAATATTTGCAAGATCCGCATTTAAGTTTACATGAAATTGCAATCTTATTGAGTTATTCAGAACAAAGTGCATTTCAACGTGCATTTAAACTTTGGTCAGGTCTTACGCCGCATCAATGGCGAAAAAATCAAGGAGAAAAAACGAAATAACACGGATGCAAAAAACAAAAAGTGTGATATAAATCACAAATTAAAACCAAAGAACAAAATTTGACAAAACAATAGGCAAATTAAATGAATAAATATCTAGCAGAGTTTTTAGGGACCTTTTGGCTTGTTTTTGGTGGATGTGGCAGTGCTGTGCTTGCTGCGGCTTATCCAGAATTAGGCATTGGGTTTGCAGGTGTAGCACTTGCATTTGGTTTAACTGTACTGACAGGTGCTTATGCTTTTGGGCATATCTCAGGTGGGCATTTTAACCCTGCTGTCAGTGTTGGTTTATGGGTCGGCGGACGGTTTGATGCTAAAGACTTAGTCCCATATATCGTTTCACAAGTGATTGGTGGTACTGTTGCTGCGTTTATTTTATATATTATCGTGCAGGGACAAGCGAACTTCGCAGGTGTAGGCGGCTTTGCAAGTAATGGTTTTGGTGATTTATCCCCAAATAAATATTCTATGGTTTCAGCACTGATCATTGAAATTGTGCTGACAGCTTTCTTTTTAATCGTCATTATGGGGTCTACTGACAAACGAGCACCTGCTGGATTTGCACCGATTGCAATTGGTTTAGCACTCACACTGATTCACTTAATTAGCATTCCTGTTACAAATACATCAGTCAACCCTGCACGTAGTACTGCTGTTGCATTCTTTGCACAAACGCCAGCACTTGGACAGTTATGGTTATTCTGGGTTGCACCTATTCTTGGCGCTGCAATCGGAGCAATTATTTATAAAGTTGTGGGCGGCGAACAACAAAAGTAATGCCGTTATACTCGCAAATACAACCGTTAAAAAAAACCTGCATCATGCAGGTTTTTTTAATCTGTAAAATATTTTTAGAGAAATGGATTTTCAACCTCACCTTCAACTTGGGTGGTTATTTTTTCTGGTAAATCTGTTTCTTGTTCCAAGGTTTTCACAATTTCATTGAGATAAGCCTGTAAAGCTTTTGCCGCTTTTAGACCCTCTTGGTCTTTGGTCACTTGTAAATTACCATAAATATTAATTCGGTCTTCATCATTTTCCAAAGTTAAATCATGAATTGAATGAGATTCAGTGCCATTTTCAAAGGGTTTAAACATTTTTTCTTCTCATCTTTTTAAGTCATCTCATGAGAAAAGTATAAGGACTTTTCTCATTTAAGCGAGTTAGATTACTTTAAAATTTGTAATAAATATTGCAGTAATACATCTACCAATTGTTTAACTAAAGACTCTTGAACTTGCTCGTCAATCTTGGGCACGTTTCCCTGAGCAGGTGTTGACGATGATGAAGATTGGCTATTAGATGTACCATTTGCAGGTTGAAATTGTTTCTGCAATGTCTTGATCTGATCAGCCGATACACTTGGCGCACACTGGCTTTCAGCATCCCAATGTGAATATTCAACTTTGCCTGTTGCTTTCACTTGGCTAGAATTTAAAGGTAATTTATAGGTATTACGCTTTTGTTCTTCAGTCAATTGAGGAAATAAGTTTATACCTAACTGTTCTTCTAAATAACAAACACTGACGATGTTGACTTTCAAGCTATTATCATTAGGTGCGTAATAAGCACCAATTACACCCTGTTTAGGAATATAAATTGCCTTGAAAACGGCGCTTGGAACAATGACACCTTTACCAATGGTTTTTAATTTTTTGCCTGAAAATACTGGACCTGTGACCACATAAACATCTTTCTTTTGTTTAGTCACAATCGCTCGAGTTGCTTCCTCCAACTCACGCCAAATCTGTTGATTATTCTTTGGTGCTTGCGGCACCATATTTGCCAAAGAAAAACTATCATGTTGCGAAGCTTTATCTGGCATATCAGCATTCGGTGACATATGCCCACGGTCATAACCTGACCCTTTATAGTCAGACAATAAAGCACGATGACTTAAACTGACACGTGTTTCTTCATGAAAACTATCTTCACGTTTAATTTTTTGACTCAAACGTTCAGGTGATAAATGTTCGGCTGTCCAAAGTGGTGTTTTGGAAACACCTGAATACATCACATTAAATCCATTAAAACATAATGGATAACTATTTTTTTGTAAGCTTTCTTTGACGAGAAATGGCGGTTCATCTCGATAAAATTGTTTTAAGCATTCTGTTGAGTTTGAACCAACAAAGGGAATGTATTGAGCTATTTTCTCTTGACCAAATGCAATTGCGAAACTGCCTGTAGCAACTAAGCCCAAAATTACTTTAACCACTGAATTATTCAACAAATCTTTCCCTAAATTACGAGTCTTACTACGACGTTTTTTGCGTGCCATATTATGATCACTTGAGTATAAATTAGCTTATCAGGCTAATTTTCAGAAAGGAATATGCTGAATTTTCAATTGAATAAATTTTCTATCATTCTTCATCACAAAAAATACAAAAAAATGAATATTTTTTGCCTTTACCCAAGGCTTTTTTGAGTGAATTTATGTAGTTAGTGATATTGAATTGAAATTCACAGAATGATTATGACATTTTCAATATCTCAAATCTATTCTCAAGCGCCACAAAATGTCGCATAACTTTAAAACAAAGTTAAAAATAATTAAAGTCTTTATCATCGGTTTTGAGCCATTGTATTTAAAGGCTCGACCAAACACAGCATGCCAAAACAAAAAAAGCCAAGAAGCGGATCTTCTTGGCTTTTGATTTTAAAAAATAAAAATATAATCAAATCTCGATTTGACTTCCCATTTCCACGACACGGTTTGGAGGAATCTGGTAAAAATCACTCACAGGACTTGTGTTACGTTGCATTGAAATAAATAATTTTTCACGCCAAGGCGCCATACCATCACCGATTGTATGAATGAGTCGATCACGAGAAATAAAGAAGCTAATCTGCATCATGTCATATGGAATACGTAATTGACCATACGCTTGTTCAAGTGCTACAGGAATATTCGGCTGATCTTTAAAACCATAATAGACAAA
This sequence comes from Acinetobacter sp. R933-2, assembly GCF_030325485.1. Taxonomy (NCBI): domain Bacteria; kingdom Pseudomonadati; phylum Pseudomonadota; class Gammaproteobacteria; order Moraxellales; family Moraxellaceae; genus Acinetobacter; species Acinetobacter sp. R933-2. Next base: position 406,328 of record NZ_JACAIJ010000001.1, read on the forward strand.
AATCTGCTGAAAACGATCATCTAAGACTTCAACCCGAATACGCTCTTGATCCGTCACATAAGGGACATCGCGTGTGATCACAGTGACCATAATATTGCGTTCATGAAGCACTTTATTGTGCTTAATATTATGCAACATGGCATGAGGCACAATATTGGTATTTCCTGTTAAAAAAATTGCTTCGCCTGGTACATAAATCGTTTCCTTGCTGAGACTAACGCTTTTAATAAACAAACTCAGAGGTAAAGCTTCTTTTTCAAGCTTCCCATAAACAATTTCTCGACCATCTTTCCATGTCATCAAAATCGTATAAACGATCGCGCCAATCAAAATCGGCACCCATCCACCTGATACAATTTTTAATGATGTTGATGCTACAAAAATAAAGTCAATCAATAAAAATGGAATCGCAAAAAGTAAAACCTTCCAAAGCGGCCAACGCCATAAACCATAGGCTAACACTGAAATTAAAATCGTACCGCATAGCATAGTCATGGTTACAGCTACACCATACGCACTGGCAAGATTGGCACTATTTTCAAATAATAAAATCAAAATCAGAACGGAAACAAACAATACCCAATTAATAAAAGGTAAATAAATCTGCCCTTGTTCAACATCTGATGTGTGGTGTACGGTTAATCGAGGTAAATAACGCAATTGAATTGCCTGATTGACCATTGAAAAAACACCTGTAATCACTGCTTGTGATGCAATCACTGCTGCGGCTGTTGCCAGTCCAATCATGGGGTATAAAGCCCATTCTGGAATCAACAAATAAAAAGGGTTTTCGATTGCAGAAGGGTCACGCAAAAGTAGCGCACCTTGACCTGCATAATTTAACAATAGCGAAGGTAAAACCACAGCAAACCACGCAACTTTAATGGGTAAACGCCCAAAATGCCCCATATCTGCATAGAGTGCTTCACCCCCTGTCATTGTTAAAATCACTGCCCCCATCGTTAAAAATGCAACATAGGGTTGATGAAAAATAAAATGCAGCGCCCAGTGTGGGCTGATCATGGTTAATACGAAGGGAGTTTGACTGATGCTCCAAATCCCAATCACACCAATTGACACAAACCAAGCTAAAGTAATAGGACCAAAAAATTTCCCCATAGTCCCAGTACCATGGCGTTGTACAAGGAATAATGCGGTCAAAATACCAATCGCAAGGGGCATGAGCCATTTATTAAATACAGGTGTTGCAATACTTAACCCCTCAATTGCAGATAATACTGAAATCGCAGGTGTAATGATGCCGTCACCAAAGAACAGTGATGCACCAATAAATCCTAAAGCAATGAGATAAATCTTTTTATTGTCAGCGATACGATTTGAACGTAGATTCAGTGCTAACAATGACATGATACCGCCTTCACCATTGTTATCAGCACGCATAATGATGGTGACATATTTAAAGCTGATGGTGAGCATCATGCACCAAAAAATCAGCGATAAAATACCTAATACAGATGCTTCTGAAATCGCCAGATGGGCGGTTAGAAAGCATTGTCTTAAAGCATACAAGGGACTGGTTCCAATATCCCCAAACACGACACCTAATGCAGCTAAGGTGATGGCAGGTAATGCCGCTTTTTTTGCAGTACTTTGCATAAATGAGTCTTCATTTGTAGACACTATTTTTTCGCAATCATATCACTGCAAAAAAACTTTTGCTCTAAATCAATTGTTTCAACTTGGCAGAATTGATTTTTTTAGTTATTATCGCTCGCCTTGGTGAGGTGTCCGAGTGGCTGAAGGAGCACGCCTGGAAAGTGTGTATACGTTTGCGCGTATCGAGGGTTCGAATCCCTCTCTCACCGCCAAATATCAAAGAACTGCACTCCAAAGCAGTATCGAAAGGCTTGAATCTAAAGGGTTCAAGCCTTTTTTAATGTCAAAAAATTTAGGTTTCTATTTACGCTATTGAAGCCAATCATCAGAAAAACACCACCAATATCTAAATTTATAAGCTCAAGAAAACCTAAGATTCAACATATAGATACAAATTTTTAATTTTAAAAACTGATTTAAATGACAATAAAATTGCATAAATTAACGATATTAACTTGATTAAAATAAATATTTTGTTATTAATCAAGAAAGAGAGCATTTATACCTCATGGGAGAATTATCGAATATTTCTATTCAATATCATTTAGATGCAATGTTGAGCCACTACGATGAAAGATGCAGTATCAACAGTTGATGAAGTACATAGAACACGTCGATTCTGGTATTCGGGAGTCATAATGAATAACAGCACAAATTATGTAAAACAACTCAAAAATGCTAAACGTGGCGGATATACCCCTACTATTGCGAAGGATATTAATAAACATAAAATTCAAAAGGCGATACGCTTAATTGAACAATGGAGAAAACTTGCAAATGAGCTTAAACCCCAAATGCAAATTGATATGGCTTTAACTTTAGAAGAATGCGCGCAGGATTTAGATCAAATTTTAAGGAGTAAATAAAGATAAAATGATACTCATGATCCATTCCAATCACTTTTATTTAAACCCTAAATCTTAATTCATTGACCTTATATAGCACTTAAAATATCCACTATATAAGGTCTTCTCGCCTTAAAATGTACACTAAATAATCTATTTAGACTTTTAGGATCAATGATTTACTATAAAACTAGAGAAAAATTTAAAAAAATATTTAATTGGTTATTTTTTGGCTTGCATTTCTGTCATTTTTCTGTAAAATTCTCGCCACGTTGCCGGCATAGCTCAGTTGGTAGAGCAACTGACTTGTAATCAGTAGGTCCACAGTTCGAATCCGTGTGCCGGCACCATTTTATACTTAACCTCGCTTTTTAGTGAGGTTTTGTTGTTTTTAGCCCCCACAATATATTTTACATTTTTATGTACATACATTTTTATGTGCGCTGATTTGTACATACTGAATCAGACCATCTTTAAATAATTTTTCACATAATCGCGCTGTCATTTGAATTTTGATATTGTCTAAAGATGTCAATTGAGTATCAGCAGCTTTGATATATTGTGAAAATCCGTGTAATACTTGCTCAGAAAGATCAATGATTTGAATATCTGCAAACCCACAATTCGATATGATTTTTTCAGTATTTTTCTGATTTTCTAAATTTTGAATTTTAATATCAGCCGATTTAAGTAAATAACGATATTTTTGTTGTTCAAAATGTGAAAGTTGCTGCCATTTTTCCGATAACATTAAATAGTGAAAACCCAAACGTCCTTTTGAATTTAAAACGTCATGTATGGCATTTAGAAATGAATTTAAATTGCTATGATAAGCAGCATCAATACATAAAACGACATCAAAACAAGCAGTTGGAAAAATATTTTTTAAATTTAAAAATGAAGCACAATAAAGTTTAATCTTTGAATTTAAATTTTCTTGTAAAAACGCAATACATTTAGCTTGCACATCAACCGCGCTAATATCCTGAATTTTATATTTATTTTGCCAATTTAACAGACTAGCCCCCTGCCCACAGCCTAAATCTAAAAGTTTATCTTTTGAATTTAAAGCAACAGCATGCGCCAATTGATCTGCTAATTGGCAACATGCTTGTGGATATGACTCCGTTTCAGGCGTCCAATATCCTAAATTCGTCCAAGCATAAACAGCATGATCACCTAATTTTTTTGCATTAATCGCATATTTATGTTGTGACAATTGTTGCTGTAATGCTTGAAACCATTTCATTGAAAATTAATAACCGAGTTGGGGAGCAACCTCAACTTTAGGTTTTAAACCCACAAATGGCAATGGCGCACCAAAAGTTTGTGCGATATGCATTGCAGAAGTGACGGCTGACTCTAAAATTGGTAATCCATCACATGACCAAGAACCACAATAGAACACCTTACGATTCGCTTGTTGATGTCGTTGCTGCAATTCTTTATTCAATGCCACAGTATCTGAATTTACAACTGCACGGGTCAACGTCACACTAGAAATTACTTTTTTCGCATCGATTTCAGTTACAGGTCGCCATGTCTGAAAAACAGGTGATTTACCGACTAAACTTGGCTCTACCGAGTTCAACCAAACTGTAAATTGTTGCTTGGTAAACTTACGATCCATCATATAACTGAGTACACACCAGTCTTTACGATTAGGCGGCATGACACTCGCATCGGTATGCATCACCAATTCGCCTTGCTCAAATTTAAATTGTTTTAACAAAGCAATATCATCTGCAAATTGTTCTTTATTTAAAAAATCTTCAATTTTATTGGTTGGTGTTGCCACAATGACACGGTCAAAATGAAATTGCTCACCCTGTATATTTTCAACTAAAACTTGTTCGCCTTGTTCTTCAATTTTTGAAACTGCTGAGCTGCTGTGAATGTCGATACCCTCAACAAGTTTATCGACTAATGCAGGAGTACCGCCTTGTAAACGTAATAAAGCATCACCATCTGTCAGTTGTCTTAAAAAAACCAATAATGGTTTTGCTGGCCACTCACCAATCGTTTTTGGATCACAGGTACAAATGGTATAAAGCACAGGCATCACTGCACCATGCCAAAACACTTCTTCAATGTCATTGTGGTTAATAAATTCGGCTAAGGTAATGTCTTGATTCTTCGATTTAAAAAACTGATGAATCGCAGTTTTGAGCTGTAACATCCCTTTGACTAAACGCCAACCGTATTGCTTAATGCCTTTACGATTATTAATGATCGGAAAATTTCCAATGCGTGTACGAGATGTCGTTAGCCATGTTTCTGTTTTGTCTTCAAATAACCAACTACACGCCATAAATGTGCGCACAGGAAATGTTTTTATTCCCAAGTATGCAGCAAGACTTAAAGTATTTTCCCATAAGTGTGGATTCATGACTCTTAAAGGTGCATCGATCAAACCACCTTCAAATTCAATACTGTGGCTATCCATTCCACGACCAGGTAAAGCTTCAAAAAGAGTAATGTCATGTCCTGCATCTTTCAGAATTCTTGCAGTAGCAAGCCCTGCCATGCCACTACCAATCACTGCAATATTCAAAGTTATTATCCGAGAGTTAACTATTTTTTTTATTATGAATGAAGGCTTGTAAAAATAGGCTATTAAAAAGTTCCAGTTTTTCAGGTTTTTCACAAATCAAAAAAGTGCGCTAGTGTATAAAAAAATTCAATATTACTTTTTGTTACGCAATACCATAAGCCATTTTATTTAAACAATTTTTTATTAATTTTAAAGAAAAATCATTTAAAAATATAAAGATAAATTATTTTTTTTACCTTTCGTTCTATTTACAAACAAAAAAACATTGATTATGATGATTTACATAAATGATAACTACTTCACAAATTTTACTTCGGTAATCTGTGAAATGTATAAAGAAAACTTACAGCGTGAAAGGGCTTCTATAGTGTGGGATAGAAGCCCTTTTTTTATCTTGAAATAAGCCGCAAATTTTCATAAAAAAAGCGGATTATTCAATCCGCTTTTTAGCTTATGCTTCAACAGAGATTTCGCCAAATTTACCTTGGTTAAAATCATTAAATGCTTTCATGATCTCAGCTTTGGTATTCATGACAAAAGGTCCATAACCTTGAATGGGTTCATTGAGTGGCTGACCTGTTAGCACCAAAAATTTCACATCTTGTACAGCTTCAAGTTGGATGTGTGCTTCACCATCATTTGCAAACAATACAATAGAGTTATTTTGTACAGCTTGATGACCATTAATGAGCATCTCACCCTCTAAAACCACAACCAATGTATTGTGATCTACAGGTACATGTACATGTGTTTGATGTCCTGCTTTTAAAGTTCCATCCCACACATTGACTGGACTAAATGTTGATGCTGGACCTGCATGATCCATCAACTCACCTGCAATCACACGCATATGTCCCGCACCATCTTCCAACTCAATTACAGGAATTTGCTGTGCTTCAATCGCCTGATATTTTGGTGCTGTCATTTTGTCTGCCGCAGGTAAATTAACCCAAAGCTGTACCATTTCAAACAGTCCACCTTTGGCAGCAAACTCATGTGAATGAAATTCTTCATGCACCAGTCCTGCACCCGCAGTCATCCACTGTACATCACCTGTTTTAATGGTTCCGCCGCCACCATGTGAGTCTTTATGTTCAACTTCACCATGATACGCAAGTGTCACTGTTTCAAAACCACGATGTGGGTGTGAACCTACGCCATGCTGTGCTGTGGTCGGATCAAAATAGTAAGGCGCTGCATAGTCCAACAGTAAAAATGGACTGATTGCCTGACCTAAACGATCGTAAGAAAATAGATTTCTTACAGGGAAACCATCACCAACCCAATGCATGTGTTGATTGCGATATACACCTACAACTTTTTTCATCTTATTGCTCCTATCTATAGGGCTTAATATGAATCCATCATAATATTTTTAAAGGTGTGATACTGCTACGATCTTGATATTGAGCTTCCTATTATTGAGATAATCGTCTTTTTTAGAACACCAAATAGAACAAAAAAGTAAAAATAATCACTATTTAATCAAAATATCCTATATTTGAGATAATTCTTCTCATATTAGGTCTTCATTTTGCAATCACCTATGGCTATGATCAATTCAGTACGGTACAACGCAACTTTGCACATCCGTGCATTTTGACTAAAAAATTTACTTTCTGAGGATACAACAATGGGAAAACAATACGTTCGTTTAGATAAAGACAATGCTGCGGTTTTATTAGTAGATCACCAAACAGGCTTACTTTCATTAGTACGTGACATTGATCCAGATAAATTTAAAAATAATGTATTGGCACTTGCAGCAGCAGCAAAATATTTCAACCTTCCAACCATTTTAACCACCAGTTTTGAAGATGGTCCAAACGGTCCTTTAGTTCCTGAACTGAAAGAAATGTTCCCAGACGCACCTTATATTGCTCGTCCTGGTCAAATCAACGCATGGGACAATGAAGATTTTGTTCAGGCTGTTAAAGCAACAGGCAAAAAACAATTAATTATTGCGGGTGTTGTTACAGAAGTTTGTGTGGCTTTCCCTGCGCTTTCTGCACTTGAAGAAGACTTTGATGTCTTTATCGTCACTGATGCATCAGGTACATTTAATCATTTAACACGTGATGCTGCATGGGATCGTATGTCACAGGCAGGTGCTCAACTCATGACTTGGTTCGGTACATCTTGTGAGTTACACCGTGATTGGCGTAATGACATTGAAGGTTTAGGTGCATTATTTGGTGCGCACATTCCTGACTATAGCAACCTGATCCAAAGCTATGTCAAAAACACTGAGAAAAAATAAATCTGTGTTGTAGATCAATAGCCTTCAACTGAAGGCTATTTTTTTCAAAATAAAAAATATGCAGTCAATGTTATACTTTTTTACAACTGTCCAAAGCCGAGATCTGTCATGTATTCTTTTGATGATTATTACTATTTTTATTTGGTGGTCAAACATGGCGGATTTAGTGCGGCAAGTGAAGCGAGTAATATCACCAAATCTAAACTCAGTCGTCGTATTTTGGAACTGGAAAGCAAGTTCAATGTCCGTTTGATTGAACGCTCAACACGACATTTTAAAGTGACCCAACTCGGTGAAGAGTTTTATCAGGCATGTTGTAAAGTCATTGCAGAAGTGGAATGCGCTGAAAGCGTCCTGCTGCGTCAAAAAAGCGAGCCGCAAGGGCTGATTAAAATCAGTTGCCCTGCCCTGATGATGCATTTCCAAATTCGCCAACTGCTGAATCAGTTTTTAAAAGAATATCCTAAAGTTGAAATTGAACTGGAATTGACCAGTCGTCGAGTCGATCTGATTCATGATGATATAGATCTAGCGATACGTACCAATTTTCAAGCCAATGAAGACTCAAGTCTGATTGTACGTGACGTGATTAAAACCACGCATTGTCTGGTCGCCAGTCCTGAACTTTTAAAAAATCAAAAAGTGGAACAATTTACCGATTTACATCTGTTGCCCAGTATTGTGCTGGGGACTCAAAAACCACAATATCAATGGCATTTACACAACCTCAAACAGCATGAAGAAATTATGATTCCTCTCACGCCACGTATGAAATGCAATGACCTTGCTGGGGTCTATTACGCAGCCAAAGATGGTTTAGGTATTGCAGATTTGCCTTATTTGGCAGTTGAAGAAGATCTGAAAAATGGTGATTTAATTCATGTTCTACCTGAATGGTGTTCCAATATTGGTACGGTGCAGTTGGTGTATGCCTCACGTAAAGGTCAACGTCTGGCAATGGAAAAACTGATTGATCATTTGGTGGAAGGTTTACGTCAGTTGGCAACTGAACATCGTGGCTATTTGACATAGTCTTATTTAAATTCGTTTTATTGGAATGAACCGAATAAACATAAAAAATCCAGAAACATGGTTCTGGATTTTTCAAATTTAAATACGATGTTTTGAAGCAGATTGAGCTTAGATTTTACCAATCAAATCAATTGAAGGTGCAAGTGTCGCATCACCTTCTTTCCATTTTGCAGGACAAACTTCACCAGGGTGTGCATGAACATATTGTGCTGCTTTGACCTTACGTAAAAGCTCTTGTGCATCACGACCAATACCACCTGCATTGATTTCAATGATCTGAATTTTACCTTCAGGATCAATCACAAAAGTACCACGATCAGCCAAACCTTCAGCCTCGATCAAGACTTCAAAGTTTTTTGCCAAAGCCCAAGTTGGATCACCAATCATTGGATATTGGATTTTTTTGATTTCATCTGAATGGTCATGCCATGCTTTATGCGTAAAGTGAGTGTCGGTTGATACTGAATAAATTTCAACGCCCATTTTTTGGAATTCAGCATAATTGTCGGCTAAATCACCCAGTTCTGTTGGGCAAACAAATGTAAAATCAGCAGGATAGAAAAATACAACTGACCATTTACCAAAAAATTCTTTTTCAGAAACTTCGATGAACTCGCCATTTTTATATGCTGTTGCGTTGAATGCTTTAACTTCAGTATTGATTAAACTCATGTCGTATTCCTTCAGTTCGTTTCAGGGATTGCTTGTCTGTGAAACCAATATACGAAAGAATTTAAAATCGGTAAAACAGTAGTTTTTAATAAAAATGATCTGTTTTTTAGATCAAATAGACTTTATAAAATAAGATCATTCACAAAATAAGCAGAATATCTGACTGTTTAATTCAAATTGAGATATAAACTTTCTTTTACTTCCTCCATCACAACATAGCTGTGAGAAGAAGCCGAAGCAGGCAATTTTTTTAATAAATCTCCCAACAAACGACGATATGCGCCCATTTCTTTTAAACGTGCTTTGACCAAATAATCAAACTCACCTGAAATAAGATGACATTCTAATACTTCTGGTACTTCAGTTAAGCTTTTCGCGACCTGATCAAAAACATCACCTGATTTTGCAGATAACTTAATTTCTAAAAAAACCAATAAATTACGATCTACAGCAGCAGGGTTTAAACGTGCATAGTAGCCCATAATAATCCCATCACGCTCTAAGCGTTTCACTCGCTCTGAACAGGGTGTTGTAGATAGGTTGACTTTCGATGCCAACTCACTAATTGCGATTCGTCCATCCTTTTGTAAAATGTCTAAAATCATACAATCTATACGATCTAGCTTACGCATCATTTATTTCCTGTTTTTAGATTTTTTGCGAGAAAAACTATTATTTCACCTAAATTATAAGCCTTAAAATAGTGAAATAAACTATTAATTCATTCATATACTAGTGAAATAAACTAGATGATGATGAAAGGAATGAATTATGCATGTCCTCGTACTTGGAAGTGGTGTTATTGGGGTCGCTAGTGCATATTATCTAGCAAAACAAGGTGCTCAAGTGACTGTCTTAGACCGCCAGTCAGGTCCAGCAGAAGAAACCAGCTTTGGCAATGCTGGGCAAATTTCACCAGGCTACTCCACTCCATGGGCAGCACCAGGAATTCCATTTAAAGCAGTGAAATGGATGTTTCAACATCATGCACCTTTAGCTATTAATATTGATGGCAGCATGTGGCAATTGCAGTGGATGGCACAAATGCTGAAAAACTGTAATCCCAACAGCTATGCCATTAACAAAGAACGTATGACTCGTGTTGCAGAATATAGCCGTGATTGTTTACGTGAACTGCGCAAAGAAACAGATATTCATTATGAGCATCGTTCTAAAGGAACTTTACAAGTCTTTCGTAATGAAGCACAACTCGAAGCAGTACAGCGTGATATTCAAGTCTTAAAAGAGTGCGGTGTAAGTTATGAACTATTAGATGCTGACAACCTTGCAAAAGTTGAACCTGCACTTGCGCATGCAAAAGATAAATTAGTGGGTGGTTTACATTTACCCAATGATGAGACTGGTGATTGTTACTTATTTACCAATGCCTTAGCCAAAGCAGCACAAGACTTAGGTGTAGATTTTCAATTTAATCGCAATGTAGAAAAACTGATTGTAGAAGGCGATGAAATCAAAGGTGTACTGGTAGATGGTCAAATCATAAAAGCTGACCGTTATGTTTTGGCTTTTGGCAGTTATTCACGTGACTTTTTACGTCCTTTAGCACTTGATTTACCTGTCTATCCTGTCAAAGGTTACTCTCTGACACTGCCTATTACTCATCCTGAGTTTGCGCCACAATCTACAGTTTTAGATGAAACTTATAAAATCGCAATTACTCGTTTTGACCAACGTATTCGAGTTGGAGGTATGGCTGAGTTAAGTGGTTTTAATCTTGGCTTAAAACAAACACGCCGTCAGACTTTAGAAATGGTCACACAAGATTTATTTCCAGGTGGTGATTTAGCACAAGCTTCTTTTTGGACAGGTTTGCGTCCAATGACACCTGACAGTACGCCAATTATTGGTGCGACTCGCTACAAAAATTTATTTTTAAATACAGGTCACGGTACTTTAGGTTGGACGATGGCATGCGGTTCAGGCAAATTGATTAGTGACATTGTTTTACGTCATCAACCTGACATCAGTACGGATGGTTTATCACTGCAACGTTATGCCCACGTGGCTTAATCCTTAGCACTTCATACATGGAGCGTATGTTATGCCTCGCCCGATTTATGCCATTATTCACCAAGATGCTTTGGCGCATAATTTAGCAGTTGTTCGCAAAACTGTCCCTAAAAGTAAGGTATTTGCGGTAATCAAAGCCAATGCTTACGGACATGGTATTGAACGTGTTTATAATGCTCTTCAATCTGCAGATGGTTTTGCTTTATTAGATTTTGATGAAGCAAAACGCTTACGTGCTTTGGGCTGGCAAGGTTCGATTCTCTTATTAGAAGGTATATTTTCAGCACAAGATTTATTTGACTGTGTTCAATATAATCTAAGTTTTACCTTACATAGTCAGCATCAAATTGACTGGCTATTGCAACATTCCCAAGCGGCTCAGTTTAATGTTTTTCTGAAAATGAACAGTGGTATGAACCGACTTGGTTTTGCCCCTGAACAATATCATACGGTTTGGCAACAGTTAAAATCCTGTGACAAAGTCCACTCTATTACCCATATGATGCATTTTTCAGATGCAGATGCTGAGCGTTTTGGTGAAAATGGTATTGCCCATCAGTTACACATTTTTGAACAAATCACCAAAGATTTAGCAGGTGAAAAATCATTAAGTAATAGTGCTGCAATTTTGCGACATGCGCATTTAGATACAGACTTTGTTCGTGCAGGCATCATGCTCTATGGTAGCTCACCTGACTTCCCACATCATGGTATTCAAGATTGGGATTTAAAACCAACCATGACTTTAAAAAGCGAAATCATCGCAATTCAAACATTAAAACCGCAAGACACCGTCGGTTATGGTTCGCATTTTCAAGCAGAAAAAACTATGCGTATAGGCATTGTAGCGTGTGGTTATGCCGATGGTTATCAAAGAATCTCAGCCACAGGCACACCTGTTTTAGTCAATGGTCAACGTAGCCAAACCTTAGGTCGCATCAGCATGGACATGCTTGCTGTTGATCTGAGTCATCTCAAAAATGTCAGCATTGGTAGTGAAGTGGTTTTATGGGGCAAAGCACAAACAGGGGAAATTCTTCCGATTGATGAAGTTGCAGCAATGTCAGGAACCATTGGCTATGAATTGATGTGTGCTATTACCAACCGAGTTCATTTTCAAATAGACCAATCCAGTCAAACTTAAGGAAAAGACACAATGAATCATACAGATATTCAATATTTTAACTGTACAGAAGTGATGAGCGCGATTACTGTTTTTAATCAAACTGTCTATTTATCAGGTCAAGTACCCACCGATACAGATTTAGATATTACAGCTCAGACTCAACAAGTGCTTGAAAAAATTGATCAACTTTTGGCTTTAGCCAATACAGATAAATCTCGTTTATTATCGGCTCAATTATTTATTAAAAATTTGGCTGATTTTAACAGCGTAAATGCGATTTGGATTGAATGGCTACGCGGCTGCAATACACCTGCACGCGCAACCATCCAAGCCGATTTAGTCAATCCCGACTGGCTCATTGAAATCTCAGTCATAGCAGCGGCAAAATAAATCATAACAATATAATAAAGTGCATGAGCCAACTAGTTTTGGCTCACTTCCACACAGCTTTCTGAAAAATTAACAATATTATTCCATGCTGTTTTTGCGAGTATTTTTTTATAATTTTGTGGTGAAGTTTTGACTTTATTTGACACCCATGCACGACAATAATTTTCTGCCACACCAATGACCAAAGACAATAATAACTCTCGTGGAATATCAGTTAAAAGATGAAATTCTTTCTGTTGTTGGAACCATTGTAATAAATATTGATTACGCAAATGATTACGCTGTTGCAAATCTGGATAAAGTGAACTTTGTTTTAATGCAAAACGAGCTGCATACAAAAAACGAGCAAAGTCAGGATAATCAACTACCCAATCTATATAACTTTCCACAATTGAGATAATACCTTGTTGCATATTTTCTGTTTGCTTTAAAGCATCTTCACGACGCTGTGCTTGGTCGTCTAAAGCTGCAAAAAATAAAGCTGCAACGATACCTTCTTTATTTTTAAAATGATGATAAATTGCGCCAACACTCGCATCTGCCCGTTCACGAATCATTTCAATACTTGTTGTTTCCACGCCATTTTCTAAAAAACAAAGCAAAGCTTGTTTAAGAATTTGACGTTTTAATTCTGCTCGTTTTCCTACATAAATTCGTTCTAATAATTCGATATTTTCCATTAATCTTTAATTCCATCCGCTAACTTTGACCAATTTTAAGCAGAATATGTCTGTCGAGCCAATAACAGAATATTATTCTGTATTAAAATCATCGTCTGTATTCAATGAAAATGGGAAATAACAATGAGCCAAGCACTTAAACTATGGAATAGCTTTAAAAATAAACCTGCTGGAAAATGGACATTCTCCAAACTACTCTGTTTAAAAGCACCTTACTTCAGTAGTATTTCACCTGTCTTTGAACAACTTAAACCAAATTATTGCGAAATCAAAATCAAGAAACATCGTGCTGTCCTCAATCATATTGGTACAGTTCATGCAATTGCAATGTGTAATATGGCAGAACTCGCAGGTGGAACAATGACCGATGCCACGGTACCCTCTACACATCGTTGGATTCCTAAAGGCATGACGGTTGAATATCTAAAAAAAGCCAATACCGATTTAGTCGCAATTGCGACGCCTGCCGATGCAAATTTTCAATGGAATCAAGGCAGTGATTATTTAGTCAATGTCGAAGTCAAAGATACAAAAAATGAGACTGTGTTTAAAGCTGTGATCACGATGTGGGTATCAGCAAAGAAATAATGCTCTTCCCGATCTCCTTTGCAACACAAAGGAGATTCTTTAGGTGGTCTACATGATGATGATTTAATTTGTACAAATATTCCGTGCATAATAAGAAAGTTGATCCGCCATTTGATAGATTTCTTGTTGATATTCATCATCGTAATAAGACGCTGAGCCATCAATTGCAATAAACATATCAACAAAAATTTCAACTAATTTTTTTGGAATATAATCCTTTGCTCGATACTCAGCATCTATATCTTTTAAAAGTTGAATCATTTCTGCAAAAAGCACTTCATCAATTCCTTGACGTCCATGAAGTTTAAGTGAGTAATCTAACCATATTTGTGTAAACTGATCTATTTTATCCATTTTTTATTTTCTCATTTCTTGATTTCCCCAATAAAAAACCCTCTGCGTTCGCAAAGGGTTTTGATAATGACTTGCTGTTTTAATCAATTAGAACGGAAGATCATCATCTAAATCTGCTGGTGCTTGAGCAGGTGTAGCAGGCGCTGCTGCTGGCTTAGGTGATTGAAAACCTTGGTTTACATTGTTACCTGCATTGCCATAGTTACCTTGGTTGCTATTGGCTTGGTTACCGTAGTTACCTTGGTTGCCCTGATTCGCATAACCGCCTTGATTACCTTGGTTGTTATTAAAACCACCTTGGTTATTGTTGTTAAAGCCACCTTGGTTGTTATTGTTGTTAAAACGAGGTTGATTATAACCACCGTTTTCACCACCTTCACCACCTTGCTGACGATTTGAATCTAACATTTGCATTTGTTCACCACGAATTTCTGTGGTGTAACGCTCTTGACCATTTTGGTCTGTCCACTGACGAGTACGCAAAGAACCTTCAATATAAACTTTAGAGCCTTTACGCAAATATTGCTGAGCGATTTCCCCTAAACGGTTATGTAGCACAATACGGTGCCATTCTGTTTGTTCTTTTCTTTCGCCTGTGTTTTTATCTGTCCAAGACTCACTGGTCGCAATTGAAAATTGAGTGAGAGACCCACCATTTGGGAAAGTCTTCGTCTCAGGATCACGACCTAGAGTACCTACTAAAATAACTTTATTTACACCACGCATCAGACGTTATCTTCCTATTCGATTCTATGTTTTACTTTATAAGAGTTATGTTTAAATGGCTACCTCTTTACCAAACAAGTGCGTTAAATGTTGTCGCCCAGCATCATCTATTTGCTGTTTATCAACTTTAATATAGGCAACTTGTTGGTCAGACATCACCACGACCTCTTCAATACCACGAATTGTTAATAACTGAGAAGTCCAATCATCGGTTTGTTTATTCTCAGGTAATCGCAATACAATTGATGTTAAATAACGTGGTTGCGCCAGCCCAAAACTAATGAGCAGCCAAATTATAGCAATTGCCGATAAAACACTCCAACCCATTGTCGTATTATTAAGTAAAATTAATTGACCACCGAGCGTTCCACCAAAAAATGCACCTAAGAATTGTGCACTGGCATTGACGCCCATGGCAGTCGCTTTAGATTGAATAGGAGCAGCTTTTGATAACCACGAAGGTAATAATGCTTCCATGACATTAAAAGCAATAAAGAAGAAAGCTAAACCTAACAGTAAGATATATTTAGATTCATAACCAAAAATAAGAATCACCAAGCCTGCAATGATGCCTGCAATGGCAGTCAGGAAAATACCACGCATTTTGCGATATTTTTCAGCCAAAATAATACTTGGAAATGCAAAAAACAAACTGATTACAAGTAAGGGTAAATACACAATACCATGTTTAGATAATGGAATATCTGCAAAGTTAATCAACTGCGATGGCATATAAATAAACATTGCGGTTAGTAATAAATGCAATGAAAACACTGACACATGTAAACGGTTTAAATCACCCATTTTCAAGACTTGTTTCAGTTGATTGAAATAACCCTGATTAAAATTCTTATGATGACGTGTGGTTTTTGGCACTAAAAATAAAGTCAAAATCGCCAACAAGCCCATCAAGGTCGTAACCCAAAATAGACCTGAAATTCCCACTAAACTGGTCAGCCACGGACCTAAACTAAATGCAACAACAAAAGACAAACCGATACTCATGCCCATGACCGCCATGGCTTTACTGCGGTTTTCTTCACGAGTGACATCAGCAAGCAATGCCATCACCACTGCGGAAACTGCCCCTGCTCCAGCAATGGCACGACCAATGATGACACCATAAATCGTTTCTGACATTGCCGCCACAGCACCACCCAGAGCAAACAACAGTAAACCAAATACAATCAGTGGTTTGCGACTAAAGCGATCTGCCCAAAGGCTAAACGGAATTTGTAATAATGCTTGA
This sequence comes from Acinetobacter sp. R933-2, assembly GCF_030325485.1. Lineage (NCBI taxonomy): Bacteria > Pseudomonadati > Pseudomonadota > Gammaproteobacteria > Moraxellales > Moraxellaceae > Acinetobacter > Acinetobacter sp. R933-2. The sequence goes on from NZ_JACAIJ010000001.1 coordinate 422,452, forward strand.
CTTAGACCATACACACCTACGGCTAAACCGATCAGTGCTGGCGTTGCATATTGATATGACTGTCCTGCAACAGCAAAGACAGGAATAATCATGAACAATCCCAACATGCGTAAAGCAAAAATACTACTTAATGCAAAGGTCGAGCGGCGTTCTAAAGGATTCATCATATCTACTGGCTTATCAAAACTGGCGAGCTAATTTGTAGCCACATCATCGCATATTGCAGACGGTGTGGAAACATTGAGCATAAAAAAGGACGCTTTCAAAGCGTCCCTTATTGTAAACATTTTTCTTAAAAAAGAATTAACTTTGCTGTTCAATTCGTTTGTTATATTGGATTGAAGCTAAAACTGCCCAAACAATAAATGCAACACCAATTAAACCTGTAACAACTTCAGGTACATGCAAACCTGTACCACTGGCAATCATGATAAATGCTAAAGCACCAATCGCATAATGTGCGCCATGCTCAAGATAAACATATGCATCGAGTGTTCCTTTTTCAACAAGGTAAATCGTCATTGAACGAACGAACATAGCACCAATGGCAAGACCCAACATGATGATGACCACGTCTGAAGTGATGGCAAATGCACCAATGACACCATCAAAACTAAAAGATGCATCTAAAACTTCAAGATAAATAAAGCCACCTATACCTGCTTTAATTGCACCAGTTGGTGCGCCTGAAGCATCATGACCAACGGCATTACCCTCTTCATCAATCTCAGGTTCACCACCCAATAAATGACTAAGGACTTGCACACCTACATACACCACGATGCCCCAAATACCAGCCATTGTCACCACTAAACGTTTTGCTTCTTCGACATTCGCCGCCATAATCAACAATGCAATCAAAGCTAAAAATACTGACATCGCAGGAACATTAGCTAAATGTGCTAAGCGTTTTTCCAACCATGCAAACCAATGCGTATCTTTACCTTCATCCAAGAAAAAGTTAAGAAAAACTAAAAGTAAGAATGAACCACCAAAAGCCGCAATTTCAGCATGATGTGCAATTAAACGTTCAGAATAATCTTTTGGATTATTTAATGCCATATTAACCACTTCCATCATGCCCATATCTGCTGTTGCAGCAACAATCACAATTGGAAAAATCAAACGCATACCAAATACAGCAATCAAAATACCCACGGTTAAGAAAATCATTTTCCAAAAATGATCCCAACCACGTAAGACTGACGCATTGACCACGGCATTATCAAAAGAAAGCGACACTTCCATCACTGCCAAAATTGCTGTGATTGCTAATGCCGTAAACATCGTCTTAATGCCTGCTTCTGGTCCATGGGTAAAGCCCCAATATGCAGAAATAGCAAGACAGACGACCGTAAAGATGATTGAGAAACCAAAATGTTTCCACATGATAGATCGACCTATAAATAAATTTTTATCTAATGATAAATAGAGGACTTAAATAAAATTAAGCTTTATGTCGTAATTATGACAACTTTTTCACACTATTCTCAAATTCTTCGTATGATTTTTTTGAATATTTAAACGAAATTAAACGGATTTTCATGTCGCAAAAAAATTATTATTTGTTATAGTTAAAGCATAATTTATAAACTATTTGGAATAAATTAATGTCTTTTTCTCAAGATGTTTGGCAACGTAATTTAGCGCTTTATGAAAAAACGCTTGCTCTTCCTTTTAACCAAGAACTTGCGGCAGGCACTTTAAGTAAAGACGCTTTTTGCCACTATGTAATTCAAGATGCTCATTATTTAGTTGCTTATGGACGTGCGCTTGCAGTGTGTGGCGCAAAAGCATTTGCAGCAGATGACATTATCCAATTCACTCAAGGTGCCAAAGAAGCCATTATTGTAGAACGTAGTTTACATGATGGTTTTATGAAAGATTTTGGGATTAGCAAAGCAGATTTTGAAAATACGCCTTTGACTTTGGCTTGTCATCACTACACGTCTTTCCTTACTGCAACGGCTTGGTCTGAGAGTTATCCTATTGTATTAGCATCATTGCTGCCTTGTTTTTGGATTTATGCAGAAGTTGGCAAAGATATTGTCAATGCATCTGTGGCAAATAACCCTTATCAAGCATGGGTCGACACCTATTCAGGTGAGCATTTTAATGAAGCTGTTCAAAATGTTTTAGCCACTATTGACCGTATTGCAGCGCGTTGCGATGCTGATACCATTGAAAAAATGCATCAAGCATATACCAAAGGTGCTGAGCTTGAATATTTATTCTGGGATAGCGCTTATCATCAAAGACAATGGTTAAGCTTAGATTAATCAATAATTTAGAATCTATAACTTGATATTTTTTAATCCTCCCTTTGCAAAGCAGTAGAATTTTCATGACTAAAAATTACTTTAGTTAGTGGAAGTTTCTCGCTTTATATAACTAAGTATTTGGGAGGATTTTTTAGAAGTTTATCCAATAATTTTACTGAACTGACAGGTATTAATACCTTGCTATGACTTTTCATCTTTTACGCTGATGCATAATAAAAATTCCAAGCATAAATCAACACAATGGCACTCAATACCCAACACAAAGTAGCGAGCCCTAAACATGACCAAACAGGCACTTTAGGTGCCAATAAATAGACCGTTAGCAAATAGACAAAATAAGGAATTAAAGACCACATACCAAATAATGCGGTTTGCTGTAAAGCATAGCTACCCTTATCTTGAGCGACAATGACATGTGCAATTAGGGCAAAAGTTGGAAACAAAGGCACCAAACCTGCAATATAAAATACCTTGCTTTTTGACAATACAGCGATCAACAAAACAACCACTGCTCCAATCACACATTTTAAAAATAAAGACAGCATGGTTGAGCTGCTCTGCATCGACTTGAAGATATAATTTTACTGTATTTCTTTCATACTGCTACACATCGGCACGAAGCAATAAAATCAAAACTGGACAAAGTCATACAATAATGCCAGAATAAATGATAATAATTATCATTATCAATTCATCAAAGGTGTGAGGTGCAGATGCAAGATCCAACATTAGCAACGGAAGCCATTCGTACATTTTTCACTTTACAATGTTGTTGGCTAAACAATAAAGAAATTTATCTAGAAAAAGGGTGTCAGCATTGCGGTGCTGCTGCAACGTACCTGATTTATTATACAAATACACATATTCAAAAATTGATGTTGGCATTTATTACAAAATTTAATTGCCATCTTGCAAAAGGTTGGGACTTACTCGATTTAGATGATTTTGAAGATCAATATTATGATTTTCTACAATTACTTGAAAAGGAAGTTAATTTTTATGCCAGACAACACCATGATATTGCAAGAGTATTTGCATTTGAAGACTTAGATTCTATTTTCGAGCGCCCATATTCGATGGCATGTTAATCAGGCTTTTATAAAACCGAATGATTGATTCTATAGGACATTTTACTGCTCAAACATCATATTCAACAGTAATGACGTTTGAACAGTTTTGTCTTTAACTTGATGAAAAGCTCATTTTATTGAATTTGAAAAATGCAAAGAAAGGTTCTGATTTAATAGATCTTTCACATATCCGACATAAAATGTCGCGAAAAAACGATTTAATACAGCTTGAACAAAATTAAATCGCTATCATATATAGCCTTCAAATTGCATACATTCGAGATCGTTCTATGAGTCAAAGTCATATCCGTATTCGAGGCGCACGTACCCATAATTTAAAAAACGTATCGCTCGATATTCCACGCGACAAATTTGTGGTGATCACGGGACTTTCAGGCTCAGGTAAATCATCACTTGCTTTTGATACCTTATATGCCGAAGGTCAGCGCCGTTATGTTGAATCTTTGTCTGCTTATGCCCGTCAGTTTTTATCGCAAATGGAAAAACCTGAAGTTGATTCGATTGAAGGTTTAAGCCCTGCAATTGCCATTGAACAGAAATCAACCAGTCACAACCCACGTTCAACGGTGGGAACCATTACTGAAATTTACGATTATCTGCGTTTACTTTATGCACGTGTGGGTACACCTTACTGTCCTGAACATGACCTGCCAATGGTGGCGCAAACTGTTTCGGAAATGGTTGATGCAGTCAAAGGTCTGGAAGAAGGTACAGCACTGATGTTGCTTGCACCTGTGGTACGAGAGCGTAAAGGCGAGTACAGCAATTTATTTGAACAATTACAAAGTCAGGGTTTTGTCCGTGCCCGTGTCGATGGTGAAGTGATTGATATCGACACACCACCTGAATTGGATAAAAAGAAAAAACACACCATTGAAGTGGTGGTAGACCGTTTTAAAGTCCGTGATGACTTGGGCAACCGTATCGCAGAAAGTTTTGAAACCGCACTGCGTTTAGGTGGCGATATTGCAATTTTATCGTGGATGAATGGCGAACAACCTGAACGGGTATTTTCAGCAAAACACTCTTGCCCTGAATGTGACCGCGCTGTGGCAGAACTTGAACCACGCCTATTTTCATTCAACAATCCATTTGGTGCCTGCCCTGTTTGTGATGGTTTAGGTACACGCAGTCATTTCAGTGCGGACAAATTGATTCCTAGCCCTGATGTTTCAATCAGTCAAGGTGCAATTCGGGGTTGGGACAGACAACGCCCGTATTACTACAGCATGATTCAGAAAGTGGCGGATCATTTTGGTTTTTCTTTGGATACGCCATGGAATGAACTCGATGCCGATACCAAAAAGAAATTTTTGTATGGTACAGGCAAAGAAAAAGTTGATTTAAGTTATATCGATGAGCGTGGTCGTAAGCATAGTCGTGTACAGGCTTTTGAAGGCATTTTGCCACATTTGGAACGTCGTTATCGCGAAACAGAGTCCAACTATGTTCGTGATGACTTGGCACAATATCTATCCAATGCTGCTTGTGATGCCTGTGGTGGTTCTCGTCTGAATGAAATTTCACGCCATGTTCGGGTGAAAGACAAAACCATTGCCCAAATTACTAAGATGTCGATTGGCGACGCAGAAGATTATTATCAGGATTTAAATCTTGAAGGTGCCAAAGGCGAAATTGCCGATAAAATTTTCAAAGAAATCCGTGAACGTTTACACTTCCTTGTCTCTGTAGGTTTGAACTATTTAAGTCTGTCACGTTCTGCGGAAACGCTTTCGGGTGGTGAAGCTCAGCGTATTCGTTTGGCTTCGCAAATTGGTGCAGGCTTAATGGGCGTGATGTACGTGCTTGATGAACCTTCGATTGGTTTGCATCAACGGGATAATGATCGTTTGCTTGAAACATTAGTTCGTCTTCGTGACTTAGGCAATACCGTTTTAGTGGTTGAACATGATGAAGATGCGATTCGTGCAGCCGATCATATTATTGATATTGGTCCGGGTGCAGGGATTCATGGCGGTCATGTGATTGCCGAAGGAACCTATGATGAAATTTTGGCAAATAGTGAATCACTCACAGGTCAGTATTTATCAGGCAAGTTAAAAATTGAAGTGCCGAAAACGCGTGTGCAACCACCAAAGCCTGATGAGCAAATCAAGCTGATGGGTGCGGCAGGACATAACCTGAAAAATGTCGATCTGACCATTCCTTTAGGAGTGATGACCTGTGTAACAGGCGTTTCAGGTTCAGGAAAATCAACGCTCATTAACCGTACGTTATTGCCTTTAGCAGCAACGCAACTGAATGGTGCAACCACGCTCACGGCTGAAAAATTCGACTCGATTGATGGTTTGCAATTCCTCGATAAAGTCGTCGATATTGACCAAAGCCCGATTGGACGTACGCCTCGTTCTAACCCTGCGACCTATACAGGTTTATTCACCCCGATTCGTGAATTATTTGCACAGACTCCCGAAGCCAAAGCACGTGGTTACGCCGCAGGTCGTTTCTCATTTAACGTCAAAGGTGGTCGTTGTGAAGCCTGTGAAGGTGACGGGATGATCAAAGTGGCGATGCATTTCTTACCCGATATGTATGTGCCATGTGATGCCTGTCATGGTGACCGTTATAACCGTGAAACTTTGGAAGTCGGCTATAAAGGAAAAAATATTTCTGATGTTTTGGGTATGACTGTTGAAGATGCGATGCATTTCTTTGATGCAATTCCTGTGATTCACCGTCGTTTGGAAACTTTAAATCAGGTTGGTTTGGGTTATATCCGTTTGGGTCAGTCTGCAACCACGCTTTCAGGCGGTGAAGCGCAACGTGTGAAACTTGCTCGTGAACTTGCTAAGCGTGATACAGGTAAAACCTTGTATGTGCTTGATGAACCAACGACTGGTCTGCATTTCCATGATATTGCGAAACTTTTGGATATTCTTCATGAGCTTCGTAATAAGGGCAATACTATTGTGGTGATTGAGCATAATTTGGATGTGATCAAAACTGCTGACTGGGTGATTGATTTGGGTCCTGAAGGTGGTGCAGGCGGTGGGCAGATCATTGCTGAAGGTACACCTGAAGACGTGGTGAAATCTAAAGTTTCACATACAGCGAAGTTTTTAAAGCCGATGTTGAAATAAAAATCTCCCAACCATTTTTAGAAATGGAGTTCCCCTCTTTTTAAAAAGAGGGGTTAGGGGAGATTAAAAGGATATGCTTCAAATCGCTGTGATTTAGTGGTAAAACCATTATTCATCAATCTATATTGATTTTTATGACTGGATTAGAAATATTAGATACTGCAATTAAAATTGGTTTAGGTGCACTAATTACTGGTGTAATTGCCTATTTTAATCAAAAGATAAATATATCGGCTTCTGTTGCTAAGGAAAATCTGCAATTTAATAGAAACTTTTTAGCCAATATTTCATCAGATGTTGAGGAAATAAATCATTTAATATTAAAAATGTGGGCTATTTTTGAATTTGAAACAAAGAAAACACCTATTGAAAACCAAAAATTATATGATCGGCTTGACCCATTAAGAGCAACTCTTTTCAATGATTTTAGCCTACTTAGTAAAAATGAAGGATTGCTACTATTACATGGCTATACGCAACAGCAAGAAAAATTAAGAACCTATGGAGAACTTTTAGGGAAATTTAACTCCTATACCTTATATAGAAATGGTGAAGTTAATGAGAAAACTACAATAGAATATAAAGTTAAAATTTTGGAAGCTCGAAAAAATCTCTACTTGAGCTTAAATAGTGTATTAACTTAGAACTGTTATTTACATAATACATTAACTCGTTGCATGTACCAATTTCATCAACTATTTGATTGAAAAAACCAAAGATTAATATCCTAACTCAGCGATAAAAAAAGACCTCTTTCGAGGTCTTAATATACTTAGTGACTCACCACCACTTCACCTGTTTGCTGATAACGCTTACGAATTAAAATCACGCAAACCCAAGCAATCACCAACGGAATAGCCAAAGCATAAAAATAACCACTGCTACCAAAACCAGATAAAACTGTACCACCGATCGCTGAACCGAGTATCGCACCAAAACGCCCCATACCAATCGCCCAACCTGTTGCTGTTGCGCGAACTTCAGCAGGATACGATGCAACCACCAAATAATTTAACGCGAGTTGTTGTCCGCCGATACCAAAGCCTGCCAATGCAATCAGTGCAAAAATCATTGACCATTGAGCAGTTTCAATACTTAGACCCAAAGCAATAGCAACAGCAATTCCGCAAGCAAACATAAAATACAGAATTTTAACTGTATTAATTTTTGGTAAAAAATAAGCCAATGGAATCGCAAAAACAATAAATGCGGCATTTACCGTCACAGAAGCATAAGGCGCTTGAATAGGATCTAGACCCGATTGTTTTAAAATCGTTGGCAACCAAGACAGCAACATAAACCATGCAATCCAGTTAAAGAAATATGTTCCCCAAACACCCACTGTGGTTTTGGCTAAACCATTTTGAAATAAACTCGAAAGCTTGGCTGGCTCTACTTTTTGAATCTCTGATTTTGCAAAAACATCTTCATTAAGCTGAATCGGTTGAGCTGAAATTTTATTTAAAATTTTGGCAATACTGGCTTTATTTTTTTCCGTAGGACGCTGCGCCAAATACTCCAAAGATTCAGGCAAAACAAAAAACATCAAAACTAATAATGCCAACGGAATGACACCACCAATAATATAAATACTTTGCCAACCCCAAAGTGGTAAAATTTTAGCCGCCAATATACCGCCTATCATCGCCCCTGCAGGTAGTGCCAAAAGTACACCTGTCGTCACTAAGCCTTTATAACGCTTTGGTGAATATTCAGATGCCAATGCCAAAAGCACAGGCGTTGCGCCTCCCATACCTAACCCTGCGATCACTCGCAAGACAAAAATATGATCTAAATGCGTGACAAAAGCCGTTGCAAAAGTCGCGAGCGCAAAAATAAATATACAAATCATCAAGGTCTTACGGCGACCTAACTTATCTCCGAGCATTCCTAAGAACATCGCCCCGACTGTCATGCCAATAATGCCTGCAGTCAATACAGGTGCTAAAGCTTTGGCATCGAGTTGAAATGCATCAATAATTGCTGGACCTGTAAATGCAACTGCTTGGGTGTCAAAGCCATCAAATAATGCGATGAGAAAGCATAAAAGAATAATAAACCATTGATATGGTGAAAATCTCTGATCCACAACCTGTGAAATTTGTGTGGGTTTTGGTGTTAAATCCATTTTACATCCTTATCCATATTCTTATTTTATTTTGAACGGATCGTCATAAATCACAATACATCTAAAGGTATCTCCTTATACCTTTAGTGACATTGCTTGATCAGGCTTGATCGACTTCATGACTGTATTAAGCCTAAATATTTAATTCAGTTTCTATATTTACTACACAATAATCGTTTTTTTAAATTAATATTATTTAAATAAACTGTTTTACTTATATCAAAAAAGTGAATATAGTAATCTTATCAAATTGATGAATGCTTTTAATTTATTCGCTGTAAGTTTCTTAGCATTACATTTTCTGCCCAGTCACCTCTCTATCGACTGGGCTTTTTTTTATTTATTTCTTATTTCAAATAACTATAAATATTTAATTTATCAAGAACATCTAAAGTGAGTTCTTTTCTTGTTCCAACATGATCACCCTGTTTCATCGTCATATTTAAAGAAAATGCTGTGATTTTACCATGCCCATCATCGACCCAACCTGTATACCAACCGACTTGTGGCTCAATATCCATTGCCCAACCACTTTTGGCATAAAGTCTTAAGTCACCGCGTTGTTCGATCAAAAGCATTTGTTTAACTTGTTGCTGTACTTTTACATCAAAATCCAATTGTTCTGTTGCTAAACCATATACAAATGCTGCTTCTTGTTGTGGTGTGATTTTTAATGGACCTTTCAACCAAAATTGATCAACTTGTGTACCAATATCAGCATTGCCAAAGCCCACACGTTTGACTTCACTTTGCATCAGCTCTAAACCAATCCGACGAGCCAACTCTTGATACACAGGTACTGCTGATGCTTGCATTGCTTCAGCTAAAGTCATGTCTTTTTCCCAACTCGAAAAACTACGCTTTTTTCCATCCCATTTAAATATTTCAGTATTACTTGCTTTGTTATGCTGCAAGCCAATCAAAGCATTCAATATTTTAAAAGTTGATGCAGGAATAAAAGCCTGATTGGCACGAGACAAATTATTGCCAAACTGTTGAAAATGCTGTCCGTCATAAATCACCATCACTGCTTGTGTATGTGCTTCATCAAATAAGTATGGAATTTCTTGTACTCTTGATAAGTTTTCAGGCATTGGCTGCACTTTTATCACATCATTTGTCTGAGATAACATTTGCTTTTGGCAGCCCAAACTTATACCCACTAAACCTAAAATAACTATACATTTGATATAGTTCATTATTTACCCAATAAATAGTATTTAAACCGCATCATAATTGATCTAATTTTTAAAAAATGTAAGTTTTTTTCACAAGGATGTAAGAAAATATTTACAAGTGCAACAATTAAGTGCATAATGCACCCCATTAGGGCGATTTAGGAATATTCCTCAGCAGAATTTCTAAATTTTCCGAAGATTTTGGCGAAAAACCCCAGTTTTGATAAAAAACTGGGGTTTTTTTAACTTTTTCGCTTAAATGAATAAAAAATACGCACCAATATAGTGCAACAAAAGTCTTTGATTTATTTAATTTCGATACAAAACAATATTTTATATTTCAACTAAATTAAGGATGAAAAATAACTAAACATTAATATTTTTTTAATATTACTGTTATTAAAAATTAATCAAAAAAAAGCCCAACCTTGGGGAAAGTTGGGCATTAAAAAGTAAAACTTTGAAGAAATTATCAAATTTGTCATATAAATTTGATATAAGAATTATGCGAAATTTAACCAATAAAGTAAAGCAGATTGTTTTAGTAGGATTTGAAATAAATCACATAATTTGTACAATATGATAAAAAATCAACAAAAATAATTTTGTATGTTTATTTTTTAAACAAAAGAAGCTTTTTAGCAAAATATCTATCTTTTTAAATTACGAAACAAATCACATATTCACATCAGATAAAGCCACTGAAACAAAACTGAAATAATCAATTATTTCGATCAATTAAATAAAAATAATCCATAAAACCAATCCACTTTTCAAGGTTTTTTTACCTAATCTACATACATATTTTATAATTTTTATAGGTTTAGTTAGTTGTTCTCATTGATATTTTTTCAGGGTTGACAGGTTGAGGTTCATTTGTCCAATTTTCGACCGCTACCATATTTAAAAAACAAACTCAAAATATAATATCTTTATACTTCATTGACTTAATACATTGTTACAATACAATGCAGTATATTTTACCCATTTCACAAACTGGAAATGATTATGAAAAAACTCGGTTTAGCCACTGCTTTATTATTAGCCATGACCGGTGCTCAAGCGTATCAATTCGAAGTTCAAGGTCAATCTGAATACATCGACACAACTGTAAATGACAAAGATTTTACAGGTGGAATTCAAGGTACATATTACCTTAAAGACGTTGATGCTTCTAAAGGTCCTTTGGCTGAAGCTGCATTTTTAAACCAAGCTTCTAACGTTTCGCTTGCTTATAACTATGGCGAAGTTGGTTCAAATGGTGTTGACGTAATCGCTCATAACTTTGGTGCTAAAGCTGAAGCTTATATTCCAACTAAATTTGTTCCTGCTTATGTAAGTGCTTCTTATAGTCATACTATTTTAGACAGCAAAAACCAAAATCGTGCTGACGACAATGGTGATCGTTATGCATTAGAAGTGGGTGCGCTTGCAACTAAAAACTTCTTAGTTGCTGTTGGTTATACAAGTGTTGCAGACCAAGCTGCGCTTGATGCATTCAATGTTATGGGTACAGGCATTGCAAAAGCTGTTGCAGAATCTGCAACAATTGGCGATGACCAAGATGCAATCACTGCACGTACTAAATATGTAGGTAACATTGACGGTACAAATATGGCGATTGGTTTTGAAACTGGTCTTGTATACGGTGATGACACTGCTTACCAATTAAAAACTGATTTGTATTTGAACCCACAATTAAGCGTTGGTGCTTCTTATGCAGAGTCTAGCTTTGATGCAACTCCTGATTCAGCTTGGGGCGCAAACGTAAATTACTTCATCACTCCTGCTGTTGCAGTGGGTGCAAGCTACGTAAATGCGAACTCTAAAGCAGCAAACGACACCCAAACTGTGGGCGTTAATGCTAAATTCCGTTTCTAAGAATATTTCTTCAGAAGCAAAAAAGGACTCATTTGAGTCCTTTTTTATTGTTGATCTGAAAAATCAATCTAGGTTTGAATTACGAATCACATTTAAAAAATGTAAATGACGTTCATATTGGTCAATAATATCTTGTAAAACATCTTCTTGTGTCCAGTCCATTACATCATAGCCCTGTCCACCTTCACGTAAAAAGACTTCTGCTTGATAAAATGTATCAATATTTTCATGCTGCTCATCGAGCATAAAACTCGCAGCTTCTGTGACATGATTAAAAACTTTATACACAAAATTGACTTCGCTTTGATGGTCAACGCTTAGCACCAAACCTTCTTCAATTTCCTGAATTTTCACATCTAAATGTCGGCGTTTAAATTCACGTTGAATATTTTCAAAAGCTTGTCGTACCACTGTTTGTATATATTGTTCAACCTCGTGATGGGTATGCGGATAATGCATAATCAGCCCAAGGCGTTGTTGCCAACTTCTTGGATTTTGTACTGCTCGTGGCGTAATACGTGCAACTTGTAAAGCATGCATTTTTGTCACATCTAAACGTAATGCTTTGAGTAGCCCCCAACAGAGCAGCAACATAATCAAAGTAAATGGCAAAGCACTCATCATGGTTGCCGATTGCAATGCACCTAACCCACCGACCAACAGTAAAATAATGGACAAAATAGCCATTAAAGCTGTCCAAAATAAACGTTGCCATGCAGGTGAATTTTCAGTTTTCGCTGTTAAATAATCTGTGACCAGCGCACCAGAGTCAGCTGAGGTGACAAAAAATAAAATCACTAAAATCGTTGCAATAAAACTAGAGATACTCGCAAAAGGTAAATGATTTAAAAATTCAAATAATGCTACAGAGGAATCTTGTTGCACGGCGGCAATCAGGCTAGTATTTCCCTGTTCTAAAATACTAAATAATGCCGCATTCCCCATAAACCCCATCCAAATCAGGGTAAATCCTGTTGGAATAAGTAAAACACCAACAATAAATTCACGGATGGTTCGTCCACGTGATACACGTGCAATGAACATACCAACAAATGGAGACCAAGAAATCCACCATGCCCAGTACATAATCGTCCAACCACCAATCCAGCCATTGGGTTGATAAGCATAGAGATTAAAAGTCATGGAAAATAAATTGGACATATACTGCCCAGCATTTTGAATTGTGGTTTGTAAAATATAGACACTTGAACTTGCCAAAAATACAAAGACCAGTAAAGCCAATGCTAAAACTAAGTTCAATTCAGAGAGGCGTTTAATTCCTTTATCTAAACCGAGAAATACAGATAAAGAAGCCAATGCACTCACAAAAATAATCAAAATAATTTGTGTACTGATTTGAGTTTCCCAACCAAACAGGTAGCTAAGCCCTGAATTGATTTGCGTTACACCAAATCCTAGCGTGGTTGCCACACCAAACACTGTACCAATGGTGGCAAAAGTATCTACAGCATCCCCCAAAGGACCGTAAATTTTTTGACCAATAATGGGATATAAACCAGAGCGTACTTTGAGTGGTAAATGATAACGAAAGGCAAAGTATGCCAATGTTAAACCGACTAAAGCATAAATCGCCCATGCATGTAAGCCCCAATGAAAAAAGGTGATCCGCATTGCTTGCTGAGCAGCTTCAATACTTTGAGGCTCACCTGTAGGTGGATTGACATAATGCATGACTGGCTCAGCTACGCCAAAAAACATTAAACCAATCCCCATGCCCGCAGTAAATAACATGGCAAACCATGAGCCGTTACTATATGACGGCTGACTATGGTCAGGACCTAATTTAATTTTCCCCATATCGGATAAAGCAATAAAAACCAATACCATGAGAAAAATGGCGACAGAGAGTACATAAAACCAGCTAAATGAATCAGTAATCCACTGATTCATATGTTGAGTGATCAGTTCAAAAGCATTAGGTGTAAAAATTACAACTGCTAAAAATAAAACAATAATCCCAACGCTACTAAAAAATACATTTGGATTGACATTATCAAACCAAGATCGTTTTTTGGAAGGCATATCTTCCTCACATTTTTTTACTTAAAGGACAGACCAAAAGGTCAATAAAGGCATTCACATGACATGAAAAAAGAGCAAGTTCAGCTAAAAAGAACTTGTAAAACATGATAATTCATCTAAAACAGTCAAAACGTTGGCTTACTGTAAAAACACAATCGGTGATTAATCGGTCTTATGTGCAATATAATGCAAAGCAATTAAGCGCGACACAATTAGTGCTAAGTACATTACACCGCCAAACATTTGTAACATTGCAACAATACGTGCTGCGGGTGCAATTGGAATAACATCAGAAAGTCCTGTTGCAGACTGCAAACTAAAACTTAAGAACAGTAAGTCCAACCAAGTTTGATATTCACCAACATGATTTGGGTTTTGAAAGCTATTGGGTACGGTTAGTTGACAAATGCTATATAAAAATGCAAAACCCCATGCAAGCAATGTAAATACTGCTCCTGCTGCAAATAGCTCATCTTTGGTTAAATAGCGGTCTGCAAACATATAGCGCACTAAACCATAAGCAGCACAAAAATAAGCAGCCGCTTCAAATAAATGTGCTGTGATTTGCATAGGGACAGAACGTAAACCGATCAACATCAAAATAGAAAAAATAAATGCACCTGTCACAAAGAAAAGCCCGATCACACTATAAACAGGTGTCTGTCGAATGACCTTTGCAATCATTAATAATGCCAATACACCAAGTGCCCACATTAAAGTTTGGTAGCTACGACTGGTACTTGTCACTAAATATAAAATAAGCATATTGAGTTGTACCAATAACAACCATGCTGATGGCAAAAGCTTAAAACCTCTCCAAAACTGCACTAGCGTTTGCATATATTTTCCTTTTCGTTCTTATTTTTTTGTGGTGAATGATACGATATCTTACAGAAAATTTTAAAAAATCATCAATACATTGCCTATCTTTCATTCGATACTATGTCAGATTTTAAACTCAAAATCGTTTAGCCCAAAAACATCATACAAGGACATCATGATGAAAATAAAAATATATGGGGTTATTTTATGTAGCAGTCTAATTTTATTTGGCTGTACAAAAACAGATCCTTTACTTGAAAAAAATCAAAACTATATTGGTGAATGGAAAAGTGAAAATAGTACACTTGAGATTAAAAAGAATGGTGAAATTAAGTTTTCACAGCACCTGCATTCAGAACAAAAAAATGCCTCAAGTGATATGAAGTCTTCAACAATTTCAAATATCAAAGCACCACTTACTCAACTTAATCAGCAGCATTTGCATATTGGTGAAGGTGATTTATCAAAGGACTTTAAAATTAATAAAGCACCTTATCAACAAGATAATGAATGGCGTTTGATTTTAGATGGTGAGATTTATACACGACATTAACCTCAAAACATCTACTCCTCAGCATAAAAAAAGTCCCTTTTGGGACTTTTTTTACTTTAAAAAAACTGACTTAGTGATCTGAAGCACCAGAGATACCAATACCTGTTTGTGAGCGAACAAACTGCGCATCAAATGCTTTACGTTCTGCTTGTGCACGTGGTGAGTTATCTGTTACAGAGAACAACCAACAGCAGATAAATGCTAATGGCATTGCAAAGATTGCTGGACCATTAAATGGGTTCACAGGTGTATCAGAAATATTTAATGTATCTACCCAAACTGCTTTAGATAAGATAATTAAAGTTACCGCTGTTACCAAACCAACCAAACCACCAATCACTGCACCACGTGTTGTTAAGCCTTTCCAGAACATTGAAAGTACAAGTACTGGGAAGTTAGCACATGCAGCAACAGAGAATGCTAGACCCACCATGAATGCTACGTTTTGTTTCTCGAACAAGATTCCCAAAATCATGGCAAAAATAGCTAAACCTAAAGTTGCGATTTTAGACATACGAAGTTCAGATTCAGGTGTCGTTTGACCTTTCTTCAATACGTTTGCATACAAGTCATGAGAAATTGCTGAAGCACCTGATAGTGTTAAACCAGCAACAACTGCAAGAATTGTCGCGAATGCAACTGCTGAAATAAAGCCCATGAACAAGTCACCGCCCACCGCATCAGACAAGTGAACCGCAGCCATGTTATTACCACCAACAAGTTCTAACTTGCCAGTGACTGCCATTTTTGCAACATCAATAAATTGTGGGTTGTTTGATACGAAAAGAATCGCACCGAAACCAATAATGAACGTCAACAAGTAGAAGTAACCAATGAAACCTGTTGCAACAACAACTGATTTACGTGCTTCTTTTGCATCTTTAACCGTAAAGAAACGCATTAAAATATGTGGTAAACCTGCGGTACCAAACATGAGAGCTAAACCAAGAGATAAAGCATCTAATGGATTTGCAGCTAAGCTACCTGGACCCATGATTTGCGCTGCTTTTTCAAAGCTTACATCATGAACTTTTGCAAAAACTTGAATCGATTGATTGAACATTTCAGCGAAACTAAAGCCAACTGCTTTCATGACCATAAATGCCATGAATGTTGCACCTGAAAGTAGCATTACTGCTTTAATGATTTGCACCCAAGTGGTTGCCAACATACCGCCGAAGATAACGTAAGCCATCATCAGAAGACCAACGATCACAACAGCAACGTTATAGTTCAAACCAAATAAAAGTTTAATGAGCTGACCTGCACCCACCATTTGAGCAATCAAATAGAAAGCAACAACAACCAATGAACTCACAGCCGCAAGTGTACGCACAGGTTTTTCTTCTAAACGGAATGAAACCACGTCAGATAAATTAAATTTACCTAAATTACGTAAACGCTCAGCAACTAAGAAAAGTACAACTGGCCAACCCACCATGAAACCAAGTGAGTACAGCAAGCCATCAAAGCCTGAACTGAACACCATTGCGGAGATACCGAGGAACGATGCTGCTGACATATAGTCACCTGCAATCGCTAAACCATTTTGGAAACCTGAAATCCCACCACCAGCAGTATAGAAGTCAGCAGTACTTGTGGTTTGTTTTGCTGCCCATTTCGTAATAAATAGCGTTAAGCCAACGAAAATAGCAAACATGATAATTGCATGCCAGTTGGTTGCTTGTTGTTCTGCTGCACCAAGATCTGGACCAGCTTGAGCAAGTGTAGAAAACAGAGCTGTAGATGCTAGCGCTGCTTTGGTTTTTAAAGCATTCCATTTCATCTTAGTATTTCCCTTTTTCTTTAGCAATCGCTTCTACTTCTCGCATTGCTTCATCATTTAAGTGATCAAGCTTATTGTTGGCAATATATGAATACACGCCACATAAAACGAAAGATAAAACAATAATGCTCAGTCCTAAAGGAATTCCCCAAGTCGTTACACTACCTTGCGATACTGGTGTAAGTAGAAACTCTTTGTTGTAGCCGACTAAAAGCATAAATCCAACATAAACAAACAACATAATTGCTGTTAATGTCCAACTCAAATTTCTCTTTTTCGCTACCATTTCTTTAAATTTTGGATTTTGTAGAATTGCATCTACCTGTCTCTCATCCATCATCTCGCTCCTTGATTCGCGACCAGTCCACTGGTTGCAATTTTTAATCATTATTTTGATGAGACAAAATTAACAATGTTGAAGCTTCACGTAACTTAGACTTTGGTCGTTAAATTTTAATCAGAATAAATGCCTCTGTTCTGGGATGCGTTATCATAGACATAGCTTGTTAGACTGTAGTGATTATGAATAGTTGGTTGATTATTGGGGTTCTCGCCCTTTACATCATAATTTTATTTGCCTGCGCCTTCTTTGGTGAGAAGCATGCAAGTAGATTAAGTACACGTGGGCGAATGCTTCTCTTTAGTCTAACATTAGGCGTATATTGCTCTTCTTGGACATTTTATGGTGCTACAGGCGCGGCAGTTCGTGAAGGGATTATTTTTCTTCCTATCTATTTAGGTCCTTTGCTTTTTGTCGGCTTAGGCTACGATATTTGGCGGCGTTTAGGTCGAGTTCGTCAGCATCATGCCATTTCATCCATTGCAGACTTTGTTGCGGCGCGCTATGGAAAAAGTGGAACACTCGCCTCTTTAGTCACCATTTTAGCCGTCATTGCGATTATTCCTTATTTAGCTTTACAACTACGCGCGATCGCACTCAGTGCATCCGTCATGCTCGAACATAATACGCAAGTCATTTCAACCACCACCAATGGTGTATTGGGCTTAACTGCTGTTTTAGCCATTTTAGCCATGATGTTTGGTACACGACAAATTGCCAATACCGAACAACATGGTGGTTTAATGCTTGCTGTTGCATTTGAGTCATTTGTTAAATTATTTGCCTTACTCTGTGTCGCATTCTTTTTTATTTTTGAAAACCCAGAAAATCTGTTACAAATTTCCAAAGATGTCAGTAAAACATTTCATGAAGTACAACTTTTTGGAGTTCCTGAAACATTTTGGGTGCAAACCTTACTTGCAGCTTTAGCAATCATCTGTTTACCTCGTCAATTTCACGTTGCAGTCGTCGAACTGCGTGACGAAAAACATATTCGTGGCGCACGTCGTTGGTTTGCAGCCTATTTAATTTTAACCATCATTGCCATTATTCCGATCGCCAGTTGGGCACTCCATGCTGCACCTGCTTACTTAAGTATTCCAGATGTTGCTGTGCTGTCTTTACCACTGAGTTATGGGCAAGACTGGCTGACTTTATTGGCATTTTTAGGTGGATTTTCAGCATCAACAGGCATGTTACTGGTATCCTCTGTAGCGCTGTCGATTATGCTCAGTAATGATTTAATTATGCCTGCACTTTGGCGTTTAAATGTTTTATCCAGACATGATAAGCGCCTCCCACAAGTATTAAAACTCACGCGTCGAATTTGTATTTTGGCAGTGATGTTTTTAGGCTTTTTATTTTTCCATTTCTTCAATGATATTGACCAATTATCAACATTTGGCTTACTGGCTTTTAGTGCGGTTGCACAGTTTTCACCTGCGCTGATTGGCGGGTTATATTGGCGCGGAGGAAGTCGTCAAGGTGTTTATGCAGGTTTAGTCATTGGCTTTATTTTATGGATATACACTCTACTTCTACCGACTGTTTTACGTAGTTTACCTACCGAATATAGTGCTTTTGCAGAGCAGTTTTTAGTTCATGGTCCCATGCATATTCAATGGCTAAGACCTGAAGCACTCTTTGGTTTTGAGTCCTTCGCGCCACTGACTCATGGCGTCACTTGGGCTTTGGGCTTAAATATTCTACTTTATATTTGGGTTTCTCGTATTTACCGCCCTTCTGTTGCAGAACAAATCCAAGCTGAAAGTTTCTTTTACTATGAAACCAAGCCTTTACCTGCACAAAATACCTCAACAGATATCAGTTATTTAAACCATGATGTTGCGCGTTTAAAAGTTGGAGATTTAATTGCTCTAGCAAAACGTATTACGGGTGAAGGTCCAACTGTCCAAGCTTTCCGCCAATTTTGTATCATGAATAATGTGGTACTGAATGAAAATAGTAGTGCAAATGGCATGTGGTGGCGATTTACCGAACAATATCTCGCAGGAACAATCGGTGCTGCTTCAGCACGTACTCTACTCACAACGGCAATGGTCAATAATGGTTTAGCGTTAGGACAAGTTGCTAATATTCTTGACCAAGCTTCACAGTGGCAACGTTTTAATCAAAACCTGATTATGACCATGATCGACCACATGACCCAAGGGGTCAGTGTTGTTGATGAGAATATGTGTTTAGTGGCTTGGAATAATCAATATCTCAAACTTTTTGATTATCCAAAAGACTTGGTCTATGTCGGTTGTCCAATTGCAGATTTGATTCGTTATAACGCAGAACGTGGCGAATGTGGTCCAGGCTCAATCGAAGAGCATGTACGCAAACGTATTCATTGGATGAAAGTCGGTAGTGCGCATGAGTTTGAACGTATTCGTAAAGATGGGCGCGTCATTCAAATGCGTGGAAATCCAATCGAAGGTGGTGGTTTCGTTACGACATTTGCTGATATTACAGCTTTCCGTGAAAATGAAGCCGTTCTTGAAGCTCGTGTTTCAGATCGAACCCAACAGTTAGCAAATGCTTTAGCAGAACAACAGTTAGCACGTGAACAAGCTGACAAAGCCAATATGTCGAAAAGTCGATTTATTGCAGCAGCCAGTCATGATTTATTGCAGCCCATGCATGCTGCTCGTTTATTTAGTACAGCACTTGAACAAAGTGTACAGACCGATGAAGACCGTAAAACTTTACAACAACTTGATCGTGCTTTATATGGTGCAGAAAGCATGCTCTCTGCGTTGCTAGATATTGCTCGTTTAGAGGGCGGCACTATTCAACCTAAACGCCAGATTTACCCATTACATGATTTATTACGTGATTTAGAACTGCAATTTAAATCCATTGCAGCGCAGCGTAATATCAAATTAGTGGTACATGATGCTCAGTTCTGGATAGACACTGATCCACAATGGATTCGCCGTATTATTCAAAATTTTGTGAGTAATGCGCTACGTTATACCGCTAAAGGACGTGTTGTTGTTGGTGTATTACGTTCCGCCTCAAAGCCTAGACATATTCGCATAGGTGTGTGGGATACAGGTCCGGGTATTGCTGAGGAACAACGTATTAAGCTGTTCCAAGAGTTTGAACGCTGTGGGCATACTTCACCGTGGGGCGAGCAAGGTTTAGGTTTGGGCTTAGCCATTGTACAGCGTATGACGAGTTTGCTTGATTATCCTGTACATGTTGCTTCTGAGTTAGGCAAAGGCTCATGCTTTATGATCGAAGTGCCTATAGTTGATGCACCAAAAGTAGTTGCAACACCCGTACAAGCGGTTCCTTTACGGACTAAAGCGTATAAAATTTTATGTTTAGATAACGATGAAACCATTTTAGAAGGCATGAATACTTTATTAACCAAATGGGGTTATCAAGTCTTTAAAGCCACTGAACCTGAACAAGCTTTAGAAATTATCCAAAATGAAAATATTCAAGTTTGGTTAGTTGATCAGCATCTTAACCATCATAAAATTGGTTTAGATTTTATTTTGGAAAATCGTCAGGAAAATGTTCCTGTTGCACTGATTACAGCCGATTCTGATCCAGAACTTCCACAACATTTAAAAGAGTTAAATATTGTCTTACTGAAAAAACCACTCAAACCTGCTTCATTACGTTCATGGTTATCAGGTCTAAAAATATCAAAATAAGCTCAAGCTAAAAGTTTGAAAAATATGTTTTGATACATTTATTGCGTCTAAAAAATTATTTTTAGGCGCATTTTTTTAAGACAAATAGCAATCCTGCGAACAAGTTTAGGCAAAAATGATCAAAAATTAGTGATTTTTAATCAAATTGATTGACCAAAAAATTCACTGAACTATTTTCTATGGCAAATTCAATCAAATTTATTTCCATACATTCGCACACTTGGTTACAATTATTTAAATATTTGAATTTTATAAATATAATAAACAAAAAAACCCACATACAACTTTAGTCTTATTCCTATTGCATCTTAGATAAATCATAAAATTAGCCTATTGATTAGATAAATTTGCATCTGGAATGATGCATAAACAAAATTTTAAAAATTAGGAGTTTTCCATGAATATTTCTGAATCAGTGCCTCATGGTATCCATCAAACCCAACAATTCCATCGTCAATATGGCGTCAATGCCATATTGCCTGAAATTGATTGGAAAACTGTTTTCCCACATACTAAATTAGAAAATACTCAATTAAATGCTTTGAATGCGCTTTATCAGGCAGCCGTTCCTTTGGCTTTGAAAGTCTTTGAAGAGCTCAAATTTGATGTGTTTTTGCCTGCTGCGTATCAACCACAAGGTTTAGGTTTATTTGATAAAATCGCACAACAAGAAGAATTACTCATTCAAGAACTTAAAGATGAATGCAAATCTTTAGATGAAGAAACACGCCATCAAATTTGGAGTATGTTGCTACGAGGTGGTGCTGTTCTGGTTTTTAAAGCATGGCTAGGTAAAGTTAAAACAGGTGAAAATAGTTTAGATTTAACTCAATTTGATGAACTTTCTGACTTATTATTTGTGAAAACCTCACCAACCACATTGGCACAACGCTTAAATGTAGACACACATGCAGATTATGATCATGTCTTTTTAATGTATGGTGATGACATTTTCTTAGATCGTTTCAATAGCTTAGAAACAGCAGCTTTATTTGTTGATCTTGAAGTTTATGATGCTGCTTTCCTAAGTTTACGTGATGATCGTGTTGCAGAGTATTTAAAGTCAAAAGATTATGTAACCCAAGAGCAAATCGATGATCTTAAATGCGCGTTAAATCCATTAGGATGCCCTGACTTGATCTCTAAACAAGATTGTCTCGCTTAAACATCTAAAATGGATCATGCCTAACTTTCCTCAGTTAGGCATTTTTTATGGGTGATGAGAAATTTTTCAATGAATGCCGAAACTTGCTCAGCATGCACATGTGCTAAATCATGTTGTCCATTTTCAATGATATGCAGTTCAGATTGAACGATTTTCTGATGTAAATACTGCCCAACTGTTACAGGGCTGATCGGGTCTGAACCGCCCCAAATCAGTAAAACGGGACACTGTATTTTTTCCAACTCAGCATCAAGCTCAACATGATGTTGAACAAACCAATCAGGTACAGCAAAATTAAGTTGATAATCTGTACGCCAATCGGCAACCTCAAACTGACTCAAATCAATTCCACCTGAAGTTGCAATCAAAACCAAAGCAGTAACCTGCGTTGATTTTTGTAAAGCGGCTTGTACTGCAAATATTCCCCCCATAGACTGCGCAATCAATACAGAAGGTTGCTGAATTTGCTGCAATACATGGTGTTGTAAGTCTTCAAAACTGCGCACATGATCATTATCAGGATGACCACCAAAGCTTGGATAGGCAATCACCTGTGTAGTGACATCTAAGGTTAAGCACTGAATAACATTATTCCAAAATGCGGTATTGCCTGACGCACCAGGTAAAAAGATCAAATTCATCAATAAAACCCAATATAAAAATGGCATTTTCCTTAAAAAACACCATTTTTTATTTTTCTATGACTAAAGAATAGACGTATTGATTTCTACACTACGCAATAATGTCTTTGTTACAGGGGTTTTCTGACAAATATCCAAAACTTTTTGATGTAATTCTTCAGTCAAAGGCTGTGCAAAAGCCAAACGACGATCTATCCATTCTTTGCCTTCTTTATTGGCATTAAAATCAGCTTCAACTGTAAATTCACCTAAGTCAAAACCTTTATGCTGTGCGTACATGCGTAGCGTAATCATGGTACATGAGATTAACCCTGAACAAATAAAATCATAAGGCGCTAAACCCTGATCTTGTCCACCAAATGACTCGGGTTTATCTGTAATGAGTCTGTGCTGACCACTACTGACTTCTCCTGACCATGCTTCGGACAATGTTTTTACCTTTGCATTTGCGATAATTGCCATTTTCTTTTACTCACTTTTCACTATTTTTATTTTGAAGGACGCATTTTATCAGGAAATACAGGTGCTTCTAAACGAGGACCGTCATAACTTGGAATACGTCCAAAACGCGCATCTTCAGCAACCCATTGCTCACGTGCGATCTTTAACTCTTCTTGGGTACGACCAACAAAATTCCACCACAGTAAAATTGGAGATTCAAAAGGCTCACCACCAATGAGCAATAGACGAGCACCTTTATGGAGTTGTACTTCAATTTTATGAATACCAGGTTCTAATACCACCATATTATCGCTGTTGAGTTCATGTCCATTCACAACAGCCTCACCTTCGAGTGCCATAAAACCATATTCAAATTTTGGATTTAAAGGAATGATGGTGGTGGTTGATTCTTTTGCATAAAAATCGACTCCAACCAGTTCAGAATGTACCTTCACAGGTGAAGTTGTTTTTAGAAACTCACCCACTAAAACTGTAAATTCAACCTCATCTTGTTCAACCACAGGCAACTCAGGATAATGGTCAAACTGTGGAGCCATATTTATTTTATCATCAGGCAAAGCAATCCAAAGCTGAGCCGCATGCATTTTTGTTTCATTGTCAGGTGCGACTTCTGTATGGGAAATACCATAACCTGCGGTCATGAGATTAACTTGTTTAGGTTGAATGAGTTGATTAGTCGTACCCAGACTATCACTATGCAACATCGTCCCTTCAATCATCCAAGTAAAGGTTTGTAAACCAATATGTGGATGTGGTCCTACATCTAAGCCATCACCTTGAGGAAAAGTTACAGGTCCTGCATGATCTAAAAAACACCATGCGCCAATCATACGCTTATGACGGCTTGGTAAAGCACGTTTAATCACAGTGCCTTTGCCGATCTCCGCAGAGCGAATTTGAAAGTTTTGAATAAATTGATTGACGTATTTTTCGCAATCATCAGAATTAGAGATTTCACTATAATTGGTATTTGTCATATTTTTATCCTAAATAAATGCTGCATAAAATTTGCGATGGCGATGCTGATCTATCCATATTCTAGTCAATTTTCAAGATTTGACCTAGATAACATTTAATACGCTGAATACTAGTAATAGGACAATAACAGAATTGTTTTTGTTGTAAATTTCTTTTAATTTTTATTTTTTTCAGCTTTGTCTTAAAAGAGCAGTCCCTGTTATTATTTTTCTTCTTGGACTTTGAAAACTAAGTATGACTGAAAATGATTGAGCATTATTTACTTTGCTCTTTAACTTCCAAATATTCAATTTCTGTTGAGTCAGCAGGCAAATTTAAACGAATTTGACAACCTAATTCATATTCACTTTTTTGGATAACCAAAATTTCGGATAATACTTCTATTGGGCGCCCAACTTTAAAATCCGTTTTTTCCAAATACTGCCCAAGCTGTTGTGCATAAATATAATCTAATTGACCAATTTTAATGTCTTTTAACATCACATCGATCATATATTTTTCATGCTGAGACTCTGGCACACGTTGTAAGCGTACTTTTTTATAATATGGCTGTGCTGTCGGTTTCAACATCTGCTCAGTAATGATCTTACGCTGAGCTGCATAGCTGATCTTGAGTTGATAGGAAAATTCTGTTGTATCTTCAATAACTAAGGGATGAGATCTAAAAAACATATCTCGTTCAAACTGATAACGTTGCCAGCGTCGCTCATCCATTTTTTGCACAATAACAAAACCAAATATAACAACAACAGCAACCAAAACTAAAAACACCATGAGTGCATTAACCTGAAGCAAATCTATTTAACAAAAATAAGGAGCGATACGCTCCTTAAATCTTAATTATGTAATCTAAAAGATTAAATACCGTATTTCACACGGTATGCTTCCATTTTAGCTAAGGCTTCTTTTTCACCTTTTGCATCTAAATAGTCCATCAAATCTTTCATGGTAATCAAAGCATGTACAGGAATTTCTAACTCTTTTTGTACTTCTTGAATCGCAGAAAGTTGACCTTGACCTTTTTCTTGACGATCTAACGCAACCAATACACCTGCAATACTTGCACCTGCATTTTTAAGAACCGTCACGACTTCACGAATTGCTGTGCCTGCCGTAATAACATCGTCAATAATCCAAACCTTTTTGCCTTCAACCGCAGCACCAACCAAAACACCACCTTCACCATGATCTTTTGCTTCTTTACGGTTAAAACCCCAAGGCACACTTACGCCATGAACTTGAGAAAGTGCAACAGCCGTTGCAGCAACAAAAGGAATGCCTTTATAAGCTGGACCAAAGATCACTTCAACATTGTTACATTGTGTGAGTTTATCTGCATAACCTTGTGCTAACAGCGATAATGCTTCACCGTCATTGAGTAAGCCTGCATTAAAAAAATAAGGACTCACACGACCTGATTTTAAAGTAAACTCACCAAATTTAAGCACACCACGTGATAAGGCAAGTTCGATAAAAGTTTGCGGATTGAATGTCGCTGCTGATGTCATGAGGTGCTCCGAAATTCTGTAATAGAGGTAAGACTTGCGCATGATACCAAAGAGTAGCTATCCAAGTGATCAAAAAATTTTAAGAGTTGTCTCAATTAACGTAAATGGTTTACGTGCATCTGTCACAAAAGGCTTGCTAGATTGGCTTGAACAGTCTGAGGCGGATGTCATTTGTATGCAAGAAAGTCGGATCACACATACACAGTGGACTGATAAATTTAAACCTGAAGGTTGGTACACGCATCTATTTCCCGCAGAAAAAGCAGGCTATGCAGGGACTGCTATTTATAGCCGATTACCTTTTGTTTCCATCAAAGATGGTTTAGGTTTTGAATTAGCCGATTCACAAGGTCGTTTTATCAGTGCTGAATTTGATCTTGGTTTAGAACAAAACGTACATATCTGTTCCCTTTACCTTCCTTCAGGTTCTTCAGGTGATGAAGCACAAGCACGCAAAGATCATTTTTTAGAAGAATATAAAGTCATTCTAAAAAAATGGCGTGATGAAAATAAATCAGTCATTGTCTGTGGTGATTACAATATTGTGCATAAACGTATTGATATTAAAAACTGGTCAGGCAACCAAAAAGCATCAGGCTGCTTACCGCATGAACGTGCTTGGCTCGATCATATTTATGATGATTTAGGCTATGTAGATACCTTCCGTGAAGTACGCAAAGAAGCTGATGTTTACTCTTGGTGGTCAAATCGAGGACAAGCACGAGCAAAAAATGTCGGTTGGCGCATTGACTATCAGGCATGCTCACCTGACTGGAAAACCCGTACTGTCAACGCTTGGGTCTATAAAGAACAATGGTTTAGTGACCATGCACCTGTCATTATTGACTATCAATTATCAGTTTAAAATATAGAACCCTCACCATTAAGTGAACACTTGTTCACTTAATAAGTGTAAATATCTCACAATACTTGTCGTGTTATCGTATTTTTTCTTCACCCCAATAAGCGCATTATTGTCTCACGGCACAGGGACATTGTCAGGATGACAGCAAAAGGATAGGACGCCGTAGGACGAAAGGAAAATACTAAACGCAAGTTTATATTTTTAATGGATTTGACATTGGACGTTGTACTGAGACCCGCATAGTCAGGATGATTAGATGCGGGTTTTCTCTTTCTTATGTTTTAAATAATTACTTTGTTATTTTCAAGTCTTTTCGTTGTTTATCTTTATAATTTTTCTTCATGTTTATAGCAATTAATTTAAAGACTTTATCTTTCATTTTTATGACAACTTATATTTTCACATTATATTTCCCATTTTAAATTTTAAATGGTTTTAGTCCACGCATTTTTTTTGCTACCCTAAAATTCAGCAATATCAAAATTTAAAGACAAATAGGTTATATATTATGTTGAAAATTTACGGAATCAAAAACTGTAGTTCGATGAAAAAAGCGTTTGACTTACTCAATGAACTGTCTATTCCTTATGAATTTCATGATTATAAGAAACAAGGTATTGATGCTGAAACATTAAAAAGATGGCTCAACCAATTAGGACAAGAGCTTATTCTCAATAAAAAAGGCACAACATGGAAAAAACTTTCTGAACAAGAACAAAAAGAAGCTTTAGAAAACCAAGACAATCTGATTCAAGCTTTAATCGCACATAGCAGCATGATCAAGCGTCCTGTTATTGAAAAAGATGAACAATATGTCGTCGGCTTTGATGAAGAAAAAATCAAAGCTTTAAAATAAAATAGTGTCTATCTGCTGTTTAATAAACAATAAAAAGCTCGATATTAATATCGAGCTTTTTCACATGATTGATGCAAAAATTAGTTAGCACGAATCCAAGTTTGGTTACGACCTAAAGCCGAAACGCCCATATAGCCACGAAGGTTGAGTTTACTGCCTGCTAACTCACCTTTTAGCTTATAGCTTTTGCCATTTTTAGGGTCAAGAATTGTACCGCCTTCATATTTACCATTTACATTTTTTAATCCATGAACAATGGTGACACCTTTCAAAGATTTATTGTGATACTTGCCTTCACACTTCGTACATACATTTTCTTCGCCTGGCGTCACAATACTTTGGATCGTGGCAGAAAGTGTGCCATTACTTTGCTCAGTAAATTTCACGATCGCTTTCGGCTGTTTGGTTTCATCATCAATGGTTTTCCATACTGTACCATTGAGTGGATCTGCTGCATTAGCAAATGCCGTCGCTGCGAATAAGCCGATCATCAGTGCTATTTTTTTCATTTTTGTTGATTTCCCTAGTCATCATTAACATATGATAGTATTCAAAAATTGCAACAAATATGCAATTTTTGAATGTGACTATTTAGTGTACCCTTGTAAATAATGTTGGTCATTCAACAAATAAAAACAGTAAAGATCAAACAAAATGGAAAAAGCATGAAGATTAATCCGTTAATGAAACAATTCATCACAGAAGCTATTTTAAAGACCAGTTTTAAAATGCCAAGTCGCTTAAATCTCCCACCGACTGCTGTGCGTTTTGCTCTTGAACAACTCACACGTGTTTTTCCTCAACCAAAAGATGTTGTGCTTCGTTCTTTGCGTATTGCGGGCATACATGCTGAAGAAATAAAGCCGCAAGCCACGACTACACAGATGATTTTTCACATTCATGGTGGTGCTTTTTTCGTTGGTTCACTCAAAACACATCGGGCTTTTTTATCTGAAATCGCTGTTCGAACACAAATGCAAGTCTTACATGTGGACTATCCATTAGCACCTGATCATCAATATCCTGAAGCAAGTGATGCGATTTATGACATTTATCAAATGCTGATGGATCAAGGCGTACAACCAAAAGATATTATTGTTTCAGGGGATTCTTGTGGTGCAAATTTAGCTTTAGCTCTTGCCTTAAAACTCAAAAAAGAAGATCCAGAACATCTACCAAGTGGCTTAATTTTAATGTCACCTTTTTTAGATTTAACATTAACCAGTGAATCTTTACGTTATAACCAAAAACATGATGCCTTACTTTCTGTAGAAGCTTTAGAAACAGGAATTAGTTACTATGTCCCTAAAGATATAGATCCTTCAATTCCTGAAATTTCACCTATTTTTGGTGATTTTTCAGGTCTTCCACCTACCCTTGTTCAAGTGGGTTCAAAAGAAATCTTGATGGATGATGCCATCCGTTTTGAGAAAAAAGCCAAAAAATCTGATGTCGATGTCACCTATAAACTCTATACAGGCATGTGGCATAACTTTCAGATGTTTAGCCCATGGTTTGATGAAGCCAAAAAAGCACTTGCTGATATTGCTGACTTTGCTCATCGACTTGATCAAACTTGATCAATTTTTTAAAACAAAAAGCAGTCAGTGGCTAAATAGCTGCTTACTGCTCTGCTTGCATGACATTTTTAGAAATAATTTATAAAATACAATTCTTTAATAATTTTAAATAAAAAACATTCAGAAAATAATCATTTAGGTTTATAATTTCATCGCACATCATCTATGCATTATTTTCTCTTTTAGTCTATTTAGTACTGACTGAAACTATATGCAAAATGTCTCCTCGGTCAGCTTCATAACAGATTAAATTTCAAAATGCTCCCATAAAAATACTGTATTTTTTCTTAAAATATTCTACATTTTTAGAGCATGTATAGGAAATACATGAATAACGAGTTAATCTAACCAAAATAAAATGGATTTAATATAACTCCCATGAATAATTTAGCAAAAAAAATGATCAGTTATATACAGTCTAATATTATTATGAGTTGGTCTAACATTCATAAATGTATTTTAGTTTTGGTATTGGCTATTTTAATTCATTTAATCTGGATTATGTGGAAAGTTTATATTTTAATCACACCAACACTTTGGCAATGGTTAAATATTTCATTATTAAAAAATCAGCTTATGATCAATATTATTTCGATTATTTGCTTAACGATTTTAATTATTGTCAGTATTTTCAATCATAAAAAGACATGGATAAATCATTATTTTAGCTACTTTGTGATTACAACTTTTATTTTAATTTTAGTTTTAGACGGTTATCTAGTTGGAATTTATAGTCCTGCAACGATTTTCACGAGTGTTTGTGTAACAGGTATAGGATTAGTTTTATTTAACCAAAAAATTATTTATTTTAATTTAATTTTAGCTACATCTATTTTTTCTGCCTTAATTTATCTGACCACTAAAAACATCATTCCTTATGCACCTATTTTTAGCCATCAATTATTAAATAGTATTCCCTATCATAATAATTTTTGGGTTTATAGTATGATTTATTTCATTATACCTGTGTTATTTGCGGGTCTACTTTTCTTTGAAATACTTTTACTACAATGGCGTCATAGAGAATCTTTATTTCAAGAGATTAGCCAAATAGACCCATTAACGGGTTTGTATAATCGACGTTTTTTTAATGAAAAAATTAAAGAGTTACAAAAACAACAGCTCTCTTATCTCATTATTTTACTGGATTTAGACCATTTCAAAGCAATTAATGATCAATATGGGCACTATACAGGTGATTTGGCACTCAAACACATCGCAAAAACATTGTCTCTTTCAGTTCGTAAAACGGATATTGTTGCGCGTTATGGTGGTGAAGAATTTATTTTACTCTTACCACAAATTACAGAAACACAAGCTTTAGAAATCGCAGAAAAGTGTAGAAAAACGATTGCCAACCATCCTTTAAAACTCAATGATGGGCAACAAATTTATCTGACGGCTAGTTTTGGTTTAGGGCTAACTTGCCCTCAATCGAATATTGATCAAGCGATTTATTTAGCAGATCAAGCACTCTATCACGCCAAACAAGCAGGACGAAATCAAGTACAAATTTATGATGGAACAACATTTCAGTCATTCCAACATAAAACGCTAAAATCTTGAATAATCAAGTTTAAGCACTATGCTCTACTTCTAAAGCAGGATAATCAATATAGCCTTCTGCTGTTTGTGAACCGATCATATTTTCAAATACCAGTTCATTCAAAGGTGCATCCTGAAGTAGGCGTTCATATAGATCAGGGTTGGCAATATAGGCTTTACCAAAAGACACGGCATCGGCTTTGCCTGAAGCCAATAAATCAATTGCATCTGCACGGCTTAACTTCATATTGGCAATATAAGGTACGCCACCTGAACGCTGTTTTAAATAACCACTGATGCTACCTTCATCAATATGCTCACGGGTAAAGAAGAACGCGATTTTACGTTTACCCAATTCTTCGAGCGCATAGCCAAATGTTTCACGTGGATCAGCATCGCCCATATCATGTTCATCGCCACGAGGTGCTAGATGCACACCTACACGACCTGCACCCCAGACTTCAATCAAGGCATCAGTCACTTCAAGCAATAGACGGGCACGGTTTTCCACAGAACCGCCGTATTCATCATCACGCTGATTAGTTTTGCTCTGTAAAAACTGATCGATCAAATAGCCATTGGCAGCATGGAGTTCCACACCATCAAAACCTGCATCTTTGGCACGGATTGCAGCCTGTTTATATTGTTCAACAATGCTTTTAATTTCTGCAATTTCCAATGGACGTGGCACAACATAATCACGTTTTGGACGCAGTAAACTGACTTGCCCTGCCTGCTGTACCGCACTTGCAGAAACAGGCGTTTCACCACCCAATAGATCAGGATGTGAAACACGTCCGACATGCCAAAGTTGAGCAACAATCAAACCACCCTTGTCATGTACTGCCTGCGTGGTCAGCTTCCAGCCTTCAACCTGAGCATCGGTGAATAATCCCGGCGTGTTTAAATAACCATTGGCTTGTTCAGAAATCACCGTCGCTTCAGAAATGATTAAACCTGCACTTGCTCTTTGAGCATAGTACTCTGCCATCATTGCGGTAGGAACACGGTCTATGGTCGCACGACTGCGGGTTAAAGGTGCCATGATGACACGGTTTTTAAGGTGTAAATCGCCTAAAATAAGCGGAGAATTCAGTTCAGCCATTTTTGCCTCATTCAGCACCAAAGAGAGAGAATCTCAGCCTCTACTGAGTCTTACAGTGCTTGCTGTAAATGTTCAATATATTGCTGAATAAGGGCTTCATTGCGAGAAAAATAAGACCATTGACCATATTTTTCAGCCTGAATTAGACCTGACTGTTGTAACACAGACAAATGATTTGACATGGTGGATTGTGAGACCTTACCGAGTTTTTCGATATTCCCTGCACAGACCCCACGACTAAAGCCTCCGCACTGCTCTTCACACAGATATTGCTGCGGGTTTTTCAACCACGCCAAGATCTGCCGTCGAGTCGGATTTGCCAAAGCTTTAGAAATTAAATCAATATCCATACTTATAACTCGTATCAGACACATTCAAATTCACAACAAAGCATTATCCAGCATTGTTAAACTTAATATATCGTATTTTTTCGATTTTAATATCGATTATTTTAGATATATTGTAAACATGCAGATAATGCTTTGCTTTTTATCAAAATTTAATTTCAGCGATTAAAGCCCTTGCTTTAAGCTCGCTTCAATAAATTTATCCAGATCACCATCAAGCACCGCACCTGTGTTGGAATTTTCCACGCCTGTACGTAAGTCTTTAATACGTGAATCATCCAATACATACGAACGAATCTGACTGCCCCAACCAATATCAGACTTGGAGTCTTCAAGTGCCTGTGCTGCTTCGTTACGTTTACTCATTTCCAGTTCATACAGTTTTGCACGTAACTGTTTCCATGCATGGTCACGGTTGGCATGTTGTGAACGTTGGTTCTGACACGCCACCACGATGCCTGTTGGTGCATGCGTTAAACGTACCGCAGAGTCCGTTTTGTTAATGTGCTGACCACCTGCACCAGACGCACGATAAGTATCTGTGCGTACATCGGCAGGGTTAATATCAATTTCAATATTGTCATCGACTTCAGGTGAAACGAATACTGCTGAGAATGACGTATGACGACGGTTACCTGAGTCAAACGGTGACTTACGGACTAAACGGTGTACACCCGATTCGGTACGTAACCAACCGTAGGCATATTCACCTTCAACACGAATGGTTGCAGATTTAATCCCTGCCACATCACCATCCGATTCTTCCATCAGTTCGGCTTTAAAACCATGACGCTCGATCCAACGCATATACATACGCAGTAACATTGAAGCCCAGTCCTGTGCTTCTGTACCGCCAGAACCTGCCTGAATTTCCACATAACATGGGTTCGGGTCCATTGGGTTACTGAACATACGGCGGAATTCAAGTTTTGCCAATTCTTCTTCAGCAGAAGTTAATTCAGCCTGAACATCTGCAAGCAAGCTTTCATCTTCAGCTTCAACAGCAAGGTCAAGCATTGCCTGAGCATCTTCTAGCTGAGTGGCTAAGCCTTCAAGTACATTAATGACGTTTTCAAGCTCGCCTTTTTCTTTTGCCATCGCCTGCGCACGGCTCTGATCATTCCAGATGGCAGGGTCTTCTAGTTCGCGAAGTACCTCTTCTAAACGCTCTTTCTTTAGATCGTAGTCAAAGATACCCCCGTAGTGTTTGACCACGGTCGTTTAAGTCTTTTAGCTGTATTAGATAAGGATTAATTTCCACGCGCTTTCATCTCACAGTTAATAATGTTTAATTCGCAGGCATTCTACCACAGAGTCAATAAAAGATAAGAATTTGCGTTTCTGTCCGACAACGGTATTGACCAAAATGAATATTCTATGAACAATTCACGCTCATTATTTATGACAATTTTCTTAAACAACAATAACCTAAACTGAATGGGGAATTCATGAAACGTGTATTCATCGCTTGTACTTTAGCAACACTCACTATGTCTAGTTTTGCTTATGATGCTCAAATTGAGGGTGGCTTTACCTATTTAAATCATGATGATGATTTTACCAAAACCGACCATCAGCTTGATGCCAAAGCGACATTCTATTTTTCGCCAGTACAAACGAAAAGTGCTCCTCTAAATGAAGCTGCTTTTTTAGGAAACGTAAGCAATCTCTATGGCACATATCGCTATAATTTTCTAGAAAGTGAAAATTATATTGATATGTTTGGTGCTCATAATGCGATTGCCAAAAGTGAACGTGATATTCATTCTGTTGTAGGTGGTTTAGAATATTTTTATCAGCAATTTTATGTGAATGGTGAAATTGGTTATAGCCAACTTCAAGATCAAACTATTGCACATGTAAATGGTGGAAAAGAGAAATATACTCACGATGTTGATGTAACAACCTATCGTGCATTGGTCGGCTTTATGCCAGTCAGTAATTTATTACTTGCTGCTGGTATTGACGGTTATACAACAGATGAAGATGACCAAGCCAATCTTGCACTAAAAGCCAAATATGTTACTTCCCTTGGGCAAAGTGGACAATATTTAAACGTTGAAGCTGAGGGTACTTTTGGTGATCTAGACCAATTTACCTTAGCTACAGATTATTATTTTAATTACGCTTTTAGCTTAGGTGCAAGCTACACACTACAAGATGATAATCACAGTAATATTGATTTTTTCTCAGTACGTTCACAATATTTCATCAACCAAAACTTAGCGCTTGGAGGTGAAGTTGGTTTTGGTGATGACTTGCAAGGCGTTCATGTAAATGCAACTTACCGCTTCTAAAAATATAAGAATGATTTAGATAAAATATTGAAGCATTTCATACATGAGGTGCTTTTTAATTACACTTTTCTCTTATTTTTTACCTAAATATCAAGATTATTCATAATATTCACACAATTTTAATAAAACAAAACAATGTTTTTATTGTTTAAAAATCAAATAATTAGTGTTGTAATTTTACACAAAATTACCAACATTACAGTTCTGTTACTTTGCAGTGATTGACGCGTTTTTTATTTCCCTTAGACTGAAGTTGTAACAAAAGATTTAAAACACGAATGAAATCATATTTCAGAGGGGAGAAGAATCCATGAAAAAACTAGCGTTAGCTTCAGCAATCGCACTATCAGCGATCGCAGTTTCAAGTGCTGCAAATGCTTATCAAGCAGAAGTAGGCGGTTCTTATACTTATACTGATTGGGATGATTTTGA
Source organism: Acinetobacter sp. R933-2 (assembly GCF_030325485.1). Taxonomy (NCBI): domain Bacteria; kingdom Pseudomonadati; phylum Pseudomonadota; class Gammaproteobacteria; order Moraxellales; family Moraxellaceae; genus Acinetobacter; species Acinetobacter sp. R933-2. The sequence continues at coordinate 457,112 of NZ_JACAIJ010000001.1, forward strand.
TGCAACTCATCAATTTGGTGTAGATGGAACTTATTATTTTAACCCAGTACAAACACGTAATTCACCTTTAAATGAAGCAGCCTTCCTTGACCGCGCAAGTAATGTAAAAGCCAATGTCGGTTATGCAGATAACGATGGTGTAAAAGATACGCAATATGGTGCAGGTATTGAATATTATGTGCCAGGCAGTGATTTTTATGTCAGTGGTCGTGTAGGTCGCGATGAACTTGAAGTAGACAACACACCGATTGACTCTAAAGTAACAACTTACGGCGCTGAAGTCGGTTACTTACCAGCACCAGGTTTATTACTTGCTTTAGGTTTAACAGGCTATGATGCAAAACATGGCGATGATGGCGTAGACCCAACAGTTCGTGCCAAATATGTTACTCAAGTGGGTCAATACGATGCCAACTTTGAAGCATTTGGTGCCTTTGGTGATTTAGACGAATACCGAGTTCGTGGTGATTTATACCTAGACAAAACTTTAAGTGTTGGTGCTGATTACTACAACAATGACTTAACAGAACGTGATGAATTCGGTGTTTCTGCTAAGAAATTCTTAAATCAAAATGTAAGTGTTGAAGGTCGTGTTGGTTTTGGTGACGACTATAATACTTATGGTGTACGTGCAGGCTACCGTTTCTAAGCCGCATAGATCACATATAAAAAAACCGCTCAACATGAGCGGTTTTTTTATTTTTATATCAAATCAATGCATTAAATGCAAAATTCTAAGTTGTAAACTTACATTTCCATTAAATTGATTTTTATCTAGTTCATAAACAAGATGAACTTTTTCTTGTGTAGAATCAAACTGAAATTTATCTCGTGCATTAAAAGCAATCGCATCAACACATCGTCCATCTTGTAAAGCGACCTTTAACTTCAAATGCACTTCTTTTAGCCAACGATGCTCCACGACCTTAAACTGACCTTCAAAAATTGGAGCAGGAAATTTATGCCCCCAAGGACCTAAATTTTCTAGCAAATTTACAGTGTGGATTTGAAAATCTTGCACAGCTAATTCGCCATCTGTCCATAAAGTTGCTTGAAATAACTCAGCATCAGATTGGGCAATGAGTTGATTAAAAACTTGTTTAAATTCTTCAAAATGCTGTTTTTTGATCGTCAAACCTGCTGCTGCTGCATGACCACCAAAAAAACTGACCAAGTGAGGATGCTGTTCTGCCACTTTTTCAATACAGTCTCGAATATGAATACCATCAATAGAACGTGCCGAACCTTTGATATGAAGCCCATCTTTATCTGCTGCAAAGACGATACTTGGTCGATGGAATTGTTCTTTTAAACGACCCGCCACAATCCCAATGACCCCTTGGTGCCAGCTTTCTTCAAACAGCACCAATGCTGCCGGCAGGTTTTGATGATCCAGCTGCAATTGCTCAAGTGCCTGCAAAGCCTCTTGCTTGATTTGTGACTCGACCTGTCGACGCTCAAGATTCAAATCATTTAATTGTTGTGCCAAAGCATAAGCACTTTGCATTTCGGTTGCTAACAAACACTCAATACCAATATCCATAGTTTCCATACGTCCAGCAGCATTGATACGTGGACCAAGAACAAAGCCCAAATCTGATGCTTGTAACTGGGCAGGATCTCGTCCTGCAATATCCAATAATGCACTGATGCCAACACGGCACTGATTTTGCTGAATCCGCTTTAATCCTGCATCAACCAAAATTCGGTTGTTATAGTCTAAACTTGCAACATCAGCATAAGTACCTAATGCAACCAAGTCTAAATATTGCGACATTTTTGCAGTGGATTTGGCTAACTTTGCACGATAACTACTTAAATTTGCCAGTAAATAAAATGCAACGCCGACACCTGCCAAAGCTTTACTTGCAAATTCACAGCCTAATTGATTTGGATTGACCACCGCCTCTGCTTGTGGCGTTTCTTTTGTTGTTAAATGATGATCTGTAATAATGACTTGCATAGCATGGGCTTGCGCTTGTGCTACACCTGCATGGCTCGAGATTCCATTATCTACCGTGATTAACAAATCAGGTTGATACATTTCAAAAGCTAAATCAGCAATTTTTGGCGTTAAGCCATAACCATATTTAAAACGGTCAGGGACTAGATAATTAACATTCGCGCCCATTTCAGTCAGAGCAAGAATCATCAAGGCTGTACTGGTTGCACCATCGGCATCATAATCGCCAACAATAACGATTTTTTTCTGTGTATCAATTGCTTGATCAATAATTTTAATGGCTTGATCAAGACCTTTCATCGTCGGCGCAAGTAAATACTTTAATTTTAACTCTAGCTCTTGCTCAGATTGCACACCACGGCGTGCCAAAATATCGGCAACAAATGAGGAGACGCCCTGAATGTTTTCAGGGCGTGTGATAAAGGGGCGTTGTTGAATTTTAATTTTTGACATTTACGGCATCAAACGTTGTAAAGTCCAGAGACTATTTTCTTTTTTATAAATCAAGCGATCATGTAATCGATTTGGGCGACCTTGCCAAAACTCATAATGATCGGGTTGTAAACGATAACCACCCCAAAATTCTGGTTTGGCTAATTCATTTTGTTGCTCAACCTGATCATGTAAGTCTTTAAAGCGTTGTTGTAATAACTCACGGCTTGCAATCACCCCACTTTGTGGCGTACTGATATGTGCTGCAATTTGGCTGTCACGCGGTCGCTTATGATAATAGTCTGTTGATTCCTGTTCAGAAATCCGAGTCACTCGCCCACTAATACGAATTTGTCGCTCTAATTCAGACCAATAAAATAAAATTTCTGCATAAGGATTTGCAGCTAAATCTAGACCTTTTTGGCTGTCATAATTGGTGTAAAAATCATAACCATCTTGCGTTGCACCACGTAACAAAACAGTGCGTACATGCGGACGACCTTGACCGTCCGCAGTTGCCAGTGACATTGCATAAGGTTCATGAAGATTTGCATTTAAAGCAGAGTTAAACCATTGAAGAAATTGCTCATGTGGATAGATATCCACATTTTCCTCATGCAGTTCATCTTTTTGATAAGTCAGACGCAGCTCACTTAAATCTTTAATTACATCACTCATGAACTTTCCTCTTTTATATTAAGCGTTAGCGTTTTGACGTACTTGATCTGCCAAATGGTTAGCTAAATCAATTACTTCTTGCTGATCATCGCCTTCAACCATGACACGAATAACAGGTTCAGTCCCTGACTTACGAATCAAAATACGACCACGTCCTTTAAGTTTTGCTTCAACTTGATCAAATTCTGCAACTAATGCAGGAATTGCAAAAGGATCAAACATTTGCTCTAAACGAATATTCACTAAAACATTCGGTAATAATTTAAAGTCTGCAACCAACTCATCTAAAGCTTTATCTTGTTCAACCATAACCGTTAATACTTGCAATGCGGCAATGATTGCGTCACCTGTTGTACTCTTATCCAAAGTCAAAATATGTCCTGATGGCTCACCACCAATCACCCAATTATTTTCTTCAAGATTTTGTAATACATAACGGTCACCCACTTTGGCACGTACAAAAGGTACTTGTGCTTTTTCTAAAGCGAGTTCAAGCGCCATATTGCTCATCACTGTACCCACAATCCCAGCAGGTTTAGTATTGGCTTGAGTCGCTAAGATATACAAAATGTGATCACCATCAATCAGGTTACCATGACGATCGACCATAACAACACGGTCAGCATCACCATCAAAAGCAATCCCAAGATCAGCTTGATGTTCAACTACAGCAGCTTGTAACTTTTCAGGATGTGTTGAGCCACAACTTTCATTAATATTTAAACCTGTTGGTTCATTATATAAAGCTATAACTTTTGCACCCAACTCACGGAAAACAGCAGGTCCAACGCTATAAGCTGCACCATGCGCACAATCCACCACAATTTTTAAATGGCGCAAGTTGTAATGATATGGGAATGTTGATTTACAAAACTCAATATAACGTCCATTTGCATCATTGACGCGCACACTTTTTCCTAAGTTTGCATTATCATCAATGACTATTTCATTTTCTAATTCTTGGTTAATCGCTTCTTGAATTGCATCAGGTAGTTTTTTACCTTCACCAGAAAAGAATTTAATTCCATTATCAAAATATGGATTATGTGATGCCGAAATCACAATACCTAAATTGGCATGCAAAGCACGTGTTAAATGTGCAATTGCTGGCGTAGGTAATGGTCCAAGCAAATGCACATAAACACCCGCAGCATTTAAACCTGCTTGTAATGCAGCTTCTAAAATATAACCAGAAAGACGTGTATCCTTACCTAAAACAACAATAGGCTTAGTTTTTGGACTGATTTGCTTTAATACTTTTCCTGCTGCAAATCCTAGTTTTAATGCAAATTCTGGGGTAATTGGGAGTTCACCAAATTTGCCTCGAATCCCGTCTGTACCAAAATAACTCATTTTTTACCCGCTTATTTATCGTGTTGTTTAACAGTTGATTTTCAATCGCATTACTTTACACCAAAATAAAAAAACCGCCATAAAATGGCGGTTTTAAAATGTAAAATTACACGAAAATATTAACCAACACGGTAGTTTGGCGCTTCTTTTGTAATTGTTACATCATGTACATGTGACTCAGACATACCTGCTGCGGTAATTTTTACAAACTTCGCATTTTGACGTAAATCTTCGATTGTTGAAGAACCTGTATAGCCCATAGATGAACGTAAACCACCCATCATTTGATGCACGATATTGCCCATTGGACCTTTGTACGGTACACGACCTTCAATACCTTCTGGTACTAATTTTTCAGCGCCCGCTTTTGAGTCTTGGAAATAACGGTCAGCAGAACCTGTCGCACCTGCCATCGCACCCAATGAACCCATACCACGGTATGCTTTATAATAACGACCTTGGAAGAATTCAACTTCGCCAGGTGCTTCTTCAGTACCTGCCATGAGTGAACCGACCATGATTGTACTTGCACCTGCACCAATCGCTTTTGCCATATCACCAGAGAAGCGAATACCACCATCTGCGATCAATGGAATTTGATCTTTCAATGCATTGGCAACAGAATCAATTGCAGAAATTTGTGGCATGCCAATACCTGCAACAATACGTGTTGTACAAATTGAACCAGGACCAATACCCACTTTAACCGCATCTGCACCTGCATCAAGCAATGCCAATGCTGCATCACCTGTTGCAATGTTACCGCCAATGACTTGAACTTGTGGATAGTTTGCTTTTACCCAACGCACGCGCTCAATTACACCTGCAGAATGACCATGTGCAGTATCAACCACAATCGCATCGACACCTGCTTCAACCAATGCTTCTACACGGCTTGGTGTTTCAGCACCTGTACCGACAGCGGCACCAACACGTAAACGACCGAAATCATCTTTACAACTGTTTGGATAAAGTTCAGCTTTACGGAAATCAGTGACCGTAATTAAGCCTTTAAGTTCGTTGTGTTCACCAACCACAATCACTTTTTCAATACGATTTTTTTGAAGAAGTGCTTGGATGTTTTCTTTAGACTCATTTTCACGTACTGTAACTAAACGGTCTTGACCTGTCATGATATTGCTAACAGGTTGTTCAAGATTGGTTTCAAAACGTGTATCACGACCTGTCACGATGCCAACCACTTTGCCATCTTTAACAACAGGTACACCACTGATATTGTTTGCTTGAGTAATCGCAATCAATTCACGTACAGTTGTTTCTGGTGTTACAGTAATTGGGTCTTTCACCATACCTGCTTCAAATTTTTTCACACGGCGAACTTCTGCTGCCTGAGCAGAAATGTCCATGTTTTTATGCAGGATACCGATACCACCATTTTGCGCCATTGCAATCGCCATACGTGACTCAGTCACAGTATCCATTGCTGCTGAAACCATAGGAATATTCAGTTGAATGCCGCGGGTAAGGCGTGTCTTTAGAGAGACATCTTTTGGGAGGACAGTAGAATAGGCAGGGAGTAATAAGACATCATCGAAGGTAAGGGCTTCTTGAACGATGGTCAACATAACAGTCTCGCTGGTAATTTCCGTGAGCTATTATATACAAATTTCAGTTTAAATTTCATTTTTTATTGTGATGAATTGCTTTATTCTTGATTAGATCAATTTTTTCAACCACTAAGAAAAATCAAAATGGGCTTTGAATATAAAATTTTAGTCAATTTAACACCACAACAATCCTTAGAACTTCATTGAATTTAGACATTCTAATAATGACAATCCTAACTGGAGACCAAATTTAAATTTATTGTTTGAAAATGACGTTATCTATATTTGTAATAATTCAATCACACCAATCTGGAATGATCTACAGCTCATAAAAAGTTATCTTGAACAGCATGATTTAGTATATTGACTATTTGATTATTCAGAATAAATTCAAACGACATTTATTTTGAAGTATAGGCAAATGCCATTTTATGCCTCTTGGAATCATAAAGAATGAGCCTTAAATCAACAAAACGATATTGAACATTCAATATTTTAGCTGTTTCTATTTCACTCATTAACCGATTATTTTTTGCTAAGGCAAAGTCACTGGTCAAATACACATCATCTGCAAGCAAATTAAAAGTCATCAAAAGACCTCATCCTTTAACAAACTTGGTCATAACCATCATCATTACTTGGTAATACAGGTTCAATTTCAACCAATGGAATTAAACCATGTGCAGAACGTGCTTTATTACACTGTGCATCACCTGCTTGAACTTCTTTACAGCTTGAACTGCGTTGTTCATACATTGTGCAACTCACTTGTTGCCCAATTTCACCTGACAACATCACACAACGTGGATTTTTTTGATTGGTACCTTTCATGCATGAATAGACAGGCGTTAATTCATCTACCACACCTTCAGGCATAATTTCACCTTCTGCCCAATAAAATGAAACCCTGAAAAAGGCGCAACACGCCCCACAGCTTAAGCACGCATCCTGTGCTGAGATTTGAGACAACATATTTTTAAAATTCTCGCGGTCAAAAAAACCTCCTTCATTTTTTAGTCATGAAAGAGGTTTCAAAAAATAAATCAGAGTTTTTACAACACATCAAAAAGTGGCGATCTATCCCGTTTTAAACAAATATAGATCACAACTCAAATGAGGAAAAAATCCATTGTGTAATACAAATCCTAATTATTTTTTTTCTTCAACTCAATATTTTTTTCTAATTTTTTGTTCATTTATTGTGGGTATGAAAATACCATTTCATCCATCAAATCTATGCCACATTGCAGATTTTCAATCCAATCCAAAAATTCATTAATCATCGTTTTACCTACAAAAGGCGTTCCATGTTGCGGCACGATCATTTCAATATCCATTTGACGCACCATTTTCACCCAAAGACGAATCACACGATTTGAACACATATAACGCTGATGAAAACCTTTCATTGTGGGAATATGTGCTGCAAAATTATCAATGGGTTTCGAAGCATCTTTCACCATAGATGCCCCCATATCACCAGAAAATAAAATTTTGGAAATTGGATCATAAAATTGAAAGTTTCCAACCGAATGTAAAAAATGTGCAGGCACAGCAATAATTTGACATTCGCCTAAAGAAATCGCAGCTCCTTGATCAGGTAACTCAACTAAGCGCTCTAACCAACCACCTTTCATACGATCACTCATAAATGCAGAGTTTAAATGTGGTAAAAAACGTGCCCATAATTTTGAAGCAACCACTTTGGCATCGGTATAGACCAACCAACGCGGCATAGAGGTAATAATGTCAGGGTCTTGGTGCGATGCCATGACATAATCAAGGTTTTGTAAACGTGTATATTTATTGAGTTCCATGGTGAGTGGAACATAAGTCAAATCACCCCCCGGATCTAAAACCGCAGCACGCTCATGATCAAGAATCAGAAATTGATTGGCTTGTACCCCCTCTCCTTTCACCAAACTGGTAAAACTAATACATTTATGCGTACCGTTATCAAACAGCACTTGCGATGTTGTACGATCCAAAGCCATATCCAACCCCAAAAAAATTCTTTAAATAAAATCGTTTTTTAATTTAATATTCACAATATAAGTAGTTTAACAAAGTTACAATACATACACATAAAACTTTTATGGATTTATTTTTATTTTAAATTTTCCAAAAAAAAGCTCAAACTTAATTGAGCTTTTAATCTATTCATTTTTAAATTAGAAGAAATAATGTTGTACCAATGCAGCAACACCAATCACCAAGAAAATTAATGCACCAATTTTATGAATTAATGAAATTGGAAGTTTATCCGCCAATTTATTACCAATAAATACTGCAGGTGCATTCACTAACATAATCCCGATGGTTGTACCTAATGTCACCCAACCAATACTGTCAAAACGCGCAGCTAAAGCAACAGTCGCAATTTGGGTTTTATCGCCAATTTCAGCCAGAAAGAACAACACAAATGTTGCGCCAAAAACACCATATTTTTGCCATTTATTAATACTTTCAGATTCATCATCCAACTCATCTGGAATCAGCATCCAAGCTGCCATCGCAATAAAACCAAGAGAAACAATCCACAACAAAACAATTGGACTTAAAACAGTGGTAATCCATTGTCCAAGTACAGCAGAAACACCATGATTCACCACAGTTGCTAGAAAAATAGCGATAAGAATCGGTACAGGTTTACGAAAACGTGCAGCAAGTAATAATGCAAGGAGTTGGGTTTTATCACCCATTTCTGATAAGGCAACAACCACTAAAGAAATAAGAAAGGCACTAAACATGTCATATTCTCTGGCTAGCAATATTTACCGATGACTTACCCCTCCTGCTAGCCTAGATGAATAGTTGCCTATCCAATGCAGAGTGATAAATCAAAGGTCTTGCCAACAAAAGAAACTGAATCTTCAGTTAAATTGGTTCTTTGCTATGATGACCATGTTCTGTTGAACAATTATGTTGACCATCACCTATTCACAAAAATGTGAATAGCGGCTACTCCCCAATGAAGTGTATGACTATATTAATCTGCTTCTGTTTTATTTTCAATGAAATTCAGCTAAAGCGATTTTTCTTGAGTATACCTATAAAAAAACCTTGCCGAAGCAAGGTTTTTTTATTGATTTTTAAGGCTAAAGTTACAGCAAAATATTACGAATATCTGCCAATAGCTTGGTCAGTTTATTGGTAAAACGCGCCGCATCCGCACCATTAATCACGCGGTGATCATAAGACAATGACAACGGTAACATCAGTTTTGGATCAAAACCTTCACCATTCCATACAGGTTGCATGGTCGCAGGTGAAATGCCCAAAATTGCCACTTGAGGCCAGTTTACTAAAGGTGTAAATGCTGTACCACCAATAGAACCTAAGCTGGTAATAGTAAAGTTCGCACCCTGTAAGTCTTTTGGTGAAAGTTTCTTATCACGGGCTTTTTTACTGAGTTCACCCAGTTCAATCGCAATTTGCTTAATTGATTTTTGATCAGGATTACGCAGCACAGGAACAGTAAGACCGTCAGGTGTTGCAACAGCAATGCCCATATGGATTTCGTTACGTAATACAACTGACTTTTGATCATCTGCCAAATGACCTGCAAAGTACGGTTCTTCTTTCAACAGGAATGCCACCGCTTTAGCAATGAATGCCAAAATCGTCAGGCTGATACCATCTTGTTTGAATTTACCTTTGAGTTCACCACGCCAAGCTTCAAGCTCAGTGATATCTGCCAAGTCAAACTGAGTCACTTGTGGAATGAAATTATTCAATGACAACTGTGGTACAGACACTTGCTGTAAACGAGTCATTGGTGCAATTTCACTACCACCAAATGCACTAAAGTCTGGTAATGCTGGCAAGCCTGAAGCAACAGGAGCAGCCACTGTCTGAGCTGCTTGTGGCGTTGTCAATTTCACTTTCACAAATGCGAAAACGTCTTCCTTCATGACACGTTCATGTGGACCTGAAGCTTTTACTTCCGCTAACACCACGCCTAATTCACGTGCAAGTTTACGTACTGCTGGACCTGCATAGACTTTGGAGTTGGCTGCATTTTGTTCTTTGCTTAACTTATCTGCGCTGTGTGTTTCAGATGCTGTTTGAACAGGAGCAACTGCTTTCGGTGCTTCAACTTTAGCAGGTGCTTGTGCAACAGGTGCAACAGCTTGACCTTCAGCCTCAATGGTCACTAAAGCAATACCTTCAGATACATTTTGCCCCAAAGTGACATGAATAGCTTTAATGGTACCTGCTGTTGTACTCGGTACTTCTACCGTTGCTTTGTCTGATTCAACCACAATGATGCTTTGGTCTTTCTCAACCTTATCACCTACTGCAACTAAAATCTCAGCCACCGCTGCTTTATCTACACCCAAGTCAGGAACTGCGATTTCAACAGCACCTTTTGGCGCTGCTGCCACAGGTGCAGCAACTTCAACTTTAGCAGTTTCAACCACAGGAGCCTTAGCTGGTGCAGCAACAACTTCATCTGCGACAGGTGTAGCTGATGCAGTTTTCACTTTCAGTAATACAACACCTTCTTTAACACTATCGCCAACTTGGATGATCACAGCGTCAACAATACCTGCAACAGTACTTGGTACTTCAACAGTCGCTTTGTCTGACTCAACCACCACAATGCTGTCATCTAGAGCAATTTCATCACCAACAGCAACTAAAATTTCAGATACTGTGGCTTTTTCAACACCAATATCAGGCACTTGAACATCAATCACTTGCGAAGATGTAGCTGCTACAGGTGTTTCAACAGTTTCTGATTTCACTTCAGCAGCAACGGCTTGTGTTGCTGTTTCTACTGGTGCTGTTTCAGCAACAGGCGCTGCCGTTTGACCTTCAGCCGCTAATTCGATCAGTACAGCCCCTTCAGCGACTTCATCACCTTGCTGAACTAAAATACTTTTCACCACACCTGCCGAAGTGCTTGGCACTTCAACAGAGGCTTTGTCAGATTCTAACAATACAATACTGTCATCGACAGCAATCGTATCACCCACTTTGACCAAAATTTCAGCCACTGTGGCTTTATCTACGCCAATATCGGGAGTCGTAATGTGCATAATTAGTTCTCCTCTTTATAGTCAGCAACAGCATTGACTGAAGGTGTTGCTTGAGGTGCCCAAGCCACAGGACGGTCGGTTTCTAGTTCAAAGCTAACAATTGCATCTTTCACTAAACGAGGATTCACTTCGCCTTCATCAGCAAGTTTCTTCAAGGTTGCGACAACAATATGAGCTGCATCAACACCAAAGTAACTACGTAATTTTGCACGTGTATCAGAACGACCATAACCATCTGTACCTAATGCCACGAATGGGCGGTTATCAGGTAAATATGCACGCACTTGTTCACTATAAGCACGCATATGATCCGTTGCAGATACGATAATACCTTTGGTATCACGTAATTGTTCAGTGATCCATGCTTCCTTCTGTTCTTCGGTCATTGGATGTAAGCGGTTATACTCTTCACATGCCATACCATCACGTGCCAATTCGTTGAAGCTTGTTACACTCCATACGTTTGCATGAATTTGATATTCTTCACGTAAAATTTTCGCTGCTTTAATCACTTCACGTAAAATGACACCTGAACCCATCAACTGCACAGTAGCTTTGTCATCTTTTTCAAATAAGTACATACCACGCTTAATGCCTTCTTCGGCATTTGCAGGAATCGCAGGATGTTCGTAGTTTTCATTCATCACAGTTAAGTAATAGAACACACGCTCTTGGTTGACATACATGCGTTTTAAACCATCATGCACAATCACTGCTAATTCATAACCAAAACATGGATCATAAGAAATACAGTTTGGAATCGTGTTCGCCAGAATATGTGAATGACCATCTTGGTGCTGCAAACCTTCACCGTTCAGCGTTGTACGACCCGCAGTTGCACCAAGTAAGAAACCTTGTGCCTGTGCATCACCTGCCGCCCATGCAATATCACCAATACGTTGGAAACCAAACATTGAGTAATACATATACATTGGAATCATTGGTAAGTTATTGGTTGAATAACTTGTACCCAAAGCAGACCATGCACTCATTGCACCTGCTTCGTTGATCCCCTCTTGTAGCATATGACCGTCTTTAGCTTCACGGTAATGCATTAACTGTTCTTGGTCTTCAGGGGTATATTTTTGACCATGTGCGGCATAAATACCCAATTGGCGGAACATACCTTCTAAACCAAATGTACGTGCTTCATCAGGTACAATTGGAACTACACGGTCTTTAATCGCTTTTTCTTTCAGTAAAGATGAAATCAAACGTACCATTAACATGGTGGTCGACTGTTCTTTACCTGCAGAGCCTTTCAAAACTGCATCAAAAACTGATAATTCAGGAATCGCCAATTGTTCGCTTTCTTTACGACGTGCAGGCAAATAACCACCCAATGCTTCACGACGCGCCTTCATGTATTTTAATTCAGGCGAGTTTTCACTTGGACGATAGAACGGAACTTCTTCAAGTTGCTCATCAGTAAATGGTAAGTTAAAACGATTACGTACATATTTTAAAGATTCAAGCTGCATCTTTTTAATCTGATGCGTTTTATTCACCGCTTCAATCTCTTCAGATAAACCATAACCTTTCACTGTTTTCGCTAAGATAACAGTTGGTTGACCTTTAGCAGTCATCGCTTCGGCATAAGCTGCATAAACTTTATATGGGTCATGACCACCACGATTGAGATTATCAATATCTTCATCGCTTAAGTTTTTCACCAGCTCTTCTGCTTCAGGGTAGCGACCAAAGAAGTGCGCACGTGTATATGCACCACCTTTTACTTGATAACGCTGATAATCACCATCTACCGCTTCTTCCATAATGGCTTTTAAAGCGCCTGTTTCATCTTTCGCTAATAGCGGATCCCAATGACGACCCCAAACGACTTTGATCACACGCCAACCTGCGCCACGGAACAATGACTCAAGCTCTTGGATAATTTTACCATTACCACGCACAGGACCATCAAGGCGCTGTAAGTTACAGTTCACCACCCAAATAAGATTATCGAGTTTTTCACGACCTGCGAGTGAAATTGCACCTGTACTTTCAGGTTCATCCATTTCACCATCGCCAAGGTAAGCCCACACTTTACGGTTTTCTTCTTTGATTAAACCACGGTTCATCAAATACTTTTGAATGTGTGCTTGATAGATCGACATGATCGGACCAAGACCCATTGATACCGTCGGGAACTGCCAATAATCAGGCATTAAATACGGATGTGGGTATGATGGTAAACCCACGCCATCCACTTCACGACGGAAATTATTTAAATGCTCTTCAGTCAAACGACCTTCTAAGAAAGAACGTGCATAAATACCAGGAGCACAGTGTCCTTGATAATAAATCATGTCACCACCAAAGTGGTCACTGTTCGCACGGAAGAAATGGTTAAAACCGACATCATAAAGCGTTGCAGAAGAAGCAAAACTTGCCAAGTGACCACCAAGATCATCACCTGTTTTGTTGGCACGTAGCACCATTGCCAATGCATTCCAACGAATGAGCGCACGAATACGACGCTCCATATCTGCATCGCCTGGCATTGCAGGAGTTTCTTCCACAGGAATGGTATTTAAGTAGGGGGTATTTAATCGCTGAATAGGAACATGCTTAGAAATCGCTTGCTGATAGAGTTTTTCTAATAAGAATGCAGCACGCTCAGTTCCCATATGTTGCAACACAGAATCGAAGGCATCTTGCCACTCTTGTGTTTCTTGAGCGTCGGTATCACCATAATACGCCATATCCCATCTACTCCTTGAACTATTTTCTATATCTTATATGTATCATGTTTTAGGGGTGTTAAGTTATCGTTACAAATGAATGTCGATTGTGAGCATTATTTAGTAACTAAATACTTAGTGACTATTTAACACACAAAGAAACAAAAAACCGCCAATTTAGGCGGTTTTTCATACAATATAGATTTATTTTAATGATAAGCTTTTAGTCTAGAAATACATTTTGCTCATCATGTAAGGCTTAAGGTAGCATTGCTAAATAAGTTGATGGATTGCGACGTTGACCATCTTTTACAACTTCATAATGCAAGTGTGGACCTGTACAACGACCTGTACAGCCGACATTGGCAATATGTTCACCTGCTTGTACTTGATCGCCTACACGAGCAATTAAACGTGAAGCATGTGCATAACGTGTGATATAGCCATTACCATGGTTGATTTCAACATATTGACCATAACCTGTGCCCCAACCTGACTTGGTTACAATACCCGGACCAGTCGCATAGATTGGTGTTCCACTTGGTGCAGATAAATCTAAACCTGAATGATTTTCAGCACGTCCACCCATAGTGCGTCCACCATAGTTTGAACTCACGCGCTTCATATCAGGTAGCGGATGCGTAATTAACCATGAATGTTGAGAATTTGCTGAGTAATTTACTCTAGATGAAGATGAAATTGCGGCTGAACCATATTTTTGTGCAATCGTTGCATTGTTGAGTTCAACTGGTTTTTCATTTGATGTACGCAAATGCGGTTGGAATGTTACGCTTCCTGGAATATCCATATCGTCAGGATGAGTATATGAGCCTTGAGATACGGTGGTATGAGATAGCGTCTTAGAAAGTTGCTCTAAGCGATCTGGAGCAGATGTATTAGAAGCATCTAATTGGACTAAATCTGCGAATGCAACCGATGCAGCAGAAGCCGCCAAAGAAAATGCCAATAAAATACGTCGCGAATGCATAAAAACCTCTTTTAACTGTTCTTAATCAAGTTCCTTGAGTGATCTCGTCCTTGATATCTACTGAAACGAGGGCTTAAGATAAGACATAACTATGTAGGAAAAATGTATGTCTGAACCTAAAAATCTCTTTCATCAAACAAGACAACACGTAAAAACAGGAAACTTATCGTTTCTTAAAAAGCAAGTTGCCGAATGGCAAAAACTCACTAAGCTAATCCAACCTTTGCTACCTCAACCAGAAGTATGGCAGGTTGTCTGTTATGAACATGGTATTTTGACCATCACCGGTGAAAATCAAGCCATGATTAGTCAACTCGGTTATCTTCAAAAACAATATATTTTTCAATTGTCACAATTAGAAGAATTTCAAAATCTAAAAAAATTGCAAATTAGACTACGTGAAAACACAGAAAAATCGACAATTCCTCAAAAATCTGTTCAATCCCTCACACCAGAAACACAAGAAATGTTGCAACATGCTGCTAGTTTTGTGAACGACGCTAAGCTTAGCCAAGCTTTGTTACGTTTGGCAAGCAATAAAAAGTAAACAATAAAATAAAATATTGGATATTGTATTTACAAAAAGCCAACCGTGTCACATTATTTTACGTTACTTTATAACATTGCCGCTTAAAAGCAAGGACTTATAAGACTTGTACATATTGTATTGGACAGCTTTTCATGTCATCAAATGTTACAATTTCATAACTGCTTGGATCACTTTTAACATTGCGTAAAAGTTGATTATTGAGCGCATGTCCAGATTTATAGCCATCAAATTTCCCAATAATTTGATGACCCAAAAGGTATAAATCCCCAACTGCATCTAAAATTTTATGACGGACAAACTCATCAGCAAAACGTAAACCTTCTTCGTTTACGACACCCGTATCATCTAAACCAACAGCATTTTCTAAACTCGCACCTAGAGCTAAATTATGTGATTTTAGATAGTCTAAATCTTTCATAAAACCAAATGTACGCGCTCCACTCACTTCATAAACGAAAGTTTCAGTAGAAAAATCGATGGTTGCTGACTGATATTCTTTAGCAAAAGCAGGATGATCAAAATCAATTTCAAAGTTCAGTTGAAAACCATGATGAGGCGAAAAAATAGCTCTTTTGTCATCAATTAATGCTTCAACAGGCTTAAGCATACGAATAAATTTTTTAGGTGCGTCTTGCTCAACCAAACCGCCCTGCATAAGCAAGTAAATAAACGGTCCCGCACTCCCATCCATAATTGGGATTTCTGACGCAGATACTTCAATAATGAGGTTATCAATGCCTAAACCAGCAATGGCACTGGTCACATGCTCAATAGTGCCTACTTTGGCATCTTTTTCGACTAAATTTGAACACATGAATGCTTCTTGGATCAGCATTGCATCTGCCTGAATATCAACGGGCGGATTTAAATCAATACGACGGAACACAATACCCCCATCAGCTACATGAGGTAAAAAGTTAATCATGACTTTCTGCCCGCTATGTAATCCGATTCCACTCGCTTTCACGACTCGTTTCAGGGTACGTTGTTTCAACATGCTAATTCGGTCTTCATTCTCAAATCCGCTATACGTTAGCACATTTAGCCATTGATAAAAAACAAAAAAGGCAGTGAAACTTACTGCCTTTTTCGATCATGATCAGTCTTTATTTGAATTATCAATTATTTACGTTGTTGATTTTTCAAATAATCTTGAATACTCATTGGAGTAGAACGTGGCGATGCACTTGAGTTCGTTGCAGGCGCATCACTGTTTTGACGCTTGCTGATCGCAGGTACATCATCTTCATCAACTGGATTTTGACTGGTTTTTTGCACATTTGCAGCAACATTAACAGAAGCACGACGCTTTACTTCTGCTTCATTGGCATTGCGTGTTAAACCTGTTGCAATCACAGTCACACGAATTTCATCACGCGCATCTGGATCAAATACTGTACCAAAGAAAACTTCACCTTCATCAAGGTCAACAATCTGATTGACCACATCTGTGATGATCTCAGTTTCACGTAAAGTCACATCTGCGCCACCCGTGATGTTAATTAACACCCCTTTGGCATTCATGATATTTACGTTATCTAATAATGGACTACGAATAGCAAGACGTGCAGCTTCTTCAGCGCGGTCTGGACCACTGCTCTTACCTTCACCCATCATTGCATAACCACGTGTACTCATCGCAGTTTTTAAATCAGCAAAGTCAAGGTTAATATGACCAGGACGAACAACGAGATCAAAGATACTACGCACAGCGTTCAGTAATACGTCATCTGCTTTACGGTAAGCATCTTGCATAGAGATGTCACCATAAACACTTAATAAACGCTGATTTGGAATAATAATCAATGAGTCTACATGTGCTTCGAGTGCTTCAATGCCCTTTTCAGCCGAACGTTGACGACGACGACCTTCAAAGTTGAATGGTGTTGTGACAACACCAACGGTCAAAATACCCATTTCCTGAGCAATTTCAGCAACAACTGGCGCAGCACCTGTGCCTGTACCACCGCCCATACCAGCGGTAACAAAGACCATGTCTGCACCTTCAAGGTGTTGACGAATCAATTCACGACTTTCTTCAGCAGCAATTTGACCTACATCTGGGTTTGCACCTGCACCCAAACCACGGGTACTTTGTTCACCGAGTTGGATTTTAAATGGCGCATTCATACGATCTAAAGCTTGTTTATCTGTATTTGCACAAACAAACTTTACCCCTTTAATGTCAGACTGCACCATGTGTTGTACGGCATTACCACCGCCACCACCAACACCAAACACAGTAAAACGGGCTTGACCGTTACTATCGGTTTGTTCATCTTCTAAAAATTCAAATGAGGCCATGACCTTTAGATTTCCTACTTAATGTATGGCAGTCACTTAAGCCCGTATACTGCCTTGATCTTCAATAATAAAATTTGTTTTTAGGATGCTGTTCATTGTCAGACTTGTCAAGTACAGGACGACATGCTTACAACTTTTTAACAATATTCCCAAAAAACCACACCTAAAAAATACCTTTTAATTTGTTATTCAACGCGACCCAGCCATTTGCCACACGCTCCCAAACTGAACGATGACTATTAACTTCAGGCTCTTCTACAGCATCTTGCATATCACTTTGGCTGAATAACAATAAACCAGATGCAGTTGCATACATTGAACGACGTAAAGCAGATAAATGTTGGTCATCAGCATAAACATTAACTGTTGGATTACCCAAATGGGCAGAAACACCCAACATTCTACGTGCTAACGTTACCATACCTTCGATTTGACATACATCCCCAGTCAATACCACGCCATGATATAAGCTTTGCAATGCGCCACGTTGTTCTAATTCATGATGAACTAAACTCAAAATTTCTTCGTAACGTGCAATAATAATTTCTGCAAGTTCAATACGACTAATCGTTTGAGGTCCATCAATTGCTTCAAACTGAATCATATGTTCAGGTTTAACTTGATGCAAATCTACACAACCATAGAGTAACTTAATTCGCTCTGCTTCTTCTGTAGTCGTTTGTAATACAGCTGCAATATCTCGCGTCACATTTTCACCACCACGTTGAATGGTATGCGCTAAAACGAGATGCCCTTCTATATAAACTGCAATATTGGTGGTACCTGCGCCAATATCAAGTAAACATACACCATATTCTTTTTCGTCTTTGAGCAAACTACCTTCAGCAGTTGCCAAACACGATACCACCATTTTTTCTACAGAAATATTTGCGCCTTTCATTGCCCGATCTAAGTTTTGCATCGTAGCAATAGGCATCATCATTAATTGATAATGCGCAGTCATACTATGCGCAGTTAGATTAATCGGGTTTTGCACCCATTCAGGCGAATCATCTAACTCAAAACCTAAAGGTACTGCTGTAGCAAGATAATGATCTGCCGTCATATGACTGGCTTTAGCAAGATCTAATGCGCGTACAACTTCTGAAGTGGTAATCGTACGTTCTGGGTTTGAAATAGGTGTACGTCCAACTGCATAATGACTTTGTAATTCTGTACTTGGAATAGATACCCATGCAGAATGTACACGGCATTCTGCCATGTCTTCCGCTTCTTGTACGGCTTGTTTAATTGCAGTTATGACTTTTTCTAGGCTGACAATTTTGCCTTTGGTCATACCTTTATTGCGTGCACTAGCCATGCCAATAACCTGAATATTATCAGGGGCATGCACCTTACCTATTAGAACTGAAACTTTATGTGTCCCAATGTCTATCGCAACAACTGAGGGAACAGCTTCACTCATCACTTCGCTACCATTATCTTCATTGTTTATCTTTGGCTCATCGCCTCTTTATAAAGCCATCTATTATGGCTGCACTACTCTTGCATCTGCAACGCTTGGTTCATCGCTCGTTACAACAAAGCCACCATTCAAAATTTTCGGCGACCTTGAATCTTTCCATTGAATTGCAAGACCATTTCGATAACGTAAATCAATCGCAGAAATCGTTGACCAAACAGGTTTTAAATCGGTTTGTGCTAAATGACTTAAACGTTGTAACTTGCTCATCGTCTGATCTTGATCAACAATAATGCGTAAACCCGAATCAAACTGCATAAACCATGTCATACGCTCAGTTAAATACAGTTCTTTTAATCGCAAATTCGCAGGATGAAATAATTGATTTATTTCATTATAACGACGCATCATGACTTTAGATTGGCTGAGTGGACCATGTAAAAGAGGCAAATTGCTATGATTACGCACTTGTACCTCAGTATAAATATCTCCACTGTCACTTAATAATCGCCCCGTTCCCCAACGGGCAATCGCATGACGCGGCATCACTCGAACACGAATTCCATTTGGCCATGCACGTGCAACAACCACTCGATCAACCCATGATACTTCAAGGGCTTTATCTCGGATTTGTTCTAAGTCTGAAGTAAAGTAATTGTCTTTTACAACAGGTGCTAAGTGCTGCGACAATACCTCATTTTCCAGTGCTGATTGAGTACCTACCACTTGCAAGGTTGCAACCTTAGCATCTGTCACAACTTTGTATAAACCAAACAATCCTACACACAATACAAGAAAGGCGATCAGGAGCAACACCCATCCTCCCGCATTGATGAACTTCTCTTTGCGGGTAGGTGGTTTATCATGTATTGATGTAATGGCTGCGCGTTTACGACGCATTGAAGCAGGAAGTTGAGCCATAAACTTAGTGTGCTTGTTCCGTTAAAGTCTGCGCTAAAATCGCTACACACAATTCATCAAAGCTGTAACCTACAGCATTTGCAGCTTTAGGAACAAGAGAATGGCTCGTCATACCTGGTACAGTATTCACTTCTAATAACCAAAAGTTGCCTTGCTCATCCAGCATGGCATCAATACGTCCCCAACCGCTTGCACCAACTGCTTGGAACGCACGTAAACAAAGCGCTTGTAATTGTTTCTCTTCTACATCACTTAAACCACATGGAATACCATATTCCACATCATTACGATTATATTTTGCTTCATAATCATAAAAAGCTACATCAGCAGGTGGTTGTAAACGAATAACAGGAAGAGGCTGACCATTTAAGAATGAAATTGTATATTCACGCCCTGTAATCCACTTTTCAGCCATGACAACAGCATCGTGTACAGTGGCTTTATCAATAGCATCGGCAAGGTCTTCAATTTTTTCAACCTTACTCATACCCACACTAGAACCTTCATGTACAGGCTTGATGATTAGAGGCAAACCCAGATTTGCAACAATTTCTTCTAAATCAGAATCTTTTGAAATAATACGATACGGTGCAGTTGGTAAGTCAGAACCTTGCCAAATTTGCTTGGTTTTAACTTTGTCCATACCAATGGCTGAACCTTGTACACCAGTTCCTGTATAAGGAATGTTTAACCATTCCAAAACACCTTGGATTTGACCATCTTCACCACCACGACCATGCAATACAATAAATGCACGATCATAATTTACAAGTTCTGTCACGCTACGCTCTTGCGGATCAAAAGCTTCTGCATGAACACCTGAACGTAATAATGCTTCTAATACAGCTTTACCACTATCTAATGACACCTCACGCTCAGCGGATTTTCCACCAAGCAATACCGCTACTTTGCCGAATTTAGAAGCATTTGACACGTTTAAATCCTTAAACTTATAAGTTAGTCAATAAAATAAATACTGAGCTTCATCTATACAACAGTACAGATGAAGCACCTTACTCAGTCATTATTTTAAATAAAGTTGGTTTTGAGCCAATTCTACCGAAATTGCACCCACGTTACCCGCACCTTGTGTTAATAACAAGTCATTTGCTTGTAACACTTTTTGTATCGCGTTTTGTAAATTACCTTCAACAGGATCAATTAAAATAGGTTCAACTTCACCACGCAAACGGATACTACGTGCTAAAGCACGACTGTCTGCACCCACAATTGGTTTTTCTCCCGCAGGATATACTTCTAAAAGAAGTAATTGATCGACCTGAGACAACACATCAACAAAGTCATCAAAACAATCACGTGTACGACTGAAACGATGAGGTTGGAACATCATCACCAAACGACGCTCTGGATGACTCGCACGTGCCGCTTTAATTGTCGCTTCAACTTCTTTAGGATGATGACCGTAGTCATCAACAAGTTTTACATTACCTTCACCAAGTTCAAATTCACCTTGCACTTGGAAACGACGACCAACACCACTAAAGCTTTCTAAAGCACGTGCAATGGCAGCATCTGAAACACCTTCATCGGTTGCAATACCAATCGCAGCCAAAGCATTTAAGATATTGTGCAAGCCCGGCAAGTTAATGGTTAAACGCAAAGGTTCACGGTCTTTACGTAAAACAGTAAAGCTTGATTGCATGCCGATTTGTTCAACATCAATTGCACGAATATCATTGTCTTCATTAAAACCATAAGTTAAAACAGGACGACCGATACGCGGCATAATTTCACGAATATTGGCATCGTCACCGCAGACAACAGCTAAACCATAAAATGGCATTTTTTGTAAAAACTTAACGAAAGTATCTTTTAATACGTCAAAGCTACCGCCGTAAGTATCCATATGATCTGCATCAATATTCGTTACAATCGCAGCCATTGGTTCTAAGTGTAAAAATGATGCATCTGATTCATCTGCTTCAGCAACGATATAACGACTTGCTCCAAGCGCTGCATTTACACCTGTACGATTTAATAATCCACCAATCACATACGTTGGATCCATATTTTCTTCAGCAAGCATGCAAGTGACTAAGCTGGTTGTTGTCGTTTTACCATGCGTACCTGCAACTGCGATGCCATGACGGTAACGCATCAGCTCACCCAACATTTCAGCACGACGAACGACAGGAATGCGGTTTTCTATTGCTTCTTTAACTTCAAGATTTTCAGGGTCAATGGCAGTTGAAACCACCAATACATTTGCACCTTGAATATTTTTAGCTGTATGCCCGATATAAACCTTAATGCCATTTTCTTCAAGCTGTGCTGTTGTTTTAGATGCCTTAATATCAGAACCTGAAACTTTATAACCTTGGTTTTTCAACACTTCGGCAATACCACACATGCCTGCACCACCGATACCCACAAAATGGATATGTTTAATACGGCGCATTTCAGGGATTTTAATGAGGCTTTTTGCTTTATCAGCTGGGCTTGTTGGAGACATAATCAACTCTAACTTACAAATCTTGAATTAAACCAACCACACGCTGAGTTGCGTCAGGTTGGGCTTGTTGACGAGCTTTAACCGCCATTTCCATCAATAATTGGCGATTCATCAACGGCGTTAATAAATCCTTTAACGAATCAGGTGTCATGGTGGCTTGCGGGCAAATTTTAGCAGCACCAATTTTCTCTAAAAAACGAGCATTTGCTGTTTGATGATCATCTACTGCACTTGGTAAAGGAACAAAGACTGCGGCTACACCTGCGGTTGCAACTTCAGTTACAGTCAGCGCACCTGCACGACAAATAATTAAATCAGCGTCACTATATGCTTTTGCCATATCTTCAATAAATGGCTGGACTTCAACATGCAAATTTTCAGGTAAATTTACATATAAAGCTTGTGTTGTTTCTTGTTTATTTTGACCACATTGATGAAAAACATGAAGTGGAACATTGAGCTGTTTTAAAGCGTGTGGCACACACTCATTTAAAGCTTGTGCACCTAATGAACCACCCACAATAAGAATACGAATAGGTTCACTTGAGTTTTCACGTTCTTTGTAACGATAAGTTGGGTTGTAAATTGCAGTAATTTCTTTACGTACAGGATTACCTGTAGTCACAATTTTTTCAGATGCAGGAAAGGTATTTGGAAATGCCTCACATACTTTTTTTGCCACACGCGAAAGTTGTGTATTGGTAAAACCTGCAACCGCATTTTGCTCATGAATAATGACAGGAATACCCAATAAGCGTGCAGCCAAACCACCCGGACCTGCAACATAACCCCCAAAGCCTGCAACAGCATCAACTTTAAGTTGTTTCATATGACGCATTGCGCTTAAGGTCGCTTTTAAAATTTTAAAAGGTGCTGCTAATTTACGGACAAGACCATTGCCACGCACACCTTGAATATCGATTTGATAAATTGGAATATCATGTTGTTTTAATAAACGATTTTCCATTCCTGTCGGGGTTGCTAACCATGAGACTTGGCACCCTTGTTGTTGCAACTCTTTAGCGACCGCTAAGGCTGGAAATACATGCCCACCTGTACCTGCTGCCATCATCATGACATGTTTAGGTGTAGTTTGTTGAGGTTTGCTCACAGTCTAATTCTTCAATACCAAAAAATAAAATTTAACGAGTCTTTAAGCAGACAATTGTAATCACAAACCATGAGAGGGAAAAGTTTATTTACTTTTTTTCGCCTGACACTTCATTGTTTTTTTCTACTGATTTGAAAGTTTAAACTAGTTTTGTTATTAATCTATCAGAAAATACTTATTTTTGTACAATTTATATATTTTAAATAGAGATTCCTGTATGCCTTAAGTATTTATCGTATCTTTCTCTTTATATGAAAAATTTATCTATAAACTTAAAATTGTTTTTATAGAAATATATTTTATTCTCTTTATACTCAAATTTTACTTAAAAATTATTCATGGAAGAATAGACATCGTGACACAACATACTTCACGACATGATCTTTGGATTATTGCAGCAGGATATTTGGCTGCGGTTCATGTTGGTAAACTCTCCCCGATTATCCCTATTTTACAAAAACAACTCGATCTAAATCTTGCACAAGCAGGACTCGCTTTGTCTTTAGTACAAGCGGCAGGTATGTTATTTGCGTTATGTTTAGGAAGTTTTAGTGAGAAAGTTGGACTTAAACAGTGTTTTATTGCAGGTTTAGTGATTTTAGGTTGTGCAAGTTTAAGCGGTGTTTTTATTAGTTCATTATTCAGTTTATTTTTCTTTAGATTTTTTGAAGGAATTGGCTTTTTATTGATTACCCTCACTGCCCCTGCAATTTTAAAAAGAATCTGTGATCCACAAAAAATGAATGTCAAAATGGGCATCTGGGGGTCTTATATGGGACTCGGTGTAGGGATTGCCATGCTCAGCATTCCGTTATTATTACAGTACTTTTCTTGGCAACATATTTGGTTTGGTTTAGGACTGCTCTGTTTAGGCTTTGCCGCAATTGTGCAAGTTTTACTTCATCTTCCACGTACACATTCAACACAGACCTCATCATTATCCTTTTTAAGTGTTGTTAAAATGACACTGCGTCACGCACCTGTTGTCTGTTTAGCCATCATTTTTGCTGCTTATACCAGTCAATGGCTGACCGTCATTGGTTTTTTACCGAGTATTTATCTCAATGCAAAAATTGATTTTCAAGTTGCAGGGATATTAACCGCTATTGTTTCAATTTCTAATATTGCAGGAACATTGGCTGCAGGTGGACTTTTGCATCATGGTATTACTGCCAAAAAACTCATCATTACAGGTTTTTTGACCATGTGTACGATGTGTTTCGTTATGTTCGTATTCAATCAATATTTACCATTTCCAATTCAATATTTAAGTGTCATTATTTTTTCTGCTGTAGGCGGGCTGATTCCTGCAACCGTTTTTGCGATTACTTTAAATTACGCACCTCATCCGAATGCAATTGCAGCAAGTGTCGGTTTAGTATTACAAATCTCAGCTTTTGGACAATTTATATTGCCACCTCTGAGTGGAATGCTCGTTTCATATACACATAATTGGAGCAATATTGTCTGGATTACCACAGCTTTATCTTTACTTGGCATAGGTGCAGTTTGGCAGTTATTTAAAGCGCACCCCTTAAAAATACAATAAATGTCATTTAAAAATTTTAGACATATTAAAAAAACACCAGCTTGATGCTGGTGTTTTCAAATCGACTTAAAACGATTAACGTCCTGCTTCTAGGACAGCAAATAAGTCATCAGCAATTGAGGTGCCAAATTGTGTATCAATTTCTCGAATACACGTTGGGCTGGTGACATTAATTTCAGTGACATAGTTACCAATCACATCTAAACCAACAAAAACTAAGCCTTTTTCTTTTAAAAATGGACCCACTTTTGCTGCAATCGCTTTGTCATTTTCAGTCAATGGTCGAGCTTCACCTAAACCACCTGCTGCCAAGTTACCACGCACTTCTCCATTTTGTGGAATACGTGCCAAGCAATATGGAACAGCTTCGCCATTGATCATGAGAATACGTTTATCACCGTCAACAATTTCAGGAATATAGCGCTGAGCCATGATCGGTTGTGTACCGTTATTTGTTAAAATTTCAATGGTTGAACCAATATTTACCCCATCTTGGTATAAACGAAAAATACCCATTCCACCCATTCCATCTAAAGGTTTAACAATCACATCACCATGTTCTTTTAAGAATTCACGAATCAAACTTTGTTGTGATGTCACTAAAGTTGGCACTTGTAGCTCAGGGAACTGAGTTGCAAATAGTTTCTCGTTACAGTCACGTAGGCTTTGTGGCTTATTAATAATCCATGCACCTTCACGCTCTGCTTGTTCTAAAATATAAGTGGTATAAACAAAGTTCATATCAAATGGTGGATCTTTACGCATCAAAATCACATCATAATCAGCCAAAGATTGCTTTTGTTTTTCACCCAATTCGTAATAGTGGTTGTAATCTTCAAATACTGTTAAAGGATGAATTAAGCCAAACGCTTTACCTTGATCAATATATAAATCTTGCTGTAATGCATAGCCGAGTTCATGCCCACGTCGTGATGCTGCCCATAACATTGCCATGGTTGAATCTTTTTTGAGATTTACATTTTCAATCGGGTCCATCACTACAAGTACACGCATATTGCTGCTCTTTTTCAATGTTTAATGGTTTTAGTATAGCGGAGATTTTTCTTGCATTTCCCTGATTTTTGGTAAACCTTTAACTGATATTGTGCTGAATGTTTTGAGGAATATCATGCAACAAGCCATGATTGCTTTTCATATTGACCATGAAGGTCATTGGGTGGCTGATCTTGCTTGCGGTCATACGCAACATGTTCGTCATACGCCACCTTGGCAAAATCGTCCATGGGTGATGACTGAACAAGGACGTAATGAAAAGATCGGCATGATGTTGCAGTGTAAAGAATGCGATTTACAACAAACGTCTGCTGAAAATATTTTAAATCCTCCCAATAAAATATAAAAATACCCAATAAGCAATATCACACTTATTGGGTTTAATTTGTCATAAATGATGTTGGCTTACTCAGACAAATCAACACATAAATATTTCATTTCTAGATAATCATCAATGCCGTATTTAGAACCTTCACGCCCCAAACCTGACTGTTTAATCCCACCAAAAGGAGCTACTTCTATAGAAATCATTCCTGTGTTGACTCCCACCATGCCATACTCTAGTGCTTCACCCACTCGCCATTGACGTGATGCATTTTGTGTAAATAAATAAGCAGCCAAGCCAAATTCGGTATCATTTGCCATTTGCACAGCATCTTGTTCTGTTTTAAACGAAAATAATGGTGCTAAGGGTCCAAAAGTTTCTTCACGTGCAACACGCATCTCTTGTGTGACACCCGTTAAAACTGTGGGTTCAAAGAACGTATTACTTTCACTTAAGCGCTTACCGCCTGTGGCAAGCGTCGCCCCTTTTGCTAGTGCGTCTTGAATGTGTGACTCAACTTTGGCAACTGCAGCCTCATCAACCAATGGACCTTGCGTCGTCCCCTCGATTCGACCATCGCCGACTTTCAGTTTATTTACTTCTTCTATTACACGTTGTGCAACAGCATCATAAATACCCTCTTGAATATAGACACGATTAGCGCAGACACAGGTTTGCCCACTATTACGGAACTTACTTGCCAAAATCCCTTTTACTGCTTGTTCAATATTGGCATCATCAAACACAATGACAGGTGCATTTCCACCCAGTTCTAGAGACAGTTTTTTAATAGTTGGCGCACATTGTTCCGCCAAAATACGCCCAACTTCTGTTGACCCTGTAAACGTAAGTTTACGAACAATATCACTTTCACACAGTGTTTTACCGACTGCGACTGAGTCACCACTCAATGTGATCATCACATCGGATGGTAAACCTGCCTGTATTGCCAAGACTTGTAAAGCATAGGCACTTAGTGGTGTTTGTTCCGCAGGTTTGATGAGCATTGAACAACCTGCTGCAATTGCAGGTGCGATTTTACGTGTAATCATTGCCGCAGGAAAATTCCATGGTGTAATCGCAGCCGTCACACCAATGGGCTGTTTGATCACCAATAAACGCTGCTGTGCTTGTGGTGATGGTAAAATATCTCCATCTATACGGCGCGCTTGCTCTGCAAACCAACGAATAAATGAAGCTGCCGACCCAATTTCACCACGCGCTTCTGCGAGTGGTTTTCCCTGCTCTGCAGTTAAAATCTGTGCTAGATCTTCTTGATGATCTAACATCAAGCGATACCACGCCATCAAAATATCAGCACGTTGTAAGGCTGTGAATTTTTTAAATGCAGCCTGCGCTTGCTCAGAACGCAAAATAAAATGCTCAACAGAAGCACGATCATGCTGCTTGACCCAAGCTAAAGATGTGCCATTGGCAGCATCTTTTACTTCGATATATGCACCTGAAGTCGGCGCTTCAAATGCAATATCAGCATGGTTTAATAAATAATGATATTTTTGATCAATCATGCAGGCATATCCTCTTTCTTCGTCGCAATCGCAGCAAAGCCTTCCTTAATAATCTCCAAAGCATTTTGGAACTGTGCATCTGGAATTGTTAAAGGATATAAGAAACGAATCACATTGGCTTTTTTACCACAAGACAATAAAACCAGTTTTTTGCTCATCGCATAGTCTTGTACCACTTTGACTTGCTCAGCCGTATTTAGCTCAATCGCAATCATTGAACCTAAACCACGAATATCACGTATAAAACTATGCGTATCACGCAAGTCTTCAAGTACATTAATTAACTGCGCACCAAGTTTATTGGCACGATCACATAATTTTTCTTCTTCAATCACATCAATGACAGCATGTGCAGCGGCAACTGCCAAAGGATTACCCGCATAAGTACCACCTAGTCCACCTGGATTTGGTGCATCCATAAGATCAGCACGTCCTACGACACCAGAAATAGGGAAACCACCGCCTAAACTTTTTGCCATCGTAATCAAATCAGCTTTGACGTCTGGATAATGTTCCATTGCAAATAGTTTCCCTGTACGTGCAAAACCTGTTTGAACTTCATCTGCGATCAGTAAAATACCATGTTGATCACAGATTTGACGCAAACGAATCATCAGTTCTTGTGGTGCAACATTGAAACCACCTTCGCCTTGAACAGGCTCAAGTACAATCGCAGCAACATCATGTGCAGCAATATCTGTACTGAAAATATCTTCTAAACTTTCAATCGCATCATCTACACTGATGCCATTCACTGCAACAGGATAACGTGCATGAAATACGCCTGAAGGCATTACCCCAAAATCACGCTTATAAGGTGCAGTTTTACCTGTCATTGCCATAGTCATAAAAGTACGACCATGGAATGCACCACCAAAAGTGATTACGCCATGACGCTTAGTTGCTGCACGTGCAATTTTAACTGCATTTTCAACAGCTTCTGCACCTGTAGTAAATAATGCAGCCTTTGCTGGACTTGTAACTGGTGCACGTTCAATAATACGTTCAACCAAAGAAACATAACTTTCATACGGTACAACTTGGTATGCAGTATGCGTAAATTTGCCTAATTGTTCAGTGACTGCCGCAATAATTTTTGGATGGCGATGTCCTGTATTTAAAACAGCAATACCACCTGCAAAATCAATATATTCATTGCCTTGAGTGTCCCATAAGGTCGCATTTTCAGCACGCTCAACAAACCATTGACACATCACTCCAACACCACGCGGAGTTGCTGCTAATTTACGGGCATTCATTGTAGAATCTTGCTGAGCCATATCGTTTACCTCAATCATTATATTCATGGTGTGTACTGTTCATACTTCACGATTTGAAAGTTTTCACAGTGCACTTGATAAATCTAATGTGGCTTGAATTTTTGCATGAAACGAGAGCCAATTTTATATATCAATCAGGTACCAATTTTATTCCTGATGAATCACCAAAATTTCACCTCAAAAATATTTTCTTAAAACCATCTACGACTTTAGTCTAATTTTTATAATTAAATCAATAATTTTATAAATCATATACTTATATATGTTTTGAATAGTTTTTGTGTTTTTGAGCATTTACCAACACTTTCACACTTTTATTTTTTGCTATTTGACAGTTGAAATAAAACATAATACATATAGTGTTATATGTAATAGTTTAAAACCAAGGACAAGGAATAAAAAATGTCAAACAATCAACTTAAACACTTTATCAATGGTGAATACATCACCGCACAATGCACAGAATACTTTGACTTGGTCAGCCCAGTAACAGGGCAAGTCTATGCTCAATCACCTAATGCAACTGATGCAGAAGTGGATGCTGCCTATGCAGCTGCAAAAGATGCTGCAAAAATTTGGGGACGCAGTACACCATCAGCACGTCAAAAAGCATTATTAGCTTTGGCTGATGCCATTGAGGCAAATGCAGAACGCTTGATCGAAGCACAGAGCCGTAACACAGGGCAACTCAAACACCTGATTGCTTCTGAAGAAGTTGGCGCATCAGCAGATCAAGTTCGTTTTTTTGCAGGTGCTGCTCGTTTACTTGAAGGTACTGCTTCAGGTGAATATCTTGAAGGTTTAACCTCTAGTATCCGTCGTGAACCTGTGGGTGTGGTTGGTCAAGTTACACCATGGAACTATCCACTTATGATGGCAGTCTGGAAAATTGCACCTGCTTTAGCCGCAGGCAATACAGTTGTACTCAAACCAAGTGATACGACACCTGAAAGCACATTATTACTTGCAGAAATTGCAGCACCATTTTTCCCGAAAGGGGCATTTAATGTGGTCTTAGGACAAGCACAAGTTGGCTCAAAAGTCGTATCACACAAGACCCCTGCTTTGGTTTCAATCACAGGTTCAGTACGTGCAGGTTTACAAGTAGCAGCGTCAGCCGCAGCTAATTTGGCAAAAGCACATTTAGAACTTGGCGGTAAAGCACCTGTTTTAGTTTTTGAAGATGCAGATCTAGAAAAAGCGGTTGAAATGATTGCAATGACAGGCTATTTCAATGCTGGTCAAGACTGTACAGCAGCAACACGCGTCATTGTTGCTGAAACAATTTATGATGAATTTGTCAGCAAATTAGTTGAAGCAGCAAAAAATACACGCTTTGGTGACCCAGATGATCAAGATGCATTATATGGTCCATTGAACAATACCAATCAACTGCAAAATGTTAAAGCATTTATTGCAAATCTACCTGCACACGCAAAAGTTGAAACGGGTGGTAAACAAGCAGACCGTCAAGGTTTCTATTTTGAACCAACAGTGATCACAGGTTTGCAGCAACATGATGAAGCCATTCAAAATGAAATCTTTGGACCAGTGATTACTGTACAAAAATTTGTGGATGAAGCCGATGCAATTGATAAAGCCAACGATGTGGAATATGGCTTAGCATCAAGTGTTTGGACTAAAGACCATGCCCGTGCAACTCGTCTTTCTCGTGAGCTTGATTTTGGTACAGTTTGGATCAATACCCACATTCCATTAACCGCAGAAATGCCACATGGCGGCTTCAAAAAATCGGGCTATGGCAAAGATTTGTCAGGTTATGGTTTTGAAGAATATACCCGCGTGAAACATGTCATGAGTTCAAATGATTAATACATTGATTGACTCAGGTTTAAGCCACAGGTTTTACCAATGATCAACACTCCAATATGATCATTACCATAACAACAGTAAAACCTGTGGCTTTTTTAAAAAGCAATTTTAAGAAATGGATGACAAAATGAATAAACAGGAAATCAAAGACTTAGTCAGCAAAGCACATCATGAATTATTTACTTTGCATGATATCAGTGCATTAGATCGTTATTTTTCAGAAGATTTTATTGAACACTCGCCACTGGTTGCAGATGGAATTTCAGGTTTACGCCAACTGGTAGAAGACCGTCCAGAAATGAAACATGAAGCTGTTCGTATTCTTGCTGATGGTGATTTGGTTGCCATTCATGGGCGCTTTCAAGGACTTGATGAACAGCCTTTGGTTGGCTTTGACATTTATCGTGTAGATAATGGTAAAATCGTGGAACATTGGGATGGTTTGGTTTCTGAAGCATCACCAAACGTCAGTGGACGCACGCAATTAGATGGCGAGACTCAAATTTTCCCGAGTGAAAATAATGAAGAAAACCGTGAAATCGTCACATCTTTCTTTAAAAAGACCTTAATTGGTGGGGATTATAACGGTTTCAAAGACTATGCCCAAGGCAACCATTTTTTACAACACAGCCCCGATATTGGTGATGGCATCGAAGCTGTCATCGATTTTTTAAACAAAATCCGCAATGAAGGTCAGGGTTTAGTATACTCAAAAATTCATCGCACAATTGCCGATGGACAGTTTGTTCTCACCCATTCTGAAGGCAGTATTTCTGGCAGTCGACATGCATATTTTGAACTTTGGCGTGTTGAAAATGGTAAAATTGTAGAACTTTGGGATGCAATTCCTGCTGTACCTGAAGATGAGCATGCTGTTCATTCTTATGGCGTATTTTAAACCCTTTATTTGTTTGTATGAGCTAGGTCAAAGATCTAGCTTTTTAGAGAAACGGCTATGTCAGCATATACGATAATTTTTGCACCCATCGGTCAGGCAACTCGTTCTGAACAAGTTGTTGAGCGCTTGGAAAATGCAATTATCTCTGGATTGCTCAAAAGTAATGAACAACTTCCAAATGAAGCTGATTTAGCGCGCTTAATGGGTGTTTCTCCAATTACTGTACGTGAAGCCTTAAATACTTTACGTGTAAAAGGTTTGATTGACACACGCCGTGGTCGTAATGGTGGCAGTTTTGTCTGTGAACTACCACCAGATTTACTGTTAAATCAGCATCCACTACGCCAAGCATCCAGTGAATTTCTCGCAGATTTGGGTGAATTTCATAGTGCTAATTTTAGCCATAGCGTGTATTTAGCCGCACAGCGCACAACACAATATGAACTCAGTAAAATCCAAGAATTAATTGAACAATTTGCCCAAGCAACTGAGCCTGATACACGTGCCCAATACGATTTACGTTGTTTATTGACCATCACATCCTTTGCTCAATCTGCACGTCTTGCCAATCAAGAACTCATGATTCAAGCAGAATGGGCACCGCTCATTGCTGTACTTTATCAAGATGATGGTTTTCATTTCAAAATGATAGAGCAATATCAACAACTCTTATCTTCATTTATCCAAGCCAATGAAGATGATGCGTTAACCCAAGCAAGAAAAATTATTTCCATGCTAACCGATCAAATGCTTCGCTATAAGTTATCAATTCAATAAAACAAAAAACAGATAAACTAAAATAAAGCATTGAAATCAATATGGAATTTAGGAGTTACAGGAATGACCCAAAATCTATATGTCAAAGAGCTTCAGGAGCTACTGAAACAAGTCATTGATGAAACTACATCAACGGCTGAACGTTTGGCAAAACAAGCCAGTCAAATTTGTGCACAGCATCAATTTGAACGAAATAAAGGAATCAAACTTTCAGTTGCAGAACGTACTGCTTTGCAACAGGAAATCAAAATGGCGCTCTATAACAGCAGCTATAGTCAAGGCATGGGATTTGCAAGTTATAGCCCTGAAACACTGGAAGAACAAGACTATTGGACACTTGAATGGTGGTATAAAAAAGAAGGAAAACTGCAACAAGCACAGCTTGAAAATTATCAAAATGCGCAGCGTTTTTTAGATTTCCGCTCATTTGAATGGTTTCAACAACCTGCCCGTAACAATCAACCTTGTTTCTATGGACCTTATGTAGATTATATCTGTAACGGTGCTTATACCATCACCATTGCACATCCTGTCATGTTAAATGAGCAATTTATTGGCGTGATTGCAACTGATGTTTTAGTGTCTGCATTAGAGAAAATTTTGATGCCAAAACTCAAAAATATCAAACAAAAAGCGGTCATTATCAATAATAGTGCTCGTGTGATTAGCTCTAATGATGTCAGTATTCGTATTGGAACTTTACTCAAAAATCAAACTGTACAAGTGAACACTCGCCCCAGTGCCTCACTCCAATTGGTTTTGGTATAACTAAATTTAAATGTGTATTCAACATATTTAAAATTTAAAAACTCGCAATATTAGACCACCAACAACGCTCGTTTAATTTTCTTAAAAATCGAGCAAGGGCTTCGTGCAGCCCAAATTTAAGCAAACTTTCTAGGACAGGAAGTAAAAACAAAAATTCAAGGTTGAAATCGCATGGAAAATATTGAAACTTCGGGCAAAAAATTGTCATTGTGGCAAGTCACGATCATTGGGATTGCCTACATGACGCCAATGACTGTTTTTGACACATTTGGTATTGTTTCAGGAATCACCAATGGTCATGTACCACTCGCATATTTATTGGCATTAAGTGCAATGCTACTTACGGCATGGAGCTATGCACGTTTTAGCCGCAACTCTGAAAAATCAGGTTCAGCATATAGTTATACAAGCGAAAGTTTAGGTCCTAAAAGTGGCTTTTTTGTTGGTTGGTGCTCACTACTCGATTATTTACTTTTACCCTTAATCAATGTGTTATTGGCTGCAATTTACCTCACGGCTCTCATTCCCAGTGTACCTTATTGGGCTTGGGTAATGGTCTCGGCAGGTTTAGTTACATTAGTTAATTGTTTTAGAATCAAAATCCTTGCAAACCTTAGTTTAGTCTTTGTTTTTGCACCTATTATTTTAATGGTTGTTTTTGTATATCTGGTCATACAAGGCATCAGTTCACAGCAAAGTTACCAACATATTTTAACGTTAACACCGCTTTGGCATGGACAGCAGAACATTTTACCCTTGATCGCAGGTGCTTCAGTTTTATGTTTTTCATTTTTAGGTTTTGATGCAGTTACGACATTATCAAATGAAACTAAAAATCCAACTAAAACCATTCCACGTGCTGTGATTTTAACCACACTAACAGGCGGAGCAATCTTCTTTACTGCCTCATGGTTTATTCAACTGTATTTTCCGAGCAATATCCAGTTTAAAAATCCTGATGAAGCATTACCAGAAATCGTGTTGTATGTGGGTGGGGCATTATTTCAGTCCATATTTTTATGTGGTCAAATCATGAATACTGTTGCTTCTGGGCTTGCCTCGCATGCCAGTGCATCACGTTTACTCCATATCATGGGACGAGATAATATTTTCCCAAAAAAATATTTTGGTTCAATGCATGCATCATTAGGCACACCTTTTTTCTCCGTTTTATTTGTAGGGCTGATCTCACTCTCTGCGATGTTTTTAGATTTGGCTCAAGTGATTAGCCTGATTAGTTTTGGTGCATTAGTTGCTTTTACTGCGGTAAATTTCTCAGTATTTGTCAAATTTTATATTCGTGATAAGCAACGTGATGGATTTAGAAATAAGTTTCTTAATCTGTTTTTACCTCTTCTCTCTGTCATTTGTATTCTTTGTTTATGGATCAATCTTGATTCATCTTCACTGACTTTTGGTTGTTTCTGGTTAGCGATTGGCATTTTGCTATTTGTCTATAAATTACTGAAAAAACAAAATATTGCTATAAGCAGCGCCTATTAATTTATGTTAAGGAAAGCCCACATGAACACACTTATAAAATCTCAGCACATTGCAAAGCCGCAGCATTTAAAAGATGTAAAATTTAAAGACAGTGCCGCTACACAAATGGGTAAAGAATGGAGTTGGATTAACCCCAAACATAAACAAGCTCATGAAAAAATTGGCTCAAACCCTGCAAATTATTATGAAAGTTCACTTGAAGACTGGCATACATTTGAACCATTAACAGCAGATATTGAATGTGATGTTGTAGTGATTGGTGCAGGTTTACTCGGGTCTTCAACCGCATTACATTTGGCTGAACAAGGCGTCGATACTGTGGTTTTAGAAAAAAATCGTATTGGTGCTGCGGCATCTGGTCGCAATGGTGGGCAACTGACACCAGGACTTGCTCGTTGGGAAGCAGCAGAAATGGCTGAGCGCTTAGGATATGAAGATGCTAAAAAATTGTGGCATTTTACATCTACAGAAGCAATGCGTTTAATAGATGATATTTCACAAAAATATGAACTTGATTTAAAACGTAAAAATGGTCATATCACAGCAGCAGTACATGAAGGTCATTTGGTTGCATTAACACAAGGTTCAGATGCACGAAAATATTTAGGTGAAGACCATACACAGATTATTGGTCAACATGAATTACAGGATTATATTAAGTCAGATTATTATACTGGAGGCTTATTAGATAATTTAGGAGGACAAATTCACCCTTTAGCTTTAAATCGAGGCTTAATCTATAGCTTTTGCCAAAATGGTGGCAACGTCTATGAGCAAACTGAAGTCCTTGAAATTGAAGAAAAATCAGATGGAATTTACATCAAAACAGCACAAGCAATCGTAAAAGCTAAAAAATCTGTAGTGCTCGCAGTTCATCATGCCTCATTCAAACTTTTACCTGAACATAAACAAACCACGATTCCATTTTATACTTATGTCAGTACAACTGCACCTTTAGAACTTGATATAAAAGCGTTACTCCCTTTTGAACATCCTGTGTATGACACGCAGTTTCAGATTGACTACTATCGTCCTGTTACAGAAAATCGTTTATTGTTCGGTGGGCAAGGTACAGGTACATGCTGGGGTGCAGAAAAAACATTAAGTTATCTGAAACAACGCATTCATACAGTTTTTCCACAAATTAAAAATTTGGAAATGGATTTTGTTTGGAGTGGAACAACTGATTTAACTGTGAATGGTGCTGTTGATAGCCGTAAATTTCACAATAAATTTCCTATATATGCAGTACATGGTTGGAGCGGACATGGCGTTGCACAAACCGTTCGAATCGGTAAAGCCATCGCAGATGATTTTATAGGACAAAGTGCTGATTTTGAAATGTTAGCAAAAATCCATCATCAAAATATCTTATTGGGACGTAGCTTAGCACCTTTGGTTATTCCAATTGCAAAAAGTGCTTTTGGATTAGGAGCAATGATCAACCCAGGGAAAATGGTTTCATTTTAACCCCCTAAAGTCATCATGAGATGTTTGAAATTTCCCTATAAAATCCTCAAGCATCTCCTTATTTTCTTGTTGATATTTAGACAGATCCTCTAAAAATTACCAAAGTCTTGATCTTTATAAATAACAAATGCTGTATGCTAAATCATGAAAATAAAAGGATTTTTATCAATTGGAGAAACTGTTTGCGTAGTTTATTAGGTGATCATCTTTTACAACGCCTACAACAACAAACTGAGGGCGCATTATATCAACGTGTTTTTCGTTGTTTACGTGATGCCATGATCGAAGATGTACTGCCTCCCAAAACCCGACTACCAGCATCTCGTGATTTGGCACATGAGCTTAATGTATCTCGCAATACTATTTTAAATGCTTATGAGCAATTACAAGCGCAAGGATATGTTGAAGCATTTACAGGTAGTGGTACGTGGGTGAGTGAAAAATTACCTGAAACTTATCTAAATGTTTCAAGTAATGAAAGTTCAATCAAAGCTCAGAATTCTTATGAATTAAAAAACT
This sequence comes from Acinetobacter sp. R933-2, assembly GCF_030325485.1. Classification (NCBI taxonomy): domain Bacteria; kingdom Pseudomonadati; phylum Pseudomonadota; class Gammaproteobacteria; order Moraxellales; family Moraxellaceae; genus Acinetobacter; species Acinetobacter sp. R933-2. The sequence continues at coordinate 494,070 of NZ_JACAIJ010000001.1, forward strand.
TATCTAAACGTGGCATGAATTTTTTTGAAAATGCCGCTGCATCGCCAAATCAATGGGGAGCATTTGTACCAGGTGTACCCGATGTCACTGAATTTCCTCATGCTGAATTTAGTAAAATATTACTACGACTCAATCGACAACCAAGTGTTAACAACTTAATTTATACCAATGAAGGGGGTTGCTTAGAGTTAAAACAAGCACTGGCTGAATATTTACGTGTTGCTCGCTCAGTCAAATGCGATACCGATCAGATTTTAATTACAGAAGGTATTCATCAAGCCGTTGATTTTATTTCTAGAGTCTTATGCGATGTTGATGATCATGTTTGGGTTGAAGACCCGGGATATTGGGGAGCACGAAATATATTAACCATGAATGGTTTAAATATTCACCCAATGGCAGTAGATCATGAAGGTATTATTCCTGACCCTACAGCCCCTGTACCCAAACTCATTTTTGTCACACCATCGCATCAATATCCTTTAGGTTCACATTTAAGTTTGTCACGGCGTCGCCAATTGTTAGATTTAGCGCGTGTACATCGCAGCTGGATCATCGAAGATGACTATGACAGTGAGTTTCGTTTTGAAGGTCAACCCTTTCCCTCATTACAAGGTTTAGAAGAAAATACACCTGTGATTTATATGGGAACATTCAGTAAAACTATTTATCCTGCATTACGTGTCGGTTATATGGTCGTACCCAAAAGCCTCGTTTCAGGTCTAAAAACCATTTCTGCTGAGCTATATCGGGGGGGACATATGCTCACCCAACAAGCATTAGCTGAGTTTATTCAAATGGGACACTATGCTGCACATATTCGACGTATGCGACTCCTCTATACCAAGCGACGTGCATTTTTAATCGAGTTAATTGAACGTTATTTAGGTTCAAACTTTGTACATGAATATAGCCATGAAGCAGGTTTACATCTGGTGTTAAAACTACCTGATCATGCAGACGATGTTGCTATTGGTCAAATTGCGTTGACACGCGGTGTAAAAGTACGCCCTCTTTCTCAATATTTTATACAAAATCAAAATGCGACTCGTGGATTACTCTTAGGGTTTGCTTGTGTTGCTGAAAAAGAAATGCTGATGGCATTTAGTGTGCTCAGACAATGCTTAAAAGAACACGCCATATTGCCTGAAAATTAAAGTAAAAAAGACTTCTTTTATTACAGTGAAAAAGAAGTCTTTTAACTAAAAAAACGAGAATATTAATTAAATCTACGTTTCAACTGAGGAACTGCCACATGCTTATTTTTCGCCGCACGTACCTGAACAATAATACCAATCAACATCACCAATGCAGCCGCTGCCCCTGTTGATAAGACCAAAATTCGATATTGTTCAATAAAAGTCATTGCGATCAAAGACAGGCTAATAAAAACAATCACCACATAACTTAACCATGGAAATAACCACATTTTCAGTTTAACTTCCTGCCCTTCACGCTGCATTTTATAACGTAATTTGACTTGGGAAATCGCGATGACCAAATAAACCAACATGGCAATCATCCCTGTTGTATTCATTAAAATATCTAAAATTTCTCTAGGTTTTAATGCATCGAAAAAGTTCATACAAGCAATGGCAAATGCCATAACGCAAGAAGCAAATACAGCAAAAATAGGCATTCCATTGGCACGTGTTTTTTGGAAAATTTGTGGAGCATCACCCCGTTTTGACAATGAATACAACATCCGAGAAGCAGTATAATGACCTGATACAAAACAGCTACTTACTGAAGTTAATACCACAAAATTCATCACCCATTGCGCACCAGGTACACCTAAAATTTCAAATGTACGTCGATAAGCGCCATAACCTGTTTGACTTAAAAGTGGATCATTCCACGGCACAATACACACGATCAAAAAAATTGAGCCAATATAAAAAAGACAAATTCGCCAAACAACGGACTTGATGGCACGCTTGGTTTGTTCAACAGGATTTTTCGACTCTGATGCTGCAATCGTAACGATTTCTGCACCTAAAAAAGAAAACATGACTCCTAATAATGCAACAATGACGGGTCCCATACCATTGGGCATAAAACCGCCATGCCCTGTCAAATTATGGATTGCATTGACTTCAGCCATAGGTAAAAGTTTCACAACCGCCAAAATACCTAAAATAATAAATACAAAAATAGCGATGACTTTAATTAAAGCAAACCAAAACTCAACTTCACCATATTTACTCACTTGCATAAAGTTGATAAAAATCAAACCAATGGTCATCGCCAATGTAAATACATTGACACTAATATAGGGAAACCAATCATGCAAAATAATTCCTGCAACATACGCCTCCCACGCCATCAATAAAACCCAAAACCACCAATATAACCAACCGATCGTAAAACCTGCCCAACGCCCAATCGCACGTTCTGCATAAGTTGAAAAAGAGCCTGTATCTGGAGATGTTGCTGCCATTTCGCCCAGCATGCGCATAATAAAAACAACCAATGCGCCACCAGCGAGATAAGCTAAAATCACAGCGGGTCCTGCTGCTGCAATAATGCTACCAGAGCCCACAAATAACGCTGCACCAATCACACCTGCAAGCGACATCATAGTGAGATGCCGTGTTTTTAAAGAGGCACTGAGCTCATTTGATGACTCATTCTTATTGATTTGCATATTTGATTCATTCCATGAATAATTTCTTAAGTAACTGACATAGATAGATATTTATAAAATTCCAACATCCAAATTTGGAAAATAAATATCAAACCTACTCTTTTTTGCTTAAATTTTTTGTTTTACTCCTCAACCCCTCAAGTACAAAAAATATTCAATCCTTAATTTCTTATGTTTCAGGTCAGATCCAGCATCAGATCAATCTCATTCAGATTAGAACGGCTATTTTTGTAAAATAAAAAATCGTATATTTTTCTATATTTCACAATGATTTGAAGCTCATAAAAACCAACTTAAAACAATAAAATCAATGATTTAAAAAATATTTACACTACGGTTTTTAAACTCAAAATTAAATTCTAAATCACAAGAATTTTAATTTTTCTATCAACTATTTTTCTTTACTTGGATAATGTCTGCTCAATACAGTTTCTTTTCGAGTACCGCTTTCACTACAATTTAGGGTACCAATTTTGATATAGAGCATTTTTTAGATCGGCAAATGTTGATGGGCTCTGCTCAAAATCTGCTATTTAAGATAATTTTTTAGACTCTAGATTTGTTATATTTTTAATGCTCATAAAAAATGGGCTAAGTTCAAAGACTTAACCCATTTGAAAAATTATTTAATCGCTAAATAATTATTCCCATTCAATTGTCGCTGGTGGCTTGCTTGATACGTCATAAACAACACGAGAAACGTCAGCAATTTCATTCATGATGCGAGTCGAGATTTTATCAACCAGATCATAAGGAAGGTGTGCAAAACGAGCTGTCATAAAGTCAACAGTTTCAACCGCACGAAGCGCAATCACCCATGCATAACGACGACCATCACCAACTACACCAACTGATTTAACCGGTTGGAATACTGCGAAAGCCTGAGCAGTTTTGTCATACCAACCGCTTGCACGAAGCTCTTGCATAAAGATGTCATCAGCTAAACGAAGAATATCAGCATATTCTTTTTTCACTTCACCCAAAATACGCACGCCCAAACCTGGACCTGGGAATGGGTGACGATAAAGCATTTCATGTGGTAAACCTAAAGTTGTACCTAAACGACGTACTTCATCTTTAAACAAATCACGGATTGGCTCAACCAATTCAAATGCTAAATCTTCAGGTAAACCACCCACGTTGTGGTGTGATTTAATCACGTGTGCTTTACCATTTTTGGTTGCAGCAGATTCGATCACGTCAGGGTAAATCGTACCTTGAGCAAGGAAGTTCACGCCATCAAGTTTACGTGCTTCTTCAGCAAATACTTCAATGAACTCACGACCGATGATTTTACGTTTTTTCTCAGGATCAACTTCGCCTGCAAGTGCAGTTAAGAAACGCTCTTCAGCGTCGGCACGGATCACACGGATGCCCATGTTTTTCGCAAACATGTCCATCACTTGCTCGCCTTCGTTCAAACGAAGTAAACCATTGTCCACAAATACACATGTCAATTGATCGCCAATCGCACGGTGTAAAAGTGCAGCCACAACAGATGAATCCACACCACCTGAAAGACCTAATAATACTTTTTGATCACCAATTTGCGCGCGTAATTGTTCTACACGTAAGTCGATGATGTTTTCAGAATTCCACAGGTTACGACAACCACAGATGCCATGAACGAAGTTCGATAAAATCTCGGCACCTTTGGCAGTGTGCGTGACTTCAGGGTGGAACTGGATACCATAGAAACGACGGCTTTCATCAGACACCATCGCAAATGGGCAGCTTGGCGTGCTTGCTGTGACTTGGAAACCTTCAGGAATGCGCGTTACTTTGTCGCCGTGGCTCATCCATACTTTTAATTGGTCTTTAGAATCTTCAAGATCACCAATCAGTTTGTCACGAACCTGAATATTGACTTCAGCATAGCCAAACTCATGCACATCACCTGGCTCAACTTTACCGCCAAGTTGCTCTGACATGGTTTGTAAACCATAGCAAATGCCCAATACTGGTACGCCTAAATTAAAGACGATTTCTGGCGCACGTGGACTGCCTTCTTCATGCACACTTTCAGGACCACCTGAAAGAATGATCCCGTTCGGGTTAAATGCACGAATGTCTTCTTCTGACATATCAAACGCATACATTTCAGAATAAACACCAGCTTCACGAACACGGCGTGCAATCAATTGGCTATATTGAGAACCGAAATCCAGAATGAGGATACGATCTTCAGTAATTTGAGTATTGGTCGTCATGGATATACAACTATGCAGGCAAATGGATTTAAGCGCCATATTCTAACATTTTTCAGCGCAGGACGCACACCCTTCCATCAAGTTGACACAATTTTCAAAAGTAAAATGACTTATTTTTAAATTATAATGCGTTTAAAGATTTTAAACTTTTTTCCACATCTATAAACGATCTCAATTTCAGCTCAAAATAATATGTTCCATATCACAGAAGAAATACTCAAAATTCAAAATACCCATTTTTTTAAAAATATGGGGCATGCAAATTTTACAGATCAATCTATTGTTTTCATTAAAAATATTGAAAGTGCTTTTATATATCCTCAAGAATCAGACTTTAAAAATATCTATCACCAAGTCAAATGGCTTCCAACAAGTCTAAGTGAAACTGACCCTTTTTATACGATGACTCAAAGACCTCCTGAATTAATTATTATTTTAAGAAAACAAATCACTCAAGCCTTAATGCAATCTATTCGAACCGTTGATCCTCAATTATTTAAATATGACCAGTATGATTTTCAATATGCCGCAAAAAATGCATTGTGTTTTGCTTTTCGCCAAGCATTGATTGAAAAATATTATGGACTAGGACAACACTGGGAAAAAATCACTGAACTTTACTATTTAGGTCATTGGGTCATTGGATATACAACTGATCAATATATTGTCATTTAAACATCAAAATCTAAAAAAGCCAGATTGATTTCTGGCTTTAAACTCACTCTATTAATCTTTATTTTTCAATCAGATGATCAAGACTGATTTTTCCCGCACCATGTAACATTAGGAAGAATAAACCACCCGCCATAGCAAAGTTTTTCATCAAATGAATCGCATCTTCAGCACCACTATGAAAGATAAAAGCTGTAATTAAACTAAATAGAGCTAATCCCATCGCAGCAAAACGCGCTTGAAAACCCAATAACAATGCTAAACCACCACCAAATTCAACCAAAATCGTCAAAGGTAACATAGCGCCAGGAACACCCATAGACTCCATATAACCTACGGTTGCGCTATACGCAGTAATTTTCCCCCAGCCCGCCATAATAAAGATATATGCCATGAACGCACGTGCAATGAGTGTAAGTAACGCTTCGGCTGATGTTTGATTGACTACATTTTTTACAACAACGTTTGGATTAAACATGAGAACACCAATTTTTTATTTCATATTGAAGATGATGCTATGTTAGAGCCGTACTAAATTTGAATAAATATGTCATTATTCAACCCATCGTATCAAAAACAGAACGATAATAAATGCATTTATTTACTTTTTAATACTGACTTTCCCGTCTCACACTGCTAGGATTTGTGCACAATTTGACTTAGCTTTCACCTCATGAATCTCATTGATTTTATTTTACATGTTGATCAACATTTATTTGAATTTATAACAAATTATGGTTATTGGGTTTATGGAATTTTATTCCTAATTATTTTTGTCGAAACAGGTTTAGTGGTGATGCCCTTCCTGCCTGGCGACAGTTTACTTTTTGCAGCAGGTGCTTTAGCAGCTTCAACAGGTGCAATGGATCCTGTATTGCTGGTCATCTTACTTTTTATTGCAGCCGTGCTGGGTGACACTTTAAATTATCATATCGGTAAATATATTGGACCTCGTGTCTTTGAAATTGAATCACGCTTTATCAACAAAGAGCATTTGGTTAAAACCTCACAATTCTTTGAAAAACATGGCGGTAAAACCATAATTTTTGCTCGTTTCATTCCTTTTGCACGAACTTTTGCACCTTTTGTTGCAGGTGCAGGAAGCATGAATTATAAGTATTTTTTAACTTATAATGTGATTGGCGCATTATGTTGGGTGGGTTCATTTATTACATTGGGTTATTTATTTGGTAGACACCCATTAGTCAAAGATAATTTTACACATTTAGTCTTTGGTATCATTATCTTAAGTATTTTGCCGGGTATTATTGGTTATATTCGCCATAAATTTTTTAACAAAGATAAAGCTTAAAAAAAACGAACCACAACAGGCAACATACATAAGACTAAAAATAGCGCTGATCCTTTATACCATTGGTCAGCGCGAATGCCTTTCATATTTCCAGCTAAAACCTTGCGTCCCCAATACATCCAAAATACTGCACAAGGAATGAGGCATAAACTAAAAATCCCCATCACTAAAAAGTAATGTGCAAAAGAGTCCCATGTTTCTACAGGAAAAATACCTGCGGCAAATAAGATCGTTTTAGGGTTTTTTAAAGTTGAAATAAAGAGCTGCGATGGTGTTAATGCCTTACGTGATAAACCATGGCTTTCTAAATGTGATGTTTTCCATAAATGGAAAGCGAGCCAAAAAACGTATAAAGCACTTGCTACATGTAAAAGATCTATCAGCATTGGCCAAATGGGTAAACTCAGATGAACCAATAACGCCCAAATACTAATGCCATATAAATAACCTAAAAGCTCCGCAGGAACCAAAGTAAATGTCTTGCCAAATCCTTGTTGATATGCTGAATTTGCTAATAATGCATTGGTTGGACCTGGAATCAAAAGTACAGCTAACATTGCAGCAATAAACAGCCAATTTTCAATCATATAGCGAATATAAATCGAGGAAACAGACGCACACCTTAAACGAAAACCTGAAAATATGACAAGTTTTTAATACCATTTCATATGTAATTTTAAAGTTATTTTTCAATAATTTAAATTCTAAGTATTTATTTTTTATAAAATTAATAATGAAATATTTAGTTAAAAATAAATTGAGATTTCCAGTATCTAGACTGAAAATCTCATAAAAACTACTTTTTCACTTCTTGACGTTTTGGCACATAAGGACAATTTTTAAACTGTGCAGCTTGTGAAATCGCATCTTGCTGACCATAAAGATTTGCTAATTCAGAATTTTTTGTATTCGAAGACTGTCCCATATTGAGTGAAATAGAAGGTCCAAAGCCCCAGCCGCCGCGTCCCCAACCACCGCCAAGCCCAACACCTACGCCCATTCCTGTACGTTTAGCAGGCTGTACACCATTATTAATATACTGCTGAATACGCTGAAACTCAGAGTTAAGCTGTGCGCAATTCATTGCCTGATATTGTGTAGGCGATACATAACTTGGTTTTACAGTCGTTGCACAAGCGGTCAAAACAGGTAAACCAATGATGAGTGTTGCCCACTTCACTGCATTTAAATAGCTCAGTTTCATCCTATATCTCGATCTTATTTTTGCTCAATCTCATTGAACAATGATTGATATGCCTGCGTCAATTTATGATCTGTTGCAAAATAGATAAGCGGTAGATTTTTATGATGTGACTCTTTCATTAAAACTGAAGGTGGCAGCATATGATTTAAAACAGGTAAATTTTCATCTTTTAACTGTTGTACCACTTCACGTGGTAGTTTTGCTTGCGCTTGAAATTGATTAACGACAATACCTTCAATTTCCAAACGATCATTGTGATCATCTTGAGTTTCGATGACATTTTCAATCAAAGTTTGTAATGCACGTTTTGAAAAAACATCGCAGTCAAATGGAATCAGAACACGATCAGCCGCAATTAACGCAGATAAGGTAAAAAAGTTAAATGCTGGCGGTGTATCAATAAAAATTCGCTCATATTGCCCAACAAGCGTCTGTAAAGAGTCACGTAGCTTATAAATTTTATGTTTTGCTTCTAAAGCATGCTCTAAACCACCCAACGTCGGGCTTGCAGGCAATACATCTAAGTTTGGAAATGGCGAACGATGGATATATTGATCAAAGCCTTTATTTTTTGATTTTAAAATTGAACCAATTGCATTGCCCAGTAAGCCTTTTTGTTGATTATTTCCAAGAACATCATTAAAAAAACTTTCAATATTAGGTTCAAGTGCTGTTTTATCTGCGGAATACGTTGCGTCATCACCTAATAAATATTGACTCGAATTTGCTTGAGGATCTAAATCAATCACTAAAGTTTTTAGACCTGAATGCGCACTCATTGCAGCCAAATTTACTGCAATACTCGACTTACCCACCCCACCTTTTTGATTAAATACCACACGTGTAAGCATAATTTCCTCAAATTCATTCTTTTTTGACTTGTATGCAGTTTAACCTAGACTCCATACAAGTAGGAAATAAATGTCTAACAATCAACCAAAAACAGGCTTAATAATAATCAATGAAATAATCGCAACAAAAGCGATGATACCTATCATTAATCCTGCTCGACGCTGTGCCAATAAAATAGAATCATCTTTTTTATACACTTTAATCTGCGATGACAATAACACTAAAAATAGTACAATTTTTGCGTAAAACCAAGGTTGTACTTGGAATTTATTCATCACCAATAAAGCAACACCCGTCACCACCAACAAGGTATAAGACAAATGCTGCATAGCCACAAAACCAACACGACCTTTTGGATTAGGTTGTTGATTTTTCGTACCAATAAATAAAGTGGATGCACGTAATACAAATATCAGCATAGCTAAAGCTGCACTCGACATATGTACAATTTTAACAACCAAATGGATATCCATAATTTACCTTATGCTTTAGGTGCATGTGCACATTCAGGGCTTGCAGGTGCTTGTCCTTGCCATTCATTTGGTACATAAGCATGAATTGCGAGTGCATGAATTTTTCCTGGATTTAATAATTCTGCTGCCAAGGCATATACTTTTTGATGGCGTTGTACCAAACGTAAGCCCTCAAAGGCAGCACTCACAATAATGACTTTAAAATGAGATTCTTTACCTGGAAAATATCCACCATGTCCTGCTGACTCATTAATAACCTCTAAATGAGTAGTTTCTAACGTTGTTAATTTTTCAATCAATTGCTTTTCAAGACTCATTTTCATGACCTTTACAAATTTCTTTAATTTTAAGTATAGCGGATAATTATTTTTTTGTTATGAACCTGTTTTAAAGCCTTAAATATCTGCTGCAAACTTTTAAAAATAGCGTAAATATATGGCAAAAATTTGATATCTAAACTAAAAAATAAAAAAATTGTGTTAATTTTATGCAATCAGCACGTTTTATAATAAAAAATTGTTGACCCTGATTTTTCTTAATGTATTATAAGCCCCATGCGGGAATAGCTCAGTTGGTAGAGCATAACCTTGCCAAGGTTGGGGTCGGGAGTTCGAGTCTCCTTTCCCGCTCAAAATTTTTTCATTCGGTTTTTTATTTAAAAAATTGGATAGACTCCGCGGGAATAGCTCAGTTGGTAGAGCATAACCTTGCCAAGGTTGGGGTCGGGAGTTCGAGTCTCCTTTCCCGCTCCAAAATTTTTTCATTCGGTTTTTTATTTAAAAAATTGGATAGACTCCGCGGGAATAGCTCAGTTGGTAGAGCATAAC
>NZ_JACAIJ010000001.1:504366-524229 GCF_030325485.1 Acinetobacter sp. R933-2
CTTGCCAAGGTTGGGGTCGCGAGTTCGAGTCTCGTTTCCCGCTCCAAATTCTAAAAGCCCTCATCGAAAGATGGGGGCTTTTTTATTATTGATTTTAAATAATATTTTTTCTTTCAGTCTATAAAGCTATCAGCTTCAACGCGAGTAAAAAGTTAAGTTAGATCAGTTAAGAGTGGGCTTACGTGACCAAAAGTGACCTAAACGTGCCCTGCAACCATCACATATAGATCAATATATTAAAGATTTTGTATAAATTTTAGTGAACATCGGCTGAGTAATTCTAAAAAAACTTAAAATACTTCATTCTGACTTTTATTGAAGTCTTTTTCACTACTTTATAAAAATGGTGACCAAAATTGGTCACCAATAATACTTAATAAAAACAATAGATTAATTAGAAAATTATTGAATTGTATGGCACTTTTTTATTAACAAATTTATTCATCTGGCTTGAACTTTAATAAATCACCAACGTCTACATTTAACAATGCGCACAATTTTTCTAATGTTTCAAAATCAACACGAGTTGATTGACCATTATAAAGCTTATGTAAAGTTGTCTTACTCATCCCGGTTGCCCGAGCTACATCTGCTACTTTCATTCTTCGTTCCGCCAAAAGAACAGGCAAGTTACAAACTATCATTAATTACCACCATTGTGTAATAAAGTACTTGCATGATGTGTTAAACGCATTTATTATTGCATTGTGATCTTAAATAACACCATCGTGATACTTTATAAAAGGATACAAACATGAATCTTACTTATATTACTACAAAAGAACTAGCGGAACGAATCCATTACAACGAACGTACCATCCGTAATCAGTTGAAGGACAGTGTTCTAATCGAAGGCATTCATTACATCCGCCCTTTTGGTGGACGCAAAATTTTATATGTATGGGAGCGTATTGAAGAAGATATGACCAAAACCACTTTAGGCTCGCTACACAGCCTACAACTTCAGTAAGGAGAACATTATTATGGCTGCCATCCGTACTAGATACGGTAAGTTATGTGTCGATTTTCGATACTTAAACATCCGTTGTCGTGAAACAACAGCTCTGGAAGACAATGCTCAAAATCGCAAAAAGCTTGAAAAAGCGATTGAGCGAATGGAAGCAGAAATCTTATTGGGTATTTTTGACTATGCTAAATACTTTCCAAAAAGTTCTCGTTTGAAAGAAATCAAAAATGCAGAAAACAGAGTAAATGAGATCAGCTCTAAAACACCTCTATTTTCAAAATTCTGTGAAATTTGGTTCACTGATAAAGAAATAGAATGGCGTACAAGCTACAAGGGAAAAATTCAAATTGTGATCAAAAAATACTTAATCCCTTTTTTTGGCACAATTCCGGTTATTAATATTAAAAAGTCAGACATTCTTGGATTCCGTTCATCCCTCGCCAAAGTGACTCACGGGAAAAACCAAGAATGTCTTTCACCATCAAGAATCAACCAGATTATGATAGCACTGCGCATGATACTCGATAGTGCTGCTGAACGATATGACTTTGATAGCCCTTATAAGAATATCAAGAACTTAAAGCAAGGAAAGATTGAAGTAACACCTTTTTCATTAAAGGAAGTACACGCAATCCTTGCCACAGTTCGTGATGATTTCAAGCCTTATTATACTGTTAGATTTTTCACAGGTATGCGCACCAGTGAGATCGATGGCTTGCAATGGAAAAATGTGGACTTACCACGTCGTGAAATCCATGTCAGAGAAGCGTTAGTAAATGGGGAGCTTGGTGGAACCAAAACTTATGGTTCTGACCGTACCATCCAAATGAGTGATCGGGTTTATCAGGCCTTTCTGCAACAGAAAAGCTTAAATAATGGTAAATCAGAGTTTGTATTCTGCAATCGTGATGGTGGGCCTCTCGATTATCGCCTTGTAAACAAGCGTGTCTGGCATCCCCTACTACGCTTTTTAGGGCTAAAGCCCCGTCGTGCTTATCAAACACGCCATACCGCAGCAACACTCTGGTTGTCGGCAGGCGAGAATCCGGAATGGATCGCACGCCAGCTGGGACATTCAACCACTGAAATGCTGTTTCGGGTCTATAGCCGCTATATTCCGAATGTTACACGTCGCGATGGTAGCGCTTTTGAAGCCATGCTGGAGAGACTGAATACAGAGGAGCTTGCCCATGAACAGTAAAGCTTTCTTTGGCGGCGTAGTCGTTAGTCCAGAAGCAGATATGGTCGCGCGTGAACTCATTCACGAGTTACACATTCCCAAACTACACAATCTGGCCTTTTTGCTGGAAATCAATAAATGCTTCGATGATCACCAAGCATTAAGACTCTGGCTACAGCGAATGCTGGATGATGGGCAAGCTCATTACGATGACTTGGCTCAACAGGCCCGTCTCCGGTTAATGAGCCTAGCTCACTAATAAAACAAACATAAAAGGTCATCAAATCGGTGACCTTAGCCCCTCTATACCTATAAAAAGGTGAACACATGCATAAAGATATTTCAATTTGGATGCCACTCTATATTGGCGACCTACAGGCAAAATTTGCACGAATGACGGCAGAACAAATTGGTGCAGCACTGCTGTTAATGATGGATTTCTGGAAAAATGGTGCCATTCCTCATGACCTAGCTACTGTATGTAGCATCACAAAATTATCGCAACATACCAAGGCTAAATCTTTGTTGAATACGCTGATAGCCCTGGAATTGTTTGAAGTCGAATCTGAGCAGATTCATTCAAATTTTTTAACCAGTCTAAAAAGCCAGGCATTGCAAAATCAGCAAATGAAATCTGATAAAGCTAAAAATGCAGCTCAAGCACGTTGGGGGAAATCCGCAAGTAATGCTCAAGCATCAACCAAGCAACGAAAAGTAAATGCTCAAGCAGCTCCTGAGAAGAGCCCGAGTATTACTCAAGCCATGCTTGAATCATGCCCTTCATCTTCATCTTCATCTTCATCTTCATCTTCATCTTCATCTTCAAATTTTGAAGAAAAAAATGAGGATTTTTTAGAAAATTCCAAATGGATTTAGGAGAGTGATCATGAATACCATGCTTAAAACGCTCCAGTTTCGCACAGAAACAACGGAAACACTTTGCCCTACCCATCATATACCCCTGATGGAAATCGCTGGTCACAAGCTATGTAAATTGTGTGCCAAAGAAACCGTCCATCACTCACATGCAGCCTATGCAGATGAGTTGCAACAGCGATTGCTACAACAGAAAATCAAAAACTCAGGGCTCAATAAACGCTACCTGGACCGTGGCTTCAAGAATTATGTAGTTGCATGCCCTGCACAAAACAATACCATCAAACTATGTCAGGCCTTTGCACAGCAGATTATTTCTGACCACAACCCGAACATGTTGATGATTGGTACACCAGGTACAGGTAAAACCCATCTGAGTGCATCAATTATTCGCAACATTCTGCATAACAGTACAAAATCTGCACGCTACTATACCAGTGCAGAAATTGCTCAAAAAATGATGGACACTTGGTCAGATGCTTCACGCTCTGAAAAGGAAGTCATCGACCATTTCTCCAGCTTTGATTTATTAGTGATTGATGAATATGGCCTGCATGACCGGCATGAAAAACGCCTGGAGATGGTGCATAAGGTCTTATATAGTCGTTATGACAATATGAAATCTACCCTGCTGATTTCCAATTTCACAGTCCAAAATATGCAGCGGGATTTAGGTGTCCGATTATGGTCAAGGTTGCATGAAAATAGCCTGATCATTGTTCCATGCTACTGGGCAGATCAAAGGATTACTTAATACTGCTTGCAAAAAAGAGCCTTGTTAGACGGCTCTTTTTAACTTATCTCTTTTTTAAATTAAGTGGCTTTGTTGCACAAACCTATCTGTAAAGGGTTTTTCAGCGATATAATTTTCAAATGAAGAAGCCTACACACAAAATCTACCGCACAACCAATTGGCCCGCATATAACCGAGCACTCATGAGTCGCGGAAATATTGCCATTTGGTTTGATCCTGCTACGCAATGGTATGCGCCCCTTCTAAGCTAGGTTTGTGCAACAAAGCCTTACCTCAATTAAAATCCCACATAAAACTTTTCAATCAACTGGCGTGTCTTGACCAGCAAATTGCTAAACACGTTCTCCCGCTCAAACAGCTTAACCTTATAGTTTGGTAAGTCCTTCAACTCTTCTTTACGTGGTAGGCGTTTGGTGAACTCATAATGCTCCAGAACCTGCTTCATGGCTTCTGGTTTCAGGTTTTCTTCTTTACAAAGATGCTGATAGGCCTGTTCTTTTTCAGCATCCCAGAATTCAGAAAAAGCCGTTTGGACGCTCTGCCCATTGATCATCTTCGGCATGTTTTCTTCAATGAATTTTTGAATGAGGTCTTCGCCATCGAGCAATTCATTGGCAAAGTTCACTGACTTTTCTGATAAATATTTAAAGAAAATAAAACCCAGAATGTAATCACGGAATTCATCGGCGCCCATGGTACCGCGCAAAGTATTGGCAATATTCCAAAGTTGTTTTTGTAATTGTTGCAGTTGTACTTGGGTCATTGTTATAGGAGTCCAAATAAGTAAATCATTAATAAAATGATTTTACCTAAAATTCTAAATTATGCAGCAGTAAAAAGGTGGACAAGGACATGAATTGTCGTGGTCAAGCGATGTAATCTGTCAATTCAGGCGCTAGATAGAGACATAATCTAAACTATATAGCAGCCTACTCCAGTAATCTTCACTACAGAAAAATAAAGACATTAAAGTACTCCAGATATGGGACTAAACACCTAATATATGTTTATCTTTTCCACCTAGCCAGACTAAATATTCATTCTCTATTGCCTGCTTATACGCCCAGTCGGCAACCCGATGCGAACGTTGCAGATCGGTTAAAAAACCTAATTGAGAAATTTCCCGAACAATAGATTGATCATGTAGATAGTTCCGCTCCTGCCACTGTTGCAGAAATTGTTCTGACGCCAAATAATTACTTTTTTGTGAGTTGCACTTTTCATCCGCCAGGACAAAATTATGTCCGGTATCGGCAGGATATAATGACCATGGAATAAAATGATCCACTGCATATTTGGAGTTTTTTAGGCTTTTACCGCAATAAAAACACTGGCATTCTTGCAAATCAATCAGAAAGTCTGCGACCTGTCCTAGTTGGTTACGACTCGGTGCAAACATGAATTCATCTAGGTCAGGTAACCCATCTAATACAACCAGGTTCTGCTTGTTTAGCCGAACAAAATCAATCCAGCGCTTCTGGCAAAGCTCTTCAATAATTTCACTAAACTGTCTCAAACAATACATCACTTTGGGTAAAAGCTTGAGGGACTGTTTGGAGTCTTCAAGGCAATAGAGAAATTCTACCGTTTGACCATTCAGATTCTGCAAATATACCACCGGCATTTGCTTTACCGTTGTCGCCACTGTTCGCTTCAGCCTGTTCCAGTAAAGTACATCCTTTCTCAACGCGGCCAAGGTCTTGAATTGTTGCTGTGCATTCTGAATTTCACTGATGATCTTTGCCTGCTTACCAGTGCTTTGATGAATAGTAAAAGGCTCATACTGGTTAAACTGAAACGGCAGTGACTGTTTCCAGTACAGGTCAATAAACTTTTCAGCAATATCCTGATATTCCAAATGCAAGGCAGCACCGGTATCTTGACCCTGTTCAATCGCCAGACGCGTGATACTTATCAGCAAAGCAAACTTATATGTCGAAGTAAAAGTCCCTGACTGCAATATCTGCTGAATATGCTTCAAGAATTTCAGCTGCTCGTTGGGTGTAGGTTTATTATTTTCTATAAAGTGATCATCCTGCCACATGTTGAAGCTTCACTTGTCTTTGTAATCCTGCTTCCGTAGCGATTTCCATCATTTTCGCATTTTGAATGGCTTTTTTATGCATAGCTGAAAGGGTTTCTTTAAACTCGTGCTGATTACCTTTCAAATTGAGTGGCAGTATCGTTTGTTCAAAAACCTTTTCCTCAACATTCCAAGGTTCTTCACAAATTATCCAGGACACATATGCATTATCTTCAAGCCATGCATCCAGCCATTGTTCACCTGAATGCGTGAAAGTCATGCGATTACCTGACCCTACTCTTCTAAGCGGATACCCACTCATCTCAGCCAGAAGTATGCCCAATGTTCGTCTTAGCGTTGAACCTTCTGCGTTACCTGCAAAGTGTGTTTTAAGCCGTATTCTCAAATTTGATTTACTATTTGGTTTAGCCTTTTTGTCAGGCGATATGCCAACATACAACAAAGTATATTCTTGATACGTTATACAGTTTTTTATTGGGATTCCCGGTGGATTTGTTTTGAACCACCAAAAATAAATCCCGTGTTCTGCAGGAATCAAAGAGGGCTCTTTCATTAACTCGGCACGACTGTATAAACGCTGTGGGTAATAATCAAAAGCATGTGATTGCTTTTTCCATATTACGTTGATCCACTCTTCTGTACGGTCTGGACGTTTATCTACAGTAATCCATTGCTGTAACAGTAAAGCCTGATCTATTTGTTTGAGTAAGTCGTAAGCTTGTTTCTCATTCAAGTCAGTAAAGCTGCGCCCTTCTTTCTCACGGTCTGTATCGCCATATTTAAAAGACATATAACACACACCATTTGGCTTTAATGCTTTAAATATGCGCGCCAGCACTTCAGTCAGGCGATCTCTTTCACAGTGCAAAAGAGAAGCACAAGCCCAAATCCCATCATACTTAGCTACTTCATTCAGCTCATAAAAACTTTGCTGACGTACCTCGATACCTGTCAGCTCTCTCGCCTTTTCAACCAGCTCGGCAGAATAATCAATTGCTTCAACTTGATAGCCTTTTTTCTTAAATGCCAAAGTGTCCCGCCCCGAGCCACAGCCCAAATCCAGGATCAATGCCTGTTCTGGCAAATATCTTAGAAATGGTGCGTAAAGACTTTCCATCTCAACCTGATAGGTATTTTCAAAAAATGCTTGAGCATGTTGATTGTAATAATTTGATGTTTGATTCATTGTCTAAAAGCCAATATCTTATGTTAAAGAACATACTGATATTTCACTAGATAAGTCAAATGATCAGTCCTATGAATGAATCAAACTCTTATTTCACTGTATCCGGACAACTGAGATAGAAACCAAACTGGTTCTTTTAAATGGAAAAAAAATGGGCTTCAGATTTCGCAAGAGTATTAAAATATTACCTGGATTAAAAATCAATCTGACGCATAAAGGCATCAGCAGTGCAAGCATTGGCAAACCTGGTGCTTCTTTAAATATTGGCAAAAAAGGCGCCCGAACCAGCATTGGTATTCCTGGCACAGGCCTATCTTATTCCAAGCACCACACCTATAAGAACAGAGCTGGCAACCAAGAGAATCCTATTCAGGAGCAACAACCGTTCTATACATCAGATACCGAGCAACCCAAATCGAATGTCGGGATTTGGGTAATTTTTGGATTATTTTGTTTTATTGTCGGGGCTATTATTTTTTAGAATTAGCCGACCTTTGTACCCATAACATTTATTCCTCTAGGCAAAATTAAATTCACTCATTACTATGGACGGATGTTAAATACAATAAAGGCTGCCGCTGATGTCTGATCATGACAGTACTCTGGATTATGATGAAAATGATTTAATCGATTCTCCCTTGTCTCAAATTTTACAAAAGGATAATGAGCAAATTGAAGTTCTAATTTATCGATTACCCGGTAGTGATTGGACACTGGAAGTGGTAAACCAAAATGGTACTTCTACGGTATGGGATGAAACATTCCCGTCAGATCAGGAAGCTCTATCCGTTGCTTTAGATGGAATTAAAGCCGCAGGCGGTATTCAAGCATTTTCCGAACTCAGTGACCTCGAAGCAAAGAAAAATATTTTTCCTGAATCCCTTACTCGCCATTAAAAATGAAGCTGCTAGCGTGGATATGAATCAGTATTTTCTGGAATCTTAGAACCTGTCGCGATGATAGGTTCACTTCAACCCAAACCCATCTAGTGTTGAAGGGTCAAAATTTTCATCAAACATAAACTCATCTGCTCGCTCTTTTCTTAATGTCGCCAAGGCATAAAAGAAACATTTCTCACATAACTGCAATTCATATCTTTCCCCGTCATGCTTGGAACCATAGCCCCAATGCGCCGATAAAGTTCCAAACTCTAGTTTCGTTGATTGGTTGCATACATCACATAAAACATCAGTAATGACTTCTACCTGTTCAGTTCTTTGATCTCCATATCCAATTCCTTGTAAATCCAACTTAAACATTCTAAATATTTACTAAAAACATAATTCAATAGGGTTTTAATTATCGCTAAAAAGATTAAAAACACTATATATAGTGAAATTTACAATTTAATAACACAATATAGGGTGCGTAACCCTTGACTCCCCTATAAAAAGTACGTGAATATTATATTTTATTTTTCAGCCACTTGGCATAAATATGGGGAGACATCAGCATATGTCTATAAAAAAAAAGCTATTGAAAGTCATCGTGTATCTTCAAAAAACTTAAAATTAATGTGTTATCCAAAATGTATGCATGCGTACCAAATCTGGATAGCTTTATTTTTCCAACTGAGTGATAAACAGCAAAACTATCACTTGAATTTAACTTTTAAACAGAATATCGAAATCCCGCTCCTTACCACTAAAACACCTGATCACTATTTTTTTAGTAGTCATTTCAGCTGGATCTATGCTTATTTTTACAATAAGAATAAAAATGAATTTAAGTTCAGAGCTTATGAGAAAAATAATTCCTACCAATTCACCATCCAGGCTTTAAGCGAAGTTAGGGCCTTACTGTGTTCCGGATTACATCACTCAATTCATGGCTTAGATATCATCGCATATTGGCTAAATGAACAATACTTAGCCGCACATCTTCAGGAAGTTTTCGGTCAGGAAGTTTTAACTATCAATCATCTACGAGAATTATCAGGACTGTCTAAATCCAAAAGTCCAGTGAGTTCTATTTCAAATTATGCCGGCCCACTGTCATTAGAAAAGATTCTGGAGGGAATTGCATAATGAACGGATATAGTTATTTAGAAGATACTCAAGAATTAAAGCTTGAGCCATTTCGAGACTTCTATCAAGCACTGGCGGAAGCAAAACTGAAAAATGATCAGGACTTCTTTAAGCTGAATGATTTCATCCAACCAACTGAAGTCGTTAAACTAATTAAAATTATGACTCAGCATCCTACTGATCTATCGATTAGTAAATATCCATTGGCGCATTATCTCTTGGCACTGATCAACACTCCATCAACATATCAATCAACTGCACTGAAATGGGCTATTTTCAATACTCAATGTATCGAGTTACTGAATAGTAAAGAACATACAGCTACTGTAGCTAATCTTTGTAGGCGTTTTCGTTTAGCAAGCACAATTGAACAATACTATTGGCTTTACAATTTTTTACCGTCTCTTCCGATCGAATTAGACGATCTTGTTAAATTTCTAAAAAAAGCTGAAACTGAGAATGGAAAATTATTTGACGAATCCAAAGAGAGTTTAGAGAAAACGGAAATGGGCCAATTGGCAGAAATCCGCGTTATTTATACCTATGCGCATACTCAATCAGAACGTCAAAAAAGAAATCGTCAAAGTAATCCACCCCCCCAAAAACCGTCTCAAACTGACGTTAAAAAGACATTAAGAATTTCACTTGATGGAGAAAAAACATATCAAACTCATTTTGAGCGAGGTGTGGCAAAACAGCCACCTGAGGATAAAACTATAGAAAAAGTTGAAGATCATAATTTTGAATTTAACTCACTAGAGCAATGTTCTATTACAGCTCAGATCAATAATCTCAAAAATAAAATTCTGCATCAAAACAAGAATGAGCTAATGAGCAAGCCGAATCCTCGGGTCTTCGATTTGCCTACCGCACAGTACATTATGCAAATTTTATTAGAACAGGCAGAAAACTCTCCAATTCATACCTTGCTTTTATTTTCAGTCCTCAGTCTTACTCATTATAAAGATCTGCCGGTGTTTCAAAAAAATTTACGAGTCAGTACAAAAAACAAAGAAGTATCACTGAAACCCCAAAAATGTTTCTTTAAGCAAAGTTTTGAAGTCTCTAAATTCAATGATTTTGTTTTAAGAGAACATAGGTTGAATACCGTGAATTCTTTTACGATTCCACTGCCTAGATATTATCTGGAAAATCTAAATCAGTTGAAAAAAATGGATGGTGTTGAGATTGATTTCAAGATACAGGAGTATTTACGAAAAATTAATAAAGGGCTGACCTTCCAGTTAACATCACAAAATCTTCCTCGCTTACTCAGTGATATTGCATTGAATGAAATGGGGTATGAGCTGGAAAGCAAATTACTGAATGGAGAAAGTGTTCAGCACTATATTCCATGCCATTACTTTTCAAAACAGATCGTAGATATTTTTGATATTTATACTCAAACTCTAATTTTGACTGTTCCTCAACTGGAAACTGAATATCTTGAAGAATTCAGCAATCCGCATTCTTTTGGTAGCCAGCAGACACCTAATCTCCCATTCGTCCAGTCTTTTTTTTACCAGCTTGACCACCAAGTTCGGAATAATCCCAATCCCTTTCAGACTTTAAATCATTATTCAATCTGGCTGTGGCATATTTGCATGCTGATAACTTCAGCACGGCCGAGTGAGTCCTTCCCACCCAATCTAGATTATATTGACCTTGACAACCAATTGATGGCTGTTGCAGATAAAGAGCAGCGTTATTCGGGCACCATTGGACGCTATTTACCTTTTAATAATTTTCTTCGTGATGAAATACAGCATTACCTAAAGTATTTGAAACATTTTCTGCACCTCACTAAAGCCTATCTGTCGCAAGAACAAGTACAAGCAATCCAAGAGGTCTTCGAGGGGGAACGCCCCTTTCTATTATTTTACGATCCACAAGGATATATCCGAAATTTAGAACTTTCTGATATTCAAAAATACTGTACTGAAATAGCATTACAGCGCAATTGGACCCGCCACTTCGCTCGCTATTTTTTTGCCCAATACTGCAATGAAGATCTAATAAAAGGCATCTTTGGTCATGACGAAGCTATGCAGGAACTGTTTGACCGCTATTCAGGTTTTGAGACAACAGATTACGATCAAATTAGAGCAGCACAAGACAAGCTGGTCGAAATTTTAGAACTTAAAAGCATGTCAAGTTTCACAGGAATAATGATTACATGAGCAAACATCCTCACTCGCTCAAACGATTAAAGAAACATAGAGAGAGAAAAGCGTTTCTTCTGCAATTATTTAGCGAAAAATGCTCAAAGATGACACCTGAAAATTATCCTGAAGTTTATCGACAAATTGATGACCGGCTTTTAGAGCGCTGTAAATCCAATATCCGAAGCTACCAAATAGCACGTATAGAATTTGCTAAATATATCAAGCGCTTTAATCTTTCATCGGATCACCACTATCCGGTGCCTGCTGCCCCCGTGAGGCACGAAAGGTCTCTGCCACTACAAAATATTGAAACCTTAAAACATGGTAAAAAAGTTACTCAATTTGCCAAAAATATGATTGCTTACTGGACACGACATAATGACTTCAGTCCAACCCAATCACTTGGCTTCTGCTTGATCAGTTCAATATTATTTAATGGCATTTATAACCATGCCGAACTGCAAAAGTTTTTAAAAATCATTTTAAAAACAAAGAAATTTCAAAGTTTTTTAAATCTAAATCATATGATTACACTCGAAATCCCGAACCGGCATTTCGGTAATCAGCGGATAAATGACCCTGATTTTTCAGTCAGCTATACAAAAACGTTTGTGCTACACGATATTGTGAAATGCTGGATTTACAGACTAAAACATCAGAAATTTGATTTATTTTCGGATATTGAAGATGCAGAACATCTGATTAACGCTTGTATTATTGAATGCTTCCCTGAGGAAAAGGTGCGTTGTAAAGACCTGTTAAAATACGGTTTTTACTATACACAGTTCCTGAAAAACAGCGGGCTAGATCAAATGTCCATTTGTATCTTAAAAAATGAAATTTACAGTTCCAGTCCTCTTGAAAAACAATTAGCAGCTTATTTTATTCAACCTGAACCCACGCCTACCCATACGATTCAGAAAGTTTATGAGAACCCTCAGGACCAGTCTACAGTCACTATTGCATTAGATATAGCCGATATTTTAGTAGAAATACGTCAAGCTATTCGTGCAAAAAACTATAGCGATCAACTCATAGAATTATATGCTAAAGAACAATCTCCAGCCTTGGAACGTTTGCTGCTGTGGAGCATTCTACGCTCAAAAGTAACGGAACCTCAACTGGACCTTCTCAATCATATTATTCAGCAGCAGCAACGATTTAAGCGCAAGCTTATACGCGCAGATTTTCAGCCAATTAAACAAAGCTCTCTAAAAACCATGTTTTCACAATTTGCAGTCCATTGGCTGCAGGCAACGCAAGACAAAGATATTTCATCATTTTCAGATGCTGATTTTGAAGATCTGTATGGAGAAATGCTTCTATTAAAGAAAGAAACAACTAGAGCGACTTTACAAAAACGTCTACAGGAGTTTCATCACAAACAGACCTTATTTTTTAACGCACCCACTGTTGATCTGGATAATTTAATCCAGGTAAAAATCTGCAGAACCGCATTGATCTCGCCCCATATTTTTCACCACATGCTAGAGCAGCTCGAAAATACTCAAGATATTTCGATTCAGGATAAAAATATATTTAAACTGATTTTTATTCTGGGGTTCAGAGTCGGACTACGGATCAATGAAACATTGAATATCTTTGTACGTGATTTATTTATTAGTGAAGATGCTGTGATGCTCACCATTCGCAACAATCGCAATAAAAATCAAAAAAGCTACTCTGCTTACCGCAAGATTCCTCTGCATCATCTACTTAAAGCAGACGAATTACATGCATTTAAAACATATAGTCAGAATAGAAAACGTCTGCTAAAAGAACAAGGAAAATCAGTTGCACAACCGCTGTTTTTAAAACAGTCCTTAGAAGAAACTCATGAAAATGAAGTGAATTCCCTATTGAAACAATTGATCCAGCCCGTTTTTGGAGAACACAATTTTACTTACCATAGTCTGCGCCATTCTGCATTTAATCATCTTTACCTGGTTTTAAAAAACTCAACTCTTGCAAATGCATTTACTGACTATAGCCCACATGAGCAATTACGTATACGTTATGCCTTGCTACGAAACAGAAATACTCAGCAAACCTGGTATGCACTTTCTCATTTTGCCGGGCACCTAACCCCTGAAACGACCTGTTCAAGCTATCTGCATTTAATGCACCTGGCAATTAGCTACCAACTGAATCAAATCGAAAGTCCACTCCCTAAAGAAGCCTATTTCAATATTCTGAAACATGATGATGCTATTAAATATCCTGTACAGCAACGGGCGATCAAACAGTTTTTATTTGATCAACTCACTAAAGACCGTTACAGGCAACATGATCATCAATATCAACCAGAACAACAGAAATCGCCTGATTCACTGATGCTAGGAGCTCATGACTCAGAGATGACTTTTGAACTATTGCATCACATTCTTGCAGTAGAAAAAGAGCAAGATCTTCTGTTACCTGAAGCCATTCCTTTGCAAATCGCGCAAAAATTACGTGCCAGAGCTCTGCATTTGAAAACCTCCTGTGTAAACCAAAAAAAATCATCGAGGTTATTTACCACAGATTTTTTAAGGAAAACTCCTGCTGCATTAGTTACCATGTTGCCAACCAATCACGAGGAGAAAAAGGTCATTCACCATGTCCAGGAGCGTTATGCAAATGTACAAAGTAAATATAAAAAACAGCTTCATACGATCTACTCAATTTATCTTGAAAAAGTTCAGCCCAATTCTGCTCAGTTCATTTTTGAAATAAATGAAAAACGTCAACTGAAAAAGTTTCTGTCTTTTATTAGTAAACTGTTTCCAACAGAATATCTTCACCTCGAACTTTCTAAACAGAGCAAAGAACAGCTCAAGAATACATTACAGGGTTTGAAATTAGGTTCAAAAAACTTCAGCCTGAATGAAAATGAAAGGCGAATTAAGTTCTGCTTCAAAAGTAAAGATGTAAAAGCACTTGGGGTATTCAAGTTACTGATGTATCTCATGATAGTTTCTCATCTTTAAGCTGTTTGTAATAAAAATTTGAACTCTGAGAAACGATAATCAAATAGTATAAACTCTAGGTATCAGCAACGTCTGAAACTGAGATCAGTCATGCATAAAACATCAGAAAAAATTGCAAAACAAAAAAAGGTATTAGCTAAAGCTGTTTTATCTTCCGCAAAGCAACTTGGTTTGACACAGGAGCAGCTTGCCATCGTTCTAAATTTAGATTCAATGGAAACTTTAAATTCGCTTGAGTTAGATCCAGATTCAAGTCAGGGAGAACTCGCAATTATTTTAATTCGTATTGCGATATCACTAGATGCTCTAACTGGTGGAGAGACTAAATGGATGCAACATTTTATGAAGTCACCAAGTAAGTTAACCAAAGGCATTCCGATAGAGCAGATTCAGACTACTGAGGGATTAACCACTGTATTAAACGTAACCGAAGGACTTCGGCTTCAGGGTAAATATTAATAAAACAAAGCTTCATTACACAGAAAATTAAAAGTCATAATTTTGTCTAATCATTCAAATTCAAGGCATATGAAGTTCCTCTTCTCAAGAGGTATATGACTGTCTCATTATTGATAACTGCCATACATATACGGATTCTATTAACTTAATTCGAGGCTAAATTGAATCTTATAAGTTCAATTTAGCCATTCAAGAGTCATTATAAAAGTTTGCTATATAGCGAACATTAACTATTATTAGTTAAAAGTTTGCTATATAGCTAACAAATTTGGGGAGCAAAAAATGGCTACACGAGGTGAAATAGGTAAAAAAATACGTTTGGCCAGAAAAGGATTGGGCCACACACAGAAAAGTCTTGCAGAAAAAACTAAAGTCAATAAAACAACAATTTCAGAGATGGAAAATGGCCGTTTTACAGGTTCATTTGACATATTTGAACGTGTGCTTGATGGTGTTGGTTTACAATTCGAAGTGAATAAAAAAAATTGTAAATTGCCACAGTGGGATGAAATTGAAGAAATATTTTCAGAATATGATAAATAAACAGCTTTTTTACACAAACATTCAAAAGGTGAATTCTCCCCAATCCATTCAAATTAATTTTTTTATATGAAAGCTGATTGAAATACACATCTAGATCATAAATCTGATTAGATAAATGCGGATCAAATCGACATGGCTTTGTTGCACAAAGATTTCATAACTATATGATTTTAAAAGTTTTGATTGTTTTTGATCCAAAATTAAATTTATTTAAATCAGATGCTTACATATTTATGCAACAAAGCCAAAATGACTTAAAATAATCTGAGAACTACAAAAACTTATACATATTTTGATTTCAAATCAAATCTGATAAAACTAAAAATGCAGCCCAAGCACGTTGGGGAAAATCCGCAAGTAATGCTCAAGCAAATCATGAGCACAGCCCGAGTATTACTCAAGTCATGCTTGAACCATGCCCTGAATAGCCACCACTTTCCTAGACACATACAGCCCAAAGAATGATTTCACCCTGAAAATGCCGACCATGGAAGGGATTCATATGCTGCACCTTTAGCTAAAAGAGGATTCAGCTTACCATTAGTGGTTATTTGCAACAGTGCCCTTTTTCTTATGCACGTGGCATGTTCCCTCAGGTTTGATTTAAACCTTCTGCAGTAGAAGTTGAACCTCAACAGCTTGGGCTGCAAATAATTTTTAGCTCAAGTTTGATTGCTCTAAGTAATCTATAACCACCTTCTGGTGAGATAGATATTCAGAACACAATCCGACGAATGGAGTTGTTTTTTTCCACTGCTGTTTTACCATCTTGATTATGTTACACAATCAAGATGAACAAGTAAAATGGATGAATTTCAGCATGGTGGTGCCCGTGAAGGTGCTGGTCGCAAACCAGTTCATGAAGGCCCAACCAAAGTGATCCGGGTTCCCGAAGCCCGTGTACTGGAGATCAGGCAGTATCTGGATCAGATAAAAAAACCAGCCCGCAATGATGTTGCTTCGATTACTCCGGTTGAAGCCAGAACACATTATGAGATTCCGGTTGCCTTGCAAAAGGTGGCTGCAGGTTTCCCTTCCCCAGCCCAAGACTATATCGACAAGACCCTGGATCTGAACGAGTTCCTGATCCAGAACCAGCAGGCTACCTTTATCGTTGAGGTGGAATCGCTTTCCATGCGCGATGCCGGGATTGATCTGAAGGACAAGCTGATCGTGGACCGCAGTATTGAGCCCAAGCATGGTGATATTGTTCTGGCCCTGATCGACAATGATTTCACCATCAAACGACTGATGATTGAAGGCGACAAACGCTGGTTACAGGCGGAAAACCCGGATTATGCGGATATCCATTTGAAAGACGGTCAGACCCTGCTGATCTGGGGTGTAGTCACCAGTGTCATCAAGAAGTTCAGATGAACAGCCCCGAGCGGATTTATGCCCTGATCGACATCAACAACTGTTATGTCAGTTGTGAACGGGTGTTTAATCCCAGCCTGAATCACCGTCCAGTGATTGTGCTGAGCAATAATGATGGTTGTGCAGTGGCCCGCAGTAATGAGGCCAAAGCCCTGGGCATCAAGATGGGTGTTCCGTTGTTTCAGGTTCAGGACATTGTCCGGCAGCATCAAGTGGTGGTGCTGTCGAGCAACTATGCCCTGTATGCGGAAATGTCCAATCGCTTCCATTCGATTTTGGCCGGTTATGTGGCTCCGCATGAACAGGAAATCTATTCGATTGATGAATGTTTTCTGGATTTAACCAGTTATGCACAGCATTTTGACTTGACCCGCTATGCCAGAGAGATGAAACAGCGGATCTGGGACTGGATCGGGTTGCCGGTATCCATCGGGATTGGTCGCAGCAAGACCGAAGCCAAGCTAGCCAATCACCTTGCCAAGAAATGGCCTGGCTTTGCAGGCGTATGCAATGTGCTGGAGCTGGATTATCTGGATCAGGAAACGCTGTATGCTGGAATTGAGGTGGGTGAAGTCTGGGGTGTGGGACGTAAGCTGGTCAAAAAGCTGAACCAGATGGGCATCCATTCGGTACTGGATCTGGCCATGCAGGATGTGCATCGCATGGGAAGTTTGTTTTCAGTGCTGATGCAGCGCACGGTGCTGGAATTACAGGGCATCTCCTGTTTGCAACTGGAGGATGCTCCTGCACCCAAGCAGCAGATTGTGGCTAGCCGCTCCTTTGGAGAACGGATTACTGAGCTGGATGATCTGAAAGAAGCCATGGGTAAGTATGTGCAAGATGCAGTCATGCGCTTGCGTGCGGATGCCTCGCTGTGTGGCTGTATCATTGCTTTTGTGCAATCCAATCCCTTTGATCAAAACACAGCGTATTACAGCAAATCGTTGGCCTTTGAATTCCCGGAACCCACGGACTGTGTACTTGATCTGATTCATGCTGCGATGCAGTTACTGCAAGGCATCTATAAGCCAGAGGTAAAGTATAAAAAATGTGGGGTGATTCTGACCGGTCTGGTCAGCAAGACCCGCTATGTGCCTGATCTGCTTACAGACCATCGCCAGCGTGAAAGCAACGAACAGCTGATGCAGGCTTTAGAAGCCGTGCAAGCCAGATATGGCAAGACTAAACTGGCAGTGGGATCGTGTTATTTACCACAGCGGAAATGGTCGATGAACCGGACACATCTGACCCAGAACTATTTCAGCTGGCAGGGATTATTGAAAATTACCCATTAAGCCAACACCCCTTTTTAGGTTAAACAGGTGACAATTAACAACCGGACATCTATCCAGCCCCCCTATTGCGGACGGATCGCTGCTGGGAAGATACTCATATCGCTATGGTAAAACATTGAGCTCATCATATTGCAAGCAACTCAGGAGGCTTAAATCGCATGGCTAAAACAACAAAGGACGAAATCCCTGTAGAAGAATCAGCTCAAGCCAGTGAAGTTTCTGACAAAGTAACGGAAGCTAGAGCGTTATTGGGCAAGCAAATGTCCGCAAACCTGATTGCGATCGCAGAACTGACCCATACCCCGATTCCACACATGCAGGTAGATGAACACGGGGTTTTTCACGAGATTCAAAACACTGATAGGTAGACCGGCATGGATTGCAGTAACGGACGGTATTCTCCTGTTCAATCGGTCGAGTGCTCAGATCCGGTTTGATCGTTATCGTTAAGTCCATATTTTTGTACCTAACACATGGTTTTATACAGTTAAGTACAGGAATACGTACTGAACAGACAAAGCGTTTTTATGGTCCTTAGGCTTTTTTTCTATTCCTTAAAGGTGTCATTGAGCGCCTGCTGAACCGCCTCAATCCTTGATTTGCAGGCTTTGTAGGCGGTCATGGATTCTTCAACGATCGCCATCAGGTTATCAATATCCGGTTCTTCCTGCGATTCCAGCAGTTCGGCATTCTTCTTCAGAATCTCGTAGCCCTGTTTGAAACTGAGTTCTTCATTGTTCATGTGTATTTACCTGTGTCACGGTGGCATCAATCATGCCATCCTGGAGTTCGATCTGGAGTTGCTGGCCAGTGATTTGTTGCACTGAGCGGATGGCTTTGCCCTGACTGCGGACAATCGCATAGCCTTTAGCCATCACGTTTCGTGGGTTCTGTAGCAAGGTTTCCCGCATCAGGGATTCGGTCTGCTGTACAGCCTGCCGCAGCTGTTGCTGGGCAAAATACTGGGTATCGCTTTTCAGCAGATCAACGCTACGCTGCGCATCATTGAGCTGGCTTTGTGCCAGGGTTTGGATGGTTTTCAGATACTGGTCATTCTGGCTTTGATAGGCGGTCAGCTGATGCTGGGACAGCAGTTTGATGGTTTGCAGCGCAGTACTGGCTTCATTGACCCGTTCGACAATCAGGTTACGGATCCCGGCGATGACTTTACTTGGGGTATCAAAGGAGCGATGCGCGATTTCATCCAGAATGGTGCGGTCTTTCTCGTGGCCAATGCCCACCCAGATCGGCACTGTTCTTTTACACAACAGTGCAGCCAGATCATAGTCGTTCAGGTACGCCAGATCATTCACTGCTCCACCCCCACGGATGATCACAATTAGGTCGGGAGCGGTCTGGTAATCTTGAGCCCACTGCCTGAGTGCACTGGCCAGAGCCTGCATGATGCTGGTTGGGGCAGTATTGCCCTGGAAGGTGGCTGAATGATAAACGAAGTGGCAGACACCCGCCTGAGCCAGGGCATCGGCATCTTTTTTAAAGTCTCCCAGCCCGGCGGCATTTTCCGGGGCGATGACCAGTACGTTCTGCAAATCAAAAGGTGCCGGTAGCTGTTTGTTGTTATTGAGCAGGCCTTCCTGGGTCAGGCGCTGCAGGATCTGCTGATAGCGTTTGGCAATGTCACCTAAGGTGAAGCTGGAGTCGATATCTTCAATATTGACGGAGAAACCATATTGCGGATCAAATTTGGCTTTGACCTTGATCAGGACATTCAAGTCTCTGGACAGTTCAATGCCGCTTTCCCGTTCAAACCTTAACACGATTTTTTGTGCGGTGTGAACCGTACCGGGTTTGTCGGAGACCACTATTCGTTCAATATTTCATGAATTTAGTTAGATTCTTTACCTAATCCCAATTCTAGATAACTTACTTTTTATAAGCTTGTTTATAAAAGTAAGAAGTGTTATTTTTATATGTAAAAATAGGGTATAGCCTAACGGAACAAAATAAAGTCTTAAAAAGCAACTCAAAAACCGTATTTATAGACTTAATATTTAATTTCG
>NZ_JACAIJ010000020.1:0-68789 GCF_030325485.1 Acinetobacter sp. R933-2
CATACAGTTGCAATCGCAGCAGTTAAAGTTGTTTTACCATGGTCAACGTGACCAATTGTGCCCACGTTTACGTGTGGCTTATTACGTTCAAACTTAGCCTTAGCCATTTGTTCTTCCTCGTTTATGCCGAACACGAGTTAAACAACTCAGCATCGACAATCATCTAAAAAATTAGACACCTAATACTTGAAAAGCAGACTAATAAGCCTGCTTTTTAATAACTGGTGTAGATTACTCTACTAAACTGTATCTGGAGCTCTTATCGAGATTTGAACTCGAGACCTCTCCCTTACCAAGGGAGTGCTCTACCACTGAGCTATAAGAGCAATCATCTTCGATGGAGCGGGAGACGAGGGTCGAACTCGCGACATGTAGCTTGGAAGGCTACCGCTCTACCAACTGAGCTACTCCCGCTTAATGTTGGTAATTAACCACTTCAATCGAAGTTAATGGTGGTGGGAGAAGGATTCGAACCTTCGAAACTTTCGTGGCAGAGTTACAGTCTGCTCCCTTTGACCGCTCGGGAATCCCACCTTTACACTTACTTTCAGTGTTGAACCTTTACTACTTTAACCTACAATCTTAAGATGGTGCCGGCACACGGATTCGAACTGTGGACCTACTGATTACAAGTCAGTTGCTCTACCAACTGAGCTATGCCGGCGTTTCTTAGTGTTTCGTACGTTTCGTATCGGAACGGTGTGCAGTTTAGCAAAAACTCAAAACCTTGCAAGTGTTTTTTTAAAAAAAATCGTTAAAAACCTATAAAATCAATCCATTTGATGATAATTCAACCGCTTTGATCACTGCGCGAGCTTTTATTTGGGTTTCATTCCACTCAGATTCAGGATTTGAGTCATAAACTAGACCTGCTCCAGCCTGAACATAAACCTTATTTTCACGAATTACACAGGTTCGAATCGCAATTGACATGTCCATTTCGCCATGCCAGCCTAAATAACCAACAGCACCACCAAAAATTCCACGTTTTACAGGTTCAACTTCGTCAATAATTTCCATAGCACGAATTTTTGGCGCACCAGAAAGTGTTCCAGCAGGGAAAGTTGCTTTAAAAACATCCAAAGCATCAATATCATCTAAAACTTCACCCTGCACATTGGAAACAATATGCATAACATGCGAATAACGTTCGATCACCATTTGATCAGTCACTTGTACTTTACCAATTTTAGAAACACGACCAATATCATTACGACCTAAATCGATCAGCATTAAATGTTCAGCAATTTCTTTTTCATCGGACAATAAGTCTTTTTCAAGTGCCAAATCTTCTTCTTTGGTTTTGCCTCGTGGTCGTGTACCTGCCAATGGACGCACTGTGGCAATACCATTTTCCAATCGAGAAAGAATTTCAGGTGATGAACCGACAATATGAAACGGCTTTTGATCGGTCAGGGTTTGCCCTTGCACAAGGAACAAATAGGGCGATGGGTTAAGATGACGTAAAGCACGATACACTTGTAAAGCTTCACCATCAAAATCAGATACCATACGATGC
Source organism: Acinetobacter sp. R933-2 (assembly GCF_030325485.1). Taxonomy (NCBI): domain Bacteria; kingdom Pseudomonadati; phylum Pseudomonadota; class Gammaproteobacteria; order Moraxellales; family Moraxellaceae; genus Acinetobacter; species Acinetobacter sp. R933-2. The sequence continues at coordinate 1,520 of NZ_JACAIJ010000020.1, forward strand.
CCTGGTACAACCTGCATCACATCCCCTGCCCGAATGTATTCTTTCACCGTTTCAATCGATGCCAGATAGTTTTCTTTACCTGTTAATGATTCAAAATGTGGTGCAGTATGCTTATGCGCTTGTAAACTAATCGGTGTTGCCAATAGCGCTTCTAATTCATCGAGTTGCTGTTGAGCCTGATGATAAGCGTCCGCATTATTAACATCAGCATGTACAATCAAAAACAGCGTATCTTTTAAATTATCAAAAACAATCACTGTTTTGGACAGCATCATCCAAAGGTCTGGTAATCCCACAGGATCAGCTTCAGGCACATTTTTCAGCCGTGGTTCAATATAGCGTACTGAGTCATAGCCAAAGTACCCTACCAAACCACCTGTAAACTGCGGCAGATCGGGTGTAAGCGCATGTGGCGGAACTTTAAATTGTGCCTGAAAATCACGAATATATTGAAAAGGGTCAGCGCAGTGTTGTGTACTCAGACTGCCATCTGCCGCCTGAATCGTCAGTTGCCCTTCATTGCAGGAAAAAACAATAGACTCACCCAAACCAATAATGGAATAGCGCGCCCAATTCTCTCCACCTTCCACAGACTCAAATAGATAAGCCTGTTTGTGATCTTTTAAACGTGCAAAAACCGACAGTGGCGTATCTGTATCGGCAAGACGCTGGCGATAAACCGGGATCAGGTTATAGCCGTTATTTTTCAGTTGTTCAAATTGCATTGCAGTTGTCATAAGGAATCTCTTTATTTTCGATTAAGCTAAGTTTTTAAAAGTTGACTTAGCGACGCCATCGAAAAACACACTTACTGTTCATTCCTGTTCCTTCTTTTGCAATGATTTCAATATATTCAAATTAAGCCAATAATTCAGTCAGATCATCCACCACTTGCTGCGGTTGACAAAGCTGAATATCTTCACCGTGATTATAGCCATAGCTGACCACAATACAATCAATCTCGGCACGACGTGCGGCTTCCACATCATTGCTCGAGTCACCAATCATTAAAGTTTTTTCAATAGAAGATTGATAGTGTTCAACACAATAATTTAACTGAATTGGATCGGGCTTACGTTTTTCAAAACGATCTCCACCAATCACATCAACAAAATAATGATCCATATTTAATTCTTGTAAAATTTTTCGTGCAGGCTGTTCGGGTTTATTGGTCACACAAATCAGCTTCTTGTCATTTGCGATTCCCCAATCCAAAAACTCAAGAATGCCTTGAAATGGTCGCGTATCAACACAAGGTTCAGCATTATAAATTTCTAAAAATGTACTTAATAATTGCTGATGCAGTTCGGGATCGACCTCACCTTTTAAATATTTCAATGTGCTTTCACAGAATAATGCCGTGCCTTTACCAATCCAGACACGAACCTGCGCTTCGGTCACTTGAGGTAAATTTAAACGAGCAAGGCTTAAATTCATGGCACGATATAAATCAAATGCCGAATCGACCAATGTTCCATCCAAATCAAATAAAATCAGGTCACGCTGATCCAGTTTTGCTACATTCATGACTTCCCTCTTTATCATTAACTTTGATCATTTATCATTTAAAACACATAAAACAAAGGCATGCGAGTGGCATGCCTTGATTGTAGGTGCAAACAAGGCTTATTTAAAGAATAGCCAAGCAATAACCGCCAAAATCACCAAAGTAATAATCGTAAACAATCCAACCGAAGCATTTTTCTTTTCTTCTGTCTGCTGATCTGCAACTGATTGAGTTTCTGGAATAGCAACTGGTGCAGGCTCTGGTTGAGCATGAACATCAATCCCTTGTGGAATAGGTGCAGGTTTTGGTACACCTACACTGGTTGGCATACCATCACGAGTTAATTGCACACCTGCATCACGTGCAGACAGCTCAGGCATTCCCTGCTCACTCATTTGTTGTGCAGGTGTTTTTTCTTTCACAACATCTATTGTTTTTTCAATCTCAGATGTCGCGATTGCTTCAGCAGGTTGCACGATTACAGTCTCTTTTTGCTGAACAGCAGGAGATTCTACTGGTTCAGAAACTTTTTCTGCCTGTTGTGGCTGTGCTTCCGAGGCATAAACGTGAAACTTAATACTGGCAAATTGTACAACATCATTATCTTTCAGTAATTTTTGATCATCAACACGGATATCATTTACAAATGTACCATTCGATGATTTTAAATCTTGAACCCAAAGTGCATCATCTTTTATTAAAAAAGCTGCGTGTCGACGAGAAATCTCTGCCGATTGCAATAAAATATCAGCATCTTGATGACGACCAACAAGCATATCTCGGTCAATTGAGATTTCATTTTCGCCAAGTTCTGCGGTTATTGCCTTTAATTTCCAAGTCATGATGATCTTCTCATTCTGATTCGAAAGCATATTAACATGTCAAAATCAGTTTTTAATAATTTTAACGCTTTGTCTGTAAAAACCATTTTTCAACATATAATGAATATGCACCCAAATTTTAATTTACTGATTTTTTCTGAATCGCAGGTTCATCCACTGCCATTGGTGTTGTAATCACTTGGTTTTGACCACCTGATGGCACTTGCTGATAGTTTTGCACAGTAGGCTGAATAATTTTTGGCTGATTTTGTGGATTAGAGGTTAAAGGCAAACGCTGTTGAAAAACGTCATCAACATTGGCAGGCAGTTTGGCAAAATTACCATCTTTATCCATTGCTAATTGTAAACTATACAGTTGGTCATAACGTTGCTGACCCACTCTACGCATATCACCACTATCACTGACAATAGTTGGATGAATAAATACTAAAAGATTACGCTTAACATTCGATTTACCATCTGATCTAAATAAACGCCCTAAACCAGGAATATCTCCCAAAAATGGTACGGATTGACGTGAGTGTACAGTGTCGTCAGAAATTAACCCTCCCAAAACCACAGTTTGACCATGATCCGCCAATACTGAGGTTTTTATTGAGCGTTTACTTGTCACAAGATCTTGTGCTTGACCTTTATCAGCCACAGCAGAAACCTCTTGTTCCACCTCAAGGCGAATAGAACCACCTTCCCCAATATGCGGAATGACTTTCAGGGTTACACCCACATCTTTACGTTCAATAGAAGTATATGGGTTGGCTGTACCACCCGTTGTAGATACTGAACCTGTGACAAAAGGTACATTTTGACCCACAACAATATAAGCTTCTTCGTTATCCATCGTCAAAATAGAAGGCGTAGACAATAAGTTTGATTTGGTGCGCTCTTTTAATGCTTGAATCAAAGCACCATATAATCTACGAGAGCCATTCGCCCCTTCTTTATAATCACCTAAAACCAAAGAAGTACCAGAACTCCCCAATGCACCCGCTGCACCTGCTGCACCGCCTGTTAAATAACCTGCAGCAATCTTGGATAAACTTGAGCCAATATTATCAAAACTCATCAGACCAATGCCACTACTTAGATCACCCATTGCCCATTGCACGCCCAATTGATCTGTATCGTTCCCCTCGACCTCGATAATAGTTGCCTCAATTAAAACTTGTTGGCGACGCACATCAAGTTGCTGAATTGCAGCATCTATTTCACGCATTAATTGTGGGTCAGCTTTCACGACTAATGCATTTTGTGAGCTATCAGCAATAATACTGACCCCATTAGCATTAAAACTGGTGATATTATCTTGATTATTATTAGATGAATTACCACTTAAATTAATTGAAGAACCTGAAGCTGAGGAGTTACTCGAGCTGCTTGAAGTATTTGAGTTATTATTGATTAAACTACTCATTGAATTATTACTGTTGCTTGAACTACTGTTATTTGATGTTGAATTAACCGCCTGTCCAGTCACTAAGCCTTGTAAAATTTCTGATAAATTTTTGGCACTGGCATATTTTAATTTAAAGACTTTTAAGCCACCCAAACGATCTGCCGATGGTACATCTAACATTTCTACCATTTGACGTAAACGTTTACGTGACGTTGGATCACCTTTAAGCAAAATACGATTAGTACGCTTATCCGCAATAATTCTGACTCGTGAACCTGCAAAGTCCTTTGATGCACCCGTTGCAGCCATAGAGTCTAATAACGTAATGATTTCTTCAGCTTGGCTTGACTGTAATGTGATCGCCTCAATATCATTTTGACCTGTACCATCTAAATTACGAATAATCGTTTCAAGCTGATAAATATTCGCAGCACGGTCAGAAACAATCAGGGCATTGGTTCCCTGAATTGCTGCCATATGTGCAAATTGAGGCATGAGCGGGCGCAAAGCAGGAATTAAATCATTTGGATTGGTATTTTCTAGCCAAATTACGCGTGTTACGACCTGATCACCACGTGCATTATTACGTGGATCATAAGCAACACCTGAACTTCGTACATTACTGTCTGGAACTAAACGAATCGAATTTCCAGAGGGAATCGCCACCACGCCATTTACATTTAAAACACCTAAAAATAAGTCATATACTTCATTTTTATTGAGTGGCTTATTTGAAATCACGGTTACATTGCCACGCACACGGGGATCAACAGCAAAATTTTTACCTGTAATATCGGCAACTTCATTAATAAAAGCTGTTAAATCAGCATCACGTAAATTAATTTTCCATGTCTGTGCATAGGTTGCTGTACTAATAACCGTCATTAAAGGAGCTGCTGCAACGAGTGCCCAAACTGGTCGATGATTCAAAAAAGCCATAACTTATTATCTTTCCTAATTTTATTTGTAGCTCTCATCACTTACAAACTTTGCTGAATGGTCATCACCTGATCACCACGCTTAATTTCAATTCTTACTTTACCGTCACGTTTTGCTTGTTCTAACAGTTGTATATCACTTTGTCCTTGACCTACTGCTTGTCCATTCAGTGAAATAATGCGATCACCTGAGCGGAGTCCAAGTTTATTCCTTAACGCGGGTGGCGTTTGATCAGTCACTTCATAGCCCTGACCACCTTGAGTATTTACACCCAGATTTTTTAAATATTGGTCTTTGTCTTGACTCATTTTTTCAATTGCTTGACTCAGAGCCGTTTGACTATTGTTTGGTTGCGCTGCTTCTTGGGACATTTCTGGTGCAACTTGCGCAGGAGGAATATTCGATGAACCCGTTTGGTTTGGCTCTATGGGTTGATATAGATTTCCTAAACTTGCAAATTTTAACTCACGTATCGCACCATTTGCTTGTCGTAAAACCACTCGATCCCAATAAACTTCAGAAAGTTGATAACCGCTATTTTCAATGTTTTGCCCAACAATAAAACGATCTGCTGTTTCATTCACTTTAATGACAGCCGATGAGTTTCTACTTGGGTAACCAACAACTACACCTTGCAATTGCATTGGCATACTTTCATCTACCTGAGAATCAGCTTTATTTGCCTCATAAAACAATGCAAAACTTGAAATATTAGGTACTTGTGGTTGTTGTGATCCTAATTGTACATTTTCTGGTTGCATGGTTTGTGGTGGGGCAATCGTCCACCAAAACATTGCAGCTAATTTCCAGCATAAGGCTAAAATAAGTAATAACAAAACAACAGGTGCAAGTTTATCTAATTTTTTCCAAGAAATTTGTTCTAAGCGCTCTTGTATATTCACCGTTACGACCCTCCTTGTAATAAAGGCTGACGACTACTAATGACATACGTATCTAGTCCTGCTTTACCATCATAAGAAGGTACATTTAGCAAAAAGCGCTGAGTAAGTTGCACATCTAACATCATACTTGGGTCTAAGGTGATATTGACCATTTTTTGGCTACGCTGATCTTGAATATCAAAAATAAGCTTGCCTGATTCATCTTTTAATTGACCATTCAGAGAAGGCATATTCATGCGGTCTTGACGTTGTGCATAGGTATAAATCAGCTCACCACCTGCCCACTGTAACTGACCATCACTTTCACTAAAGCCTGCATCTTTTTTAAATTTAAAACCAACATCTTTGAGTTGAATTGCATTTGTCGGCCATTGCCAATCGACTATTGTTTTTAGTGTTTCAGGCGCAATTTGTCCTGTCATATTTTTAACAGTCAAACGCTGCCCTAAACCATAAGCCACAACACCTGCTAATTGGGTCTGTCCACTATGGATTTCGACGTTTGCCCCAGCACGTAATAAAATTAAATCAAATGGTCGAGTGCGCCATGTCACTGAACCACGTAGATTATCTTTGTGCCAATCTGCTTGTCCTTGCCAAATATTGCCACTGACATTTTGTAAAGTTTGATTATTTTTATAAAATTTTGAAATCAACCATGTCGCTGGAACTTGCAATAAAACAAAAATTAAAAAGGCAACAACGCCAACAATCCACCATGTTATCTGTTTTGATTTTTTATTCATCTAGCCATACCAACATATTCATTTATTCTTCCATGCAAGATGATGCGCAAACTACACATTATGCATAATTTTTGAATATCTCCAATTGACTCTGATAAAAAAACCAAGCAGTTTTGCTTGGTTTTTAAATTTTAGGGACTTTGAATGACACTTAGATGAAGGTTAGATCAAGAAATCTTCTAATTTAGCGCCTTTTTCAATTTCAGCAACCAACCAACGAGGTTGTTTACCACGCCCTGTCCAAGTGTCTGAAGCATTGTTTTTATTACGATAACGTGGCTCTACTGCTTTACGCGTGGTTTTTTTACGTTTATGTGAACCATATTCAATGAACTGTTCTAAAGTTAGACCAACAGCTTCAGCAATTTCCATAATTTTATTATAAGCATCTTCGATCTTTTGATCTTTTTTTGATTCAATCAATGCTTCAGCTTGCGCTGTTAAACGCTCTAACTCTTCTACTGAAAGACCACTAATATCCTGCATCATATTAACTCCGTTGTTAATTCTTAAATAATTTTTTAAAACATTTCGCCATTATAATATTTTTAATATTATTGATTAGCAATAGTAAAACCCCATGACATTCACATAAAAAAACAAAAATATATAATATTAAGGGCTTAATTTATAGCATAAAGAATTAAACAGTATAATTCTTAAAAACATTTTAAAGTATTTAAAAAATCAAATACTGTTTAAGTATAAAAAATAACTTTTCATTACATGAAAAATCATTCTATTTTAAATCATGTTGTACGCTATTCTCTAAATTAATTATTCTTTCTCTTAAAACTGTTGGTATATTCATTTTTTTCATCTCAATTTTATCAACAAATACGACAACAGCTTCTCCCTCAGCAACGACTTGATTTTGCTGTTCGCTCCATAAAATATAATGCATGCGAATTGCACTATTACGCATTTCATCTATACGCGTATAAATGGTTAATTGATCTGGATAAAAAACAGGCTTTAAATATTTACATTGGCTTGATGCCACAACAGTTAAAGCATCTTCAGTAAATACCTGAAGTGCATCAAAATAAGCAATACGCGCACTTTCTATATAACGATAATATTGAACATTATTTACATGCCCAAATGCATCCATATCTCCCCATGCAACATTTTGTTTATAAATGACTGGGTATTCAGAGAACTGATTCATTATTAAGCCTTAAATTTTAAATTTAACAAAGTTTGCATCATTTTCAAAAATAGAATTTAATTGCATAATCAACTCATCATTCCCCTTCAATGTTGATTTAATTCTCAAATAATTCATTAATGCATCATCGGGATATAAAGACAGGAGCTGTTCTGCTTGTTGTGTTTTTCCTGTTGCATTATAAATATGCCATTTTGCAAAAGTAAACACAGGTATTCCTAAGTATTTCTTTTCTAAAGTTTCTATTTGCTGTTCTATCGCATCATAATCTGGGTTTTGACGTAATAAATGCTGCTGAAATAGCAAATAAAATACATCTTGATCAAATTTTTCATTTAATAATTGCAAGGCTAAATGCTGATGCTGCTGACTCATTTCAGGATAATGCGTTAATAGTTTTAACCATAAAACTTTTATTTCATACGGCAATACATCTAAATGATTTTCTATATTTAAATAACGTTTTTGAACAAGCTCATGCTCTTCTAAACTTGCTGTATCAAGCTGGCTTAAAAGTGCAGTTAACCATTTTTGTTTTGTATCTAAAGTTAATAACTGTCCAAATTGAGTTGAATGCAAATATTGAAAAGGAAATTGAATTGCAAACTCCCCCCACAATACTTGTAATTTATTTTTATAAGCTTGACTGACTTGATTCAACCAAGGAGATAACTCATGTCCATTTAAAAACTCTAAATGTGTTAATGCTTGTTGTGCTTGATTTTGTGCTAAATAAATCTCAATACGTTGTATTTCTGCCAATTCAAAAGCCGATGTAGAACTACTTTCTAATATATTTAAAGCTTCTGCATAATGTTGCTGAGAAAATAACAGCCGTGCTTGAATAATTTGTTTTAATAAACCTGACTGATTAAAAACTTCTTGTACAAAATCTTTTTTTTCTTGTGCGCCTTCTAATAACCAAATCACACCTAATTGCTCATAAGGATGTAAACGATTAAAACTAAAAGTCGTTTCTATTTTGCGACGCTCTTGATTAAAATACCGTTTTAAAATGTACCAAGTACTATGACCTAAAAAACTCAAAGCCACAAAAAAATAAACTAAAATCCAAACATTAGTTTGAATTTGGATATTATTCCAATATGCATAAATATAACCCGCTCCTGAGCGATAACTTAATACACTCAGCAAAGCTAAAGTAATCAATGCGATTAAGCCATAAACCCATAGTATTTGCTTCATGCACTACCCCAGCACTGTTGCGGTGTTGAGTTTTGGAATTGTTAAAATTGGCATTTGTTTGATTTTAATCAACTGCTGCTTTAATTTTTCACTATTTGCATCAGGTAATTGATCCAATTGTTGAATCACCAAATTTAAAATATTTTGATATTCAGCATATTCCCCACGCCCTAAGGCTTGTTGTGCTGACAAAATACGTAACTGGGTTTCTTTTAAAATAAGCTTTCGGCTAATTAATGCTGTGCTTTGCTCATCAACACGTTTGATTTGAAACCAACGCTGCCAAAAATATTCGGTATTTTGTTTGGCTGGAGTTAAATTTGAATGTTTTATTTCACTTTGTATTGCTTGATCAACTTGCTGTAAAGCATCATTTAATTGTTCTTGTTGTGCATGTCTTGCTTGGATAAACTTTTGAATACTCTGCATATCTTGCTGAATCGCTTGATGCAAACTGGTCTTTAAGGTATCCGCTAAATCATATTTTTCAATACTCTGATTTAAATGAATCAGTTGATCTAAAGCAAAAACAAATTGTTGCTGCTGCAAGGCAAATTTAACTAATTCTAAATGTTGTTTAATCATTGCCGAAGGCTGAATATGATGAATCGTTGTTTCTTTGACAACAGCATTCTTTTGTACATTTTTCGCAGGCGTACTATGATTCATTTCAGGCGTACGCTGTAGTGCCACCACTTGATCATTTAAAACCGCATTCTTTTGTTCACTTTGATGTAAATTACTTTGAATTTCGGTGAGCTGCTGAGAAACATGATAGAAGTCATAGCTTAATTTTATTAGCCATGCCAACATGATAATGAACAGGAGAGAGATAAACTTCTTCATACATTCCTTTGTAATTCTGTCACATGCTGCAAAACAGTACTCGCTTTTAGACTTTCAAGTATGCTGATATTAAAGCACATTACATTTTTTTTCTTATATTCTTGTAAAATTTGATACAAACGTTCGCCTAAAACTAAATAATGACATTGATTAATCAATTCAAAATTTTGCTGATTGAGTAGCAACCAATTCAACCAACTCGCTTCACTACTGATACAGTTTATATAAGTCTGATTATGCTGATAAGAATGCATAAATTTTTGATATTCTGTAAATGTTTGTTGAGGTAGCTGACGTTCATATAATACAAAATTGAGTACTTCAAGCTGATCCGAGGCACATTGTTGCATCATAAATTGACGACCACCTTCACCACGCCAAAATGCAATCTTTTTTAAGTTTTTATTATTGTTAAAAATAGCTAAACTCAGCATACCTTCTGAAGTTTCCACTTCAGGCACTAAACTCTCACAGCCATATGTTTGTAATAATTGAGCCGTTGTTTGTCCCACAGCAACCCATTTTATATGTTGTAGTTGAGATAATTTTATGCCACTTTCTTGTAAATACTTCATCCCGAACTGTACTGCTGTAGGGCTAACCACTACAATCACTTGCGTATCGAATAATTGACTATACAGCGCTTGTAACGGCATAGAAAATGGACGAGCCACCAACTCTAACAAGGGCAGCTCCACCACATCTATTCCTGCTTGTCTCAAACATTGTGTTAATGTCTGAGCACGCTCTACAGGTCGAGTATTAATAAATTGCATTAATCTTGATAAAGCGCTTTAAGCAAATCGCCTGCGCCTAAATCGAGCAAAGCTTTAGCCAAAGTTACCCCTAGCTCTTCGGCTTGGGCTGTTGTCCCTTGAACTTGCTGTATCAATAACGTTTGACCATCAGGACTACCGACACGTCCTTCTAAAGAAATCGTCTGACCTTCTAGTGTGGCATAACCTGCAATTGGCACTTGGCAACCACCTTCTAAATAGGCATTAAAAGCGCGCTCAGCACGTACACACACATCCGTTTCTTGATGCATCAAAGGCATAATTAAATCTAAAATTTCTTGGTCGTTTGAGCGACACTCTAAACCTAGAGCACCTTGCCCGACAGCAGGTAAACTCACTTGAGCGTCAAGTGTATGGCGAATACGCTCATGTAAACCTAAGCGCTTTAAACCTGAACTTGCCAAAATAATCGCATCGTATTGACCCGCATCTAACTTAGATAAACGTGTACCCACATTACCCCGTAAATCAATGACATCTAGATCAGGACGCTGTTTTAGTACTTGGCATTTACGACGTAAACTCGAAGTTCCAAGTTTTGCACCTTGTGGCAAGTCTTCGAATTTTTCATATTGGTTAGATACAAAAGCATCGAATGGGTCTTCTCGCTCACAAATTACAGCAAGTTCTAAACCTTCAGGTAAGTGCATAGGTACATCTTTCATTGAATGTACTGCTAAATCAGCACGACCATCCAACAAAGCCGCCTCTAACTCTTTAACAAATAAGCCTTTACCGCCAATTTTTGCCAAAGGAGTATCTAAAATTTTGTCACCTTGAGTGACAAACGTAACCAGCTCCACCTTCACTTGTGGATGCAATTGCTCTAAGCGATCACGAATATGTTCCGCTTGCCACATTGCAAGTGGGCTTTGTCTTGTCGCTATTTTCAGGGTTTTCATCATTTCAGCTTTGCCAAACGTTTAAACACTCTAAACTTAACCTGCTGTTCTGAAAATGCAAGCAAATTATCATCAAATGTGATGTGAAACTGCTTATAAGTTTTGCATACGCTCTCTTAAACTTGGTAAGTGGCGACGACTTACAGCAAGTTTTTCATCTAATTCACGACAACGCACTTGATATTGCCCAGAAGCAACCATTTCTAAACCATCCAAATAGTCTAGAGAAATGAGTGCATTACGATGAATACGAATAAACTTATCGGAAAATTCTTGTTCTAAATCCTTCAAAGTTTCATCAATCAATACACTGCCATGCTTATGGCGCACTGTGACATATTTTTGATCGGCTAAAAAGTAATAAATATTTTCAAGCGGAATCAATTCTAAACCACGATAAGTTTTTGCAGCAATTTGCTGTCTTTGCACTTTTTCTTCCATGAGTTCTTTTTTTTCTAGGTTAGTCATTTGGGCTTGAGTTAACTTGGTTAAACTCGCTAATACTGTCTCTAAGTCTTCTTTTGCTATAGGTTTTAACAAATATCCTTTTGCTTGCGATCGGATCGCTTGTAACGCATGCTCATCATATGCTGTGCAAAAAATAACTGCTGGCATAGGCTCAAGTTGACTTAAATGTCGAGCACACTCCAAACCATCCATTTCTGGCATTTGAATATCCAATAAAACAACATCAGGCATATAAAGCTCTGCAAGCTCTAAAGCTTCCTGCCCATGTTGCGCAGTTGCAATAACATGATGCCCCAATTGCGATACTAATCGTGATAATCGCTCAACCGCGAGTGGCTCATCATCACAAATTAGGATGTCCATTCTCCCTCCTTATCACATCATCATTATTTTAATGTCTTCTGTATTACTTATAATGGTACTGTAGTAATGTAGTAAACCGCTCATCACCTGCAAAACTTCGAAATTGAACAGAAGTTCCAAAATGAGCTTTTAAACGCTGTTTGACATTTTCTAATGCAATACCATGTCCTTCTCTTAAATTTATTCTATCCTGTATAAATGGGTTAGTAATGACTATAGTGACTTGATTTTGCAATATTTCAACCAGTATACCTATTTTAGCATTGATATGTTTTTTCTCAACGCCATGAAAAATACTATTTTCTATCAGTGGCTGTAAGGTCAGTAAAGGAATTTTGACCTTATGCAAGAGTTCAGGTTGTTGAATATTCCATTCCACATTTAAACGATCTCCCAGTCGAATTTTTTCAATACTGATATATTTTTTAGATAATTCGATTTCTTCTGCCAATGTCACCAATTTAAGCTCTTGCATGCTCACACGAAAAAGCTTAGACAAATCAATCAACATTTGTTCAGCTTTGTCAGGATCTAGACTAATTAAACTTACCACACTATTTAAACTATTAAATAAAAAATGAGGATGAATACGTGCCTGCATCGCTTGTACACGTGCATTTAATTCACTATTTTGCTGCTTAAACCATTGCCCACGCATATAAATATAACGCAAGCAAAAAGCCCCTAATAATGCACCATAGCTCAAATGTAAACTGACATTTTCAAAAACAATATGTGTATTTAAATTTTTAAAAGAAAAATTAAATCCCCAATGGAAAATGACATTCAAAACACATGTCGTCACCAAGACTATGACTTCTAATAAAATAAAACCAAAAATCATGGCTTGAACGTCTGTATATTTTTTGAGTTTATTTTGAAAAATATCGACCCAAGCCGTAAAAGCTAAGAGCACCCAATTAATATACAAAATATATTGTATGACATGACCAAATTGCAAGTTTGACCATGACTGTGCTTCAGCTAAAGCTAAAAGCAATGCGAGAACATTACTCGCAATAAATAATTCAAAAAAATACTGCCAATGACTGATTTTACTAAAAAAATGTGAGCGATTTAGGGCATTTTGCATATTTAAACCAGATTCATGTTACTGCGCTGCGGAAAGTAAGCTTGAATTTGCTATACTCTTTTTAGTTCTACTGCTTTTTTTAAAATGAGCCGACATGACCACATCTTCTAATTCCTCAAATCCGTCACAAGCCCAAACATCGGGTATGTGGGGCGGTCGTTTCTCTGAAGCTACTGATGCCTTTGTTGCTGAATTTACTGCATCTGTTCAATTTGACCAACGCTTTTATAAACAAGATATTGCTGGCTCAATCGCACATGCCACTATGTTAGCAAAAGTTGGTGTACTAACAGAACAAGAACGTGATGACATTATCAATGGTTTGAACACCATTAAAGCTGAAATTGAGGCAGGTAACTTCGAATGGCGCATCGATTTAGAAGATGTGCACATGAATATTGAGTCACGCTTGACTCAACGTATTGGAATTACAGGTAAAAAACTACACACGGGTCGTAGTCGTAATGACCAAGTTGCAACCGATATTCGTCTTTATGTTCGTGACGAAATTGATGCAATTTTACAATTACTCGAAAAATTACAAAAAGGTATTTTGAGCCTTGCTGCTAAAAACACCAATACCATTATGCCTGGTTTCACCCATTTACAAACTGCACAGCCTGTGACTTTTGGTCACCATTTAATGGCATGGTTTGAAATGCTGGTTCGTGATTCAGAACGTCTGATTGACTGCCGTAAACGCACCAATCGTATGCCTTTAGGTTCTGCTGCACTTGCAGGGACAACTTACCCAATCGATCGTGCTTATACGGCTGAGCTTTTAGGTTTTGAAGCTGTTGCTGAAAACTCACTGGATGCGGTGTCTGACCGTGACTTTGGTATTGAGTTCAATGCTGCTGCATCACTCATCATGATGCATTTGTCACGTATGTCAGAAGAAATGATTTTATGGACTTCTGCACAATTTAAATTTGTGAATATTCCTGATCGTTTCTGTACAGGTTCTTCGATCATGCCACAAAAGAAAAACCCAGATGTGCCTGAGTTGATCCGTGGTAAAACGGGTCGTGTTTATGGTGATTTGATGAGCTTGTTGACACTCATGAAAGGTCAGCCATTGGCATACAACAAAGACAACCAAGAAGACAAAGAGCCTTTGTTTGATGCGATTGATACTGTGCGTGGTTCACTGATGGCATTTGCTGATATGATCCCTGCTTTGGTTCCAAATATTGAAATCATGCGTGAAGCAGCTTTACGTGGTTTCTCTACAGCAACTGACCTTGCAGATTATTTGGTGAAAAATGGCGTTGCATTCCGTGATGCACATGAAATTGTGGGTAAAGCAGTTGCTCTAGGTGTTCAAGAGTCTAAGGACTTATCTGAATTAACACTTGAGCAATTACAGCAATTCTCCGACTTGATCCAAGCTGATGTCTTTGAAAAAGCATTAACTTTAGAAGCATCTGTCAATGCACGTAATCATATTGGTGGTACTGCACCTGCACAGGTTGAAGCTGCGATTGAACGCGCTTATACACGTTTAGAAAAACTTTATGCATAATTGCAACGCTCATATTGGAGATGATTGATATGACTCGACAAGTACTTTGCCGTAAATATCAAAAAGAGTTAGAAGGTTTAGATTTTGCACCATTTCCTGGTGCAAAGGGTCAAGAATTATTTGATACTGTGTCTAAACAAGCTTGGCAAGAATGGTTAAAACATCAAACGACGCTGATCAATGAAAAGCGTTTAAATGTGTTTGAACCTGATGCAAAGAAGTTCTTAGAAGAACAACGTGAGAAGTTCTTGAACAATGATGAATCATTGGAAAAAGCGGAAGGTCTAAAGCCTGAAGAAAAATAAGGCGAAGCCTTATTTTGCTGCAAGACACGCGAAGCGTGTAGTTTTCAATACAAAGAAGGAGTCTAAAAAGACTCCTTTTTTTAATACAACTCAACTGTACACACTTTTAATATTGAAGCTGTCTGAAGAAAATTTCATTCAAAAAAAAACTTCAAATAAAAAATTAATATATATAAAACAATTAATTAAATAACATTCAAATATTTTTTTATTATTAAGTAAATGCAAGTTTTCTTTTTAAAGAAAATAAGTACTTCATTTTTAATAATATTTATAAAAAAACAAATTATAAAATATAACTGTAAAGTAAATTTAGCCAATTTAATTACATGATGAAATGCAATTTTACATGGAACACACAGGATATATCATGACTGTTTCATTATTTTTGCATAGAATAACTACATCAGCTAATGAAACTATTTTCCCCAAGACAGCAACATTAGTGTAAATATTCTCCAGAATATTTCGATTTTATTCCTAGATTTCCCCCAAAATCTAGGAATTTTTTTATGCATAAAATATATTTCATTTGATATTTACATAAAAAAAGCTCTAGAAAGTTCTAGAGCTTGTGTACAGTCGTACTCAACTTAAAAATTTATTTACCTTGTACTTTTTCTTCAATTTCTTCGATATTGGTATGACGAACATCATAACCTTTTGCCATATAAATCACTTGCTCAGAAATGTTTCGTGCATGATCACCTATACGCTCCAAAGAACGTAAGACCCACATCACATTAATGACTCGACTAATATGTCTTGGATCTTCAATCATATAGGTCATCAATGTACGTGTTGCTGACTGATATTCACGATCAATATCAGCATCTGCCAATAGCACTTTTAACGCTTGTTCTGCATCAATACGCGCAAAAGCATCGAGTGCATCATGAATCATCACACGAACTTGATTACCAATATGGCGTGTTTCCATATAACCACGTGGTGATTCACCTTCTTCACATAATGTTTGTGCAATACGTGCTATTTTTGCTGCTTCATCACCAATACGCTCAAGATCAGTATTGGCTTTACTCATCGCGATTACCATACGCAAATCAATTGCGGCAGGATGGCGACGTGCCAAAATCAATGTTAATGCTTCATCAATTTCTCGTTCATATTGATTGACTGCATTATCTTGAAATTGAACATCTATAGCTAAATTAGCATTGGTATCTAACAAAGCATGAATGGCATTTCCCACTTGTTGTTCAACTAAACCACCCATGGTCATAAATTTAGTATTTACAGCCTGTAAATCCTCATTAAATTGTGAAGAAATATGGTGTCCTAATACAGGATTATTTAGGCTCAAAGTGTTTTACTCCACAACAAGTGAAATGAGATAGACTAATTAGACATATTTAAACACATTTATTATGAAACTTTGATGACAATCAGCAAAGATCTGATCTTTATCACTCAAATGATGTTTTTCGTGACTTTTCACGTTATTTTAAGCAAAAATTTATCTATGAATTTAAAAATATTATTGGGAAATAAGCTAAAAAACCCGATTTATAAGGTTTCATTTATGAGTTATTTTTAAAAATTTAATTATTATTTTTCAGTCAAATATCCTATTTATAGCCAGACAAAAAGCAAAATCAAATTTGAATATACAGTTGTGTAACGTATTCACTTCACAAAACTACAAAATATTGCATTTTCTCCATGTGATTTAGGTAACAATAGCAGCATTAACACTCTCCCACTCCCTGTTTCTAATGATCTAAATGAATTTAAATTTATTTGATAATCTAAAATCACTGAGTATCATTGTCAGCCTTTGCGCTGTGCTTTCGGCATGCCAAAAACCTGAACCTGAAATTGTTGCTGAAACAAAAGAAACTCCTGCATCTCAAGTCGCTCAACCTGATTTAGCCCTTATTTGTGAAAATCTCAAAAAAGAAATGACAGAGATGAATGCTCAACGCACCACACTTGCCATTGAACAAGTGAATCAAGATATACGTGTGTGCCTTCCTTTAATGGAGTGGGCTGAACAAAAGCAACTGATTGATTTATCTAATCAAATGTATAAACAATTTTTAGCAATTGACAGAACACCATTGCAACAAATGGCTTTTGAAAATTATGCTTTAGATAAATCAGAATATCCGACCATTCAGCAAAATCATTTTGAACAGCTTAATCTTCGTGATCAGTATTTGATTCGCCATCAAGGTCAAGCTTATATTGAATTGGTTGACGAAGGTCCAGCACATATTTTTTATCGTCGCCATCCACAATATTTAGCTAAGGTTTTCGCACCTTATTTACCTGAAGCTGAACGTGTTTTCATTGAAGAACTGGCACAGCAAAATAGTCAACCTTTACTACAAAATCAAAAACTCAATATCAATCCAAATGAGATTGTAGAACGTGCAATTTTCTGGGAAAGTTATATCAAAAATTATCCAAATAGCACCTATTTAGCAGATGCACAATATCTACAAAAGACATATAGTGCCTTATTATTTAAAGGTTTAGATAACTCACCAATCACGACACAATATAGCGATCAAAATGACATTCAAACCCCTGTTTGGTTAGAAATAGAAACGCTTGCACAGCAAAAAAATAGTCAACTCGCTGCACAAGCTGACAAATTTATCCAATTTGTTCATATGTCACCTGCAGAACGTTTAGTGAAAATCCCTCTAAAATCAACACAACTTAAGAAAATTGAAAATAATCCACAATTATTAGCCACCACTCAACTGAATCAATATTTAAATTTAACGACAATTGATCTAAAATCAACAAATCGTGATTGTTTTAGTGATTCTATTTGTCTTACTCATCAAAGTTAATCTTCTAGATACAGCATTTTTTGAATAAAGTTCTATACTTATCTGAGTAAATGTTGTTTTTTATCAAATTTAAAATCCTTTTTTTATTTATTAATGATTTATTGTTCAAATATTCATTTAAAAAATCTTAAGATATTTCTATGAAAAAAATGCTTTTTTTATTTTTGAGTTGTTTTACCTTAGCGGCTTGCAATCAAAATACAAGCTCATCTCAACAAAATACACAAACGCAAACTAAAGCTAAACCGATTATTGAAACAACAGCGGATTGCCTCACGGATACTCAAGAAATTTTGTCTAAAATTGATCAAAAAAGTTCAATCCAACAACTTTCTTCTGCTAATTTCGTCTTAAAAAAGTGCATAAAAACACTCAATCATGCGCAACTTTATACATTATTAGCAACGACGGACAAGATGTATGCACGCTTTTTAACGACAACTTCAGGTGATGATTCTTTAACAGGGCTAAATGCCTATGGTTATGCAAAATTTTATCCCGAAAATGCACAAGACCTAGGTTATAACAACGCTGAAAGTATTAAGAAAACATTGCCTAAACGTGATCAATATCTAATGGATCAAATTGGCAAAGAATATATTCAATTTTTAGATATTGGTGAGGGTTATTTTGACCTTAAACGCCACCCACTTTATGTTGCTGATCTTTTTGCACCTTATCTACCTGAAGCAGAAGCAGTTTTTATTCGTCGCATGGCACAAGACAATAGCGATATTTTGTATTCCGATGCCGCTATTAGTATTCCTTGGCAAACCTTAGTAGAACGTGCTTTATTTTGGGAAAAATATCTTGAAAAGTACCCAAATAGTCGCTTCAATCAAGATGCAAAAAATTTGTTTCATGAATATGAATATCTCAGCTTCATGGGTTCAGATAATAGTGATACTTTTGGTTTTTCAAATGGTCACTACGTGGTTGAAAGTGAAGAAGTGCTACCTGCTTTAAAATGGTTAGCCAAACAACCTCATTCAAAAATTGCGGAAAAAGCACATATTTTCCTCGATTATACTGCAAAAAATTATGCCACGATTGGTGACCAAGATTATGACAAACAACATGAATCGCTGATCAAATTACTCAAGTTGACACCATCAAATTATGAAGTCGATTGTCATACTGATGCTCTTTGTAAAAAAAAATCCCTGATGTAAGCAGAGCAAAATGCTCCTACCACATCATTTTTTAAACGCAAATGGAAGATAAAAAATGAAAAGTAAACTGCGTTTAATTGGTTTATTGACCATAAGTTGCTTACTCATCGCTTGTCAAAAAAGTGATACCAATCCACAAAATACTCAAAGCAAAAATGCTGAAACACTCAAAGCAGTGGAAAATGATGCACAGAAAAAATTAAAAGCAAAATGCCAAAGTGTTGATTTAAAAATCAAAGCCTTAGCAAACAAATCTTCACCCAAAAAACTTTCAGATCTCAATCATTTACTACAACTATGTATTGCTGAAGTACCTTTGGAAAAACGTTATCAATGGATCAAAGACAGTGAACAGGTTTATCAAAATTTACTAGAAAAATCTTCTATTGAATTCTATCAATACATGACCAATTCAACAGGTGATCATGAAGAATTAACAGCCCAAGCCAAAAAAGCGTTATATGCGGAACTAAAACCTGAGGAGCAGTACTTAGTTGATCATGCCAAAGCTTTATATTTAGAAAAATATTATCTAGGTGAAGGCGAATATACGGTTGTACAACACCCACAATACTATATCGATCTTTTTGTGCCGCATCTTGAAAAAGCAGATCAAGTCTATTTTAAACAGCTCCGTAAAGAATACACAGGCTCTGATTATATTTTAGATGCAGGATTGGCGATTAGTTTTGATGAGGTTAAAAATCGGTTAATATTTTGGGAAAGTTATCTCAAAAACTATCCAAAAGCACATTATCAAAGTCAAGTTTCTGAACTCATTAAAAACTATAAAAATGATTTATTTCATGGGCATGAAAATACCCGTACACTTTGGTTTGATCATGACAAAATTGCAGATCAAGATGCCTTAAAAGCGATTCGTAAACTTGCAGCAAGTGACTCTGCCAGTCATAAAACAGCACAAGCTTTTTTAAATTTAATTACATCAAGTGAAGCACAGTGGCAACAACTGCCTAAATCTTCAGAAGATGAGGCTGAGTATGATTCTGTTGAACAAAAAGATATTCGTGAGCAACGACAAGTTTTACAAAAACAGGTGGAAACCGAAGTTGATGCGATTTTAAACAAAAGTTAAAGCACTTCTTTTATCTTTTTAATTTATCTTTTAAGGTCACAACTTTTAAAATAAAGATAAAAATTATACAACATATCAGCTATTTTCTGATGATCATGTTAGTATCGTGGCATCGCTTGACGGAGCGCGAGTAACCCCTCGCTGAGATCATCTAATGAAGATGAGTACCGTTGAACCTGATCAGGTTAAAACCTGCGTAGGAATCAAGCCCATCTGAAAACTGCAGCCTAAAGTTGCGCTATTTTTGTAGAAATACCTGAATTTACACACATAAATGTAAATTACAGCCAAAAAATAGAGGTGACTGCCACTGTTTTTGGTCGTGCTTGATTCGTTGATGTCATTCATAAGGATCATTGCAATGAACCAATTAACGAATCTATCCCCTGTCGATCAACTTGCACAACATGAGCAAGAAGCCAAAGATCTGACTCGTATTTTACCTGCATCTAAAAAAGTCTATATCCAAGGTTCACGCCCTGACATTCAAGTTCCAATGCGTGAAATTGAACTGACCGATACCCCAACAGGTTTAGGTGGTGAGAAAAATCCACCAATCATGGTCTATGACACTTCAGGCGTATATACCGACCCAAATGTACAGATTGACCTGAATAAAGGTTTACCCAATGTCCGTGAAACATGGATTGAGGAACGTGCAGATACAGAACGCCTCGATACCTTAACTTCTGCTTTTGGTCAGGAACGCCTTAAAGATATCCGCACAGCCAATATCCGTTTTGCCCACATTCAAAAGCCACGTCGTGCTAAAACAGGTCAGAACGTCTCGCAAATGCACTATGCCAAACAAGGCATTATTACCCCTGAAATGGAATACATCGCGATTCGTGAAAATCAGCGTCAACGTGAAGGCGTAGATATGCGTCAGCATGCAGGACAAAATTTTGGCGCACGTAACCTAATGGAAATCACGCCTGAGTTTGTGCGTAAAGAAGTTGCCGAAGGTCGTGCCATCATTCCTGCCAACATTAACCATCCTGAATGTGAACCGATGATTATTGGTCGTAATTTCTTGGTGAAAATTAATGCCAACATTGGCAACTCTGCACTCGGTTCATCGATTGATGAAGAAGTGTCGAAAATGACATGGGCAACCCGTTGGGGCGCAGACACCATCATGGATTTGTCGACAGGTAAAAATATTCATGAAACCCGTGAATGGATTATCCGTAACTCACCCGTACCGATTGGAACAGTACCGATTTATCAAGCTTTGGAAAAAGTCGATGGTGTAGCAGAAGACCTGACTTGGGAAATTTTCAAAGACACGCTGATTGAACAAGCTGAGCAAGGTGTGGACTACTTTACTATTCATGCAGGTGTGTTATTGCGTTATGTACCGATGACAGCAAATCGCTTAACAGGCATCGTGTCTCGTGGCGGTTCAATCATGGCACAGTGGTGTTTGGCACATCATGAGGAAAACTTCCTTTATACGCATTTTGATGAAATTTGTGAAATCATGAAAGCTTATGACGTATCGTTCAGTCTGGGCGATGGTTTACGCCCGGGTTGTATTCAGGATGCCAATGATGAAGCTCAATTTTCAGAGCTGCGTACTTTAGGTGAGCTGACGCATCGTGCTTGGAAACATGACGTACAGGTGATGATCGAAGGTCCGGGACATGTGCCTATGCACATGGTGAAGGAAAATATGGACTTGCAACTTGAAGTCTGTCAGGAAGCACCTTTCTATACACTCGGTCCACTCACGACGGATATTGCACCGGGTTATGATCACATCACTTCGGCAATTGGTGCAGCCATGATTGGTTGGTATGGCACAGCAATGCTCTGCTATGTGACACCTAAAGAGCATTTAGGTTTACCAAATAAGAAAGATGTGAAAGATGGCATCATCACTTATAAAATTGCAGCACATGCTGCCGACCTTGCCAAAGGTCATCCGGGTGCGCAGGTGCGTGACAATGCTTTATCTAAGGCACGTTTCGAGTTCCGTTGGGAAGATCAGTTTAATTTGAGCTTAGACCCAGACACTGCACGTTCAATGCATGATGAAACTATGCCGAAAGAAGCACATAAATCTGCTCACTTTTGTTCAATGTGTGGTCCAAAATTCTGCTCGATGAAAATCACCCAAAATGTGCGATATTATGCACAAAATCAACAAAATGATAAGTCAAACAACAATGAAGTTGAGGCTGGTCTGAATGCAATGAAAACCGCTTATCAGGAACATGGGCAAAAGTTGTACCATAAAGTTTAAACAGGCAAAAAATGATTTGTCTTTGAACAATTCTCCGTTAGGATGGAATGAACATGTTTCATCCTAACCCTCCGCATTCATGAATATAACTAAACACGCAACCTATTCGCATCAAGATGTTGAAATACAATCTCGTGAAACACTCTACTCTGGTTTTTTGCGTGTAGAAAAAGTCAGCTTGCGTCATCGTTTGTTTAATCAAACTGAATATACACCAACAATTCAACGAGAATTGATTCAACGTAAAGAGGCTGCTGGTGTTCTCATTTATAACGACCAACAAAAAAAATTCGCTTTAATTGAACAATTTCGTATTGGTGCAATGGATGACCCTGTTTCACCTTGGCAACTTGAAATTATTGCAGGTGTACTTGATGGTGATGAATCCCCTGAAACATGTATAAAAAGAGAAAGCCTTGAAGAGTCAGGCTGTGAATTAAACGATCTACAACATATCTTTAGTTTTTATCCTTCAGCGGGCGCATGTGATGAAATTTTTCATCTTTATACAGCTCAAGCAATACTGCCTGAAACAGGTGGTGTTTTTGGTATGCCTGATGAAGGAGAAAATATCCAATTGCATATTTTTGATTATGCGGCATTGGACGAATTATTACAGAGTGGACGCCTATGTAATGCAGCAATTATCATCGCTTTACAATGGCTTAAACAACATCTCTTAGCGCTCAAAATTGGATAAGGAGGTAGACATGTCAATACATCACGTTATCTCAAAGCCCAAAGATCATATTTTGATTCAAATCTCAGATACACATTTGATGACTGACCCAAATGATGGTTTTATTGGGATTAATCCTGAGCAAAACTTTCATCAAGTCATTGCACAAATTCAACAACAGCATTCACAGATTGATACAATCATACATACAGGCGATGTTGCACAAGAGGCAAATCCAACAACTTATCAACGCTATCAAGCTTATATGCAGCGTTTGAATATTCCATTTTTTCAAATTCCAGGCAATCATGATAATTTAGAATATTTTCCATTTGCAGCTTCTGCACTTGTACCTGCGGTCATTGACCTTGATCCTTGGCGCTTAATTTTGCTCAATAGTGCTGTTCCAAATCAGGTAGATGGTTGGATTCAAACAGAACAGTTGCAGCTTTTAGAAGAATTGTTATATTCAATACAAGATAAGTTTGTACTTTTAGCATGCCACCATCATCCTTTTGCGATGAAATCAAAATGGATTGATCAGCATAAACTTAAAAATACAGACCAATTAACGGATGTATTAGCCAAATTTAAGAATATTAAAATCGTTTTATTTGGTCATGTACATCAAGAATCAAATACACTTTGGCAAGAAACTGAATTTTTATCTACACCCGCAACTTGTGCTCAGTTTAAACCTTTAAGTGAAGATTTTGCTTTAGATGAGGCTGCACCTGGTTACCGTTATTTACATTTAAAATCAGATGGGCAATTTGAAACATCGATTTACCGTTTAGAAGGATATATACCGACAATAAATAAAGAAATTTCAGGTTATTAGCTTTTCATTTTGTTTTTTTTGCATTAAGTTATTGCCCTTAGAAAAAGTTTGAAAGCAAAATTGAAAAATTCACTGCTTTCATCTTTGGGAAAAAGTCTATATGATGACGACCCCCGATAGCAGCATTCTATCGGTAGCGATAAAAATACTTGCATATCACCATATTTTTTACGTATAAACCATACGTATATGATGAGGAATGCCCTTTATGGCGAATGACAACCAAAACCAAATCTTGGACGAGCAAATTGACGCTTTGGACGACAAGTCTGTAAAACGTGTACGTAAAACCAAGCCAAAAGCGACTGAGGGTGGCAGCACTGCTAGTCTTTTTGGTATTGAGCCTTATCAGCCGAAAAAAAATGAAGAATACATGTCTGAGGGGCAACTTGAGCATTTCCGCAAGATTCTACTTGCATGGAAAGCAGAGTTAATGTCTGAAGTGGATCGTACTTTAAATACGATGCAAGATGAGTCTTCTTCTCTACCTGATGTCAACGACCGTGCTACTCAAGAGGAAGAGTTCGCAATTGAACTACGTACTCGTGATCGTGAACGTAAATTGATTCGTAAAATTGAGCAGTCAATTGAAGCGATTAAAAACGATGATTACGGTTTCTGTGAAACTTGTGGTATTGAAATTGGCTTGCGTCGCTTAGAAGCACGTCCAACAGCAACTTTATGTATCGACTGTAAAACACTTGCAGAGATCAAAGAGAAGCAGAATAACGGTTAATTCATGTTATTGCATAATCCTCCCCTAACCCCTCCTTTTGAAAAGGAGGGGGATAAAAGGCAGGTGCATTCAGGTCGGTTCGCGCCATCGCCAACCGGTCCTTTGCATTTTGGGTCTTTGATTACCGCAGTTGCGAGTTATTGTGATGCTAAAGCTCAACATGGTCGCTGGATTGTACGGATCGAAGACACCGATATTCCTCGAATCTATCCCAATAGTGAACAACATATTCTGCAATGCTTAGATGCATTTGAATTTGAATCTGATGTTGAAATCATTTATCAAAAAGACCGTTTAGAATATTATGAATCTATCATTGAACAGCTAAGACAAAAAAAATTAGTCTATGCTTGTGAATGTACCCGTAAAATCTTGGGTTCAAATCATATCTATACAGGGACTTGTCGAGAAAAAAACTTAGACTTTCATCAACAAGCCATTCGCATCAAAGTAGCAGATGAAACCATTTGTTTTCAAGATCGTCTTCAAGGTCAGCACTGTTCTAATCTGCAAATGGATTTAGGTGATTTTGTCTTAAAACGCCGTGATGGCATCATTAATTATCAATTGGCTGTGGTTGTAGATGATTATTTGCAAGGTATCACTCATGTGGTGCGTGGTGCAGATCTGCTGGATAACACTGAACGTCAAATCTGGCTTGGTCGATTACTTGGCTATCCTGAATTAACATATATGCATCTTCCTCTTGCCATGAATGATCAAGGGCAAAAACTCTCTAAGCAAAATCTGGCACAGGCGCTTGACCCTAACAATGCTTCTCAATTGCTCCAGCAAGCAATTGCAGCACTTGGGCAGGCTGCTGTAGACCTTGACTCCCCTCACAAGATGCTCGCTCAAGCAGTCGCACAATGGCAAGTTCAGCGTATTCCTACGGGTACTGAGATTCAAGGGATCTTTCAATAAAGCTTCGTCATATTTTCAATAAAATAGTTTATATTTAAATCTAATTTTTTCTTTTTATGGAAAAGAATGATTATGTTTTTTATTTTTGGAATTTCAGCAAAAACTGTAAAAAGTGATCAAGGGCAATTTTTATGTCCTGTTTGTAAAACACGTAGTGCATATGAAATCAAAGTTCAACGACGTTATTTTTCTGTCTTTTTTATTTCATTATTTCCCATTTCCAAACCCAAAGAAAGTGCCGTTGTTTGCTTAAACTGTGGTACACATATGCCAAAAATGGTGCTAGAACATCATTCATAGCACCATTTTCAGTGAAAAAATCAGTAAACAAAAAGCTTTTTAAAAACTAGATTGTTCTCTTGCAGGGTTCGCTTGCTGAGTTGTTGCATCAATTTTTAAAATTAAGC
The DNA here is from genome assembly GCF_030325485.1 of Acinetobacter sp. R933-2. Taxonomy (NCBI): domain Bacteria; kingdom Pseudomonadati; phylum Pseudomonadota; class Gammaproteobacteria; order Moraxellales; family Moraxellaceae; genus Acinetobacter; species Acinetobacter sp. R933-2. Next base: position 27,453 of record NZ_JACAIJ010000020.1, read on the forward strand.
TGATCATTACAGCGCACATAATGAGCGATGAACCACCATAACTAATAAAAGGCAGGGTTAAACCTTTAGTAGGCAACATTCCCATGTTCATACCTGCATTAACCAAAATCTGTAATAAGAAAATGATACTAATGCCATATGCGAGATAACCTGCACGTAAGTATTGATGTTTTAAAGCACGATGAGCAATACGAATACAGCAAAATAACATCCCAAAAGATAAAATTAAGACTGTCGCAATACCAAAAAAGCCAAACTCTTCACCTAAAATTGCTAACATAAAGTCAGTATGTGCTTCAGGTAAATAAGACATTTTTTGAATACTGTGCCCTAAGCCTACGCCTGTCCATTCACCACGCCCAAAAGCCATCAGTGCATTTGAAAGTTGGTAACCTGTTCCAAGTGGATCTGCCCATGGATTAGAAAAGGACATTAACCGTTCATAACGATAGGGTTCAAATACAATTAAAAATACAAATGCAGCTAAAATCGCCCCAAATGCAATACCAAATTGAATTAAAGGTGCTCCTGCAAGAAAGAATACACCTAACATAGAAACCGCAATAACGACTGTTGCGCCTAAATCTGGTTCAGCAATAATGAGTCCTACCGTCAGTAGCATAATCACGCCTAGGCGTACCAAACCTTTGATATTACTTCGGACTTCTTCGGCACGTCGTACCACATAATCTGCGGTAAAAATTGCCATCATCACTTTAGCAATTTCTGTGGCTTGCAAACTAAAACCACCAATACTGATCCAACGTGTTGAACCATTCACCTCTCGCCCGACCAATAAAACAGCCAGCAAAAGCGCAATGGTAATTAACCAGAGTGGAAAGGTATTTTTAAACCATATATTGAGAGAAACCTTATACACACAAAATGCAGCCACAGCAGCAACAATGATAGATATCGTATGCCGAATGACATAGTGAAATGGTGCTTCATGCATACGCTCTGCATACGGCATAGAAGCTGAAGCCACCATCACTGTACCTAAACACAATAAGGAAATTACACAGAAAATGAGGACATTACGTGGCGTAATTTCTGCTGGAATTTTTGGCATCCAGCGTTCAAGCATTTGGTTAATCTTACTGACCGTTGTCTGAGCAAACCCAGCCATACTTATTTCCTTATGATTCTTTTAGTTTAAAGCATTTACATATTCAACGAAGTGATGACCACGCTGAGGATAACCTGTAAACATATCAAAACTCGCACAAGCAGGAGATAATAACACCACATCATTGGGCTGCGTATTGTGCTGACATAATGCAACAGCTTCTTGTAAAGATGCGGCGTGTAATAACGTTGTTGTGCCTTCAATGGCTTTTTCAATGATCGAGCGATCTTCACCAATCAACACTGCAACTTTGGCATACTTTTGTAATGAATCACGTAATGCTGTGAAATCTTGTCCTTTACCCTGACCACCCAAAATGATGGCAACTTTGCCACCTTGTGCCTCAATTGCAGCGCCTAAACCATCTAATGCAGCTAAGGTCGCACCAATATTAGTGCCTTTAGAATCATTATAATAACGTACAGCATTGACCTCTTTGACAAACTCACAGCGATGCTCAAGACCTTTAAACGTTTTTAGCGTCTCTAACATTTTATCCATAGGCAAGCCAATCGCCTCACCCAAAGCCAGACAAGCCAACGCATTGGCAACGTTGTGAGTCCCCTGAATATACATCTCAGAACTTTTCAACAAACGTTCACGACCACGCGCCAACCAAATGGTGCCGTTGTCTTCTCTTAAAATGCCGTACTGATTTAAATCAGGTGCATTTAAACCAAAACTTTGCATCGGTGTTACATCGGGTACAAGCGGACGTGTGAGAGAATCATCACGGTTATGAACCACTTTTTTCACGCCCTGAAAAATACGATGTTTTGCTGCATGATAACCTGCCATATCACCATGACGATCTAAATGATCTTCACTCATATTGAGGACAACAGCCACTTCTGCATTTAAATTTGATGTAGTTTCGAGCTGAAAACTCGACAGTTCTAAAATATAAAGATCTGGATCATCATGCGTTAAATCTAAAGCTGGACGACCAAGATTTCCACCAATCGCAGCTTTTACACCTGCATCTTGTGCCATTAAACCCATCAAAGTCGTCACAGTGCTTTTCGCATTTGAGCCTGTAATTGCCATAATCGGCTTATCAGTTGCACGGCGTAAGATTTGAATTTCACTGACCACAGGAATGCCTTTGGCAATTGCAGCTTGAATTTCTGGCAGCTTAGGGTCTAATCCTGGACTGATAATAATTTCGTCAGCTTGTAATAATAAATCTTGGTCAAACTGTCCAAAACTGGTTTGTACATCTGTCGGGATTTGATCGTGCCCTGGTGGAACCTCACGTGAATCCGTTACTGCAACGCGGTAGCCTTTTTCATGTAAAAAATTAACTGCTGAAACACCCGAAATACCTAGACCAGCAACGACTTTTAAGCCACCACGTTGAATTAACATTTTTGTCCCACTCAGAGTAAATTTTGAAACTTGCAAAATGTTAGCACTTTGCAGATTTGAAAGCTTTTTATGTTTTCACTTTATCTATGATTTTTTGTGTCAGTGCGTAAAAAAACTGTCATATTTTATTGAATCAGACCTGTTCAGCATCGATCTGCATGCATCACAAATCAATATGTTTAAATCGCTTTATTTTTTATTTATGCTGAAGTGCTTTCGGCGTAATCGGTGCTATATCTAAATTTAACTCCGTTAAAAATTGCATCCCAAAATCATTCACTTGCCTTGTTGAGGCATCCCACTCCTCCTCTAAAGCTTTTAAAATACAAAGCCGTACAAAATAAGGACGATGTAAATTTACCAACTCAGTCAGATGCGTTTGTGTATTGAATAATAAAACCCCTTCAGAGAGTGACGTCCCCCCATAAAAATCACCACGACAATGAAAATTAATCACATAAGGTGTATGACGATAACCTTCTAAATAAATTTCTAAAATGGCAATCGCCCGATCATCATCGCAATGCCCTGAAATCACCTTGTAAAAATACACATTTTCTTTGACAGTCACTTTTCGCATTTTATTTTTCATTTTTATTTAGCCCATAAAAAAAGCCACCCTAATATTAGAATGGCTTTCGATATATTTTAAGTTTTTATTTCCATTTTACGGCTTGGACTTCAACTTTTTTCGGTGCTTCAGATGTATCAGTTGAACAACCACATCCACCGCCACAGCCTGCAACCATCGCAGGTTGCAACCATTTTGCTAGACCATTCCAGCCACGCGATCGACACAACTGAGCCAGTTTTGAAAATACCGAATACGCTGATTTTGGAAAGACCTTCTTAAAAACAAAGATCGCACTCCAAATCACTAATGCTGTAATAATCAATACTTCAACCATCTCAAACTCCTTAAGTTTTGTGAGGTCTTATCAACCAAAATAATGAGTTGCAATTTGGTAGGTCAGAAAAGACATCAAGTAAGCCAAACCAAATAAATATGCTGTCATACCTGCAACTGTTTTCCATGAACCTGTTTCACGTTTTACAGTTGCTAAAGTTGCTAAACAATGCGGTGCATAGATAAACCAAACCAATAAAGATAAACCTGTTGCCAATGACCAACTTAAATCACCTTGGCTGATGATCTGTGATAAGCCTTGTGTGACAGCATCTTCATCCGTTGCAGAAAGTGCATAAACTACACCTAAAGATGCAACGAGAACTTCACGTGCTGCCATCGCAGGAATAAGAGCGATACAAATTTGCCAGTTAAAACCCAGTGGTGCAAAAATCGGTTGCATCAAATGTCCTAACATACCTGCAAAAGAATAATCGATCGCTGGTAAAGTGCCATCTTCTGGCGGTTGTGGGAACGTACACAAGAACCATAACAAAATTGATAAGGCAAAAATAATGCCGCCCACACGTTTTAAGAAAATTTTGGCACGGTCAAGTAAGCCAATCCAAACACTTTTAATATCAGGAATACGATAGCTTGGAAGTTCCATCAATAACGCATGTTCTGATTTATCTTTTTGGAAGAACTTCAATACCGTTGCAACGATCAGGGCACTGACAATGCCTGACATATACAAGCCAAACAGCACCAAACCTTGTAAATTTAAAAAGCCCCATACTGTTTGTGATGGAATAAACGCAGCAATAAGTAGAGCATATACAGGCAAACGTGCCGAACAGGTCATGAGCGGTGCCACAAAAATCGTGGTCAAACGATCTCGTGGATCACTAATGCTTCGTGTCGCCATAATCCCAGGTACAGCACAGGCAAAACTAGACAGCAAAGGAATAAATGAACGACCACTTAAACCCGCTTTAAACATGAGTTTATCAAGCAGAAATGCAGCACGTGGTAAATAACCAGATTCTTCAAGCACCAGAATAAAAAAGAATAAAATCAAGATTTGTGGTAAGAACACCACCACACCACCAGCACCTGCAATAATGCCGTCCACCACCAAACTATTGAGCAAAGGATGAGAAATAAATTGCCCAACAAACTCACCAAGCCATGCAAAACTATCTTCTATTCGGGTCATAATCGGTTCTGCCCAAGCAAAAACAGCTTGGAAAACCACGAACATCATCAAGGCTAAGCTCGCTAAACCTAAAATAGGATGCAAGAATATTTTATCGAGGAAGTCAGTACGTTTATCTTCTTGATCAACAAAAATCACCACATCTCTTAAAATTTGAGAAACTTTGTCATGATTTGAACCTGTCAAAATGACATCACTTAACTCAAAATTCGGTGTACGGAATTTTTCCTGATCTAACGCTCCCATGAGGTTTTCAATACCTGCATTACGCACTGCGACAGTTTCCACGATAGGAACACCTAAACGCTGTGATAATTTTTCAGTATTAATTTGCATGCCACGACGACGTGCTTCATCCATCATGTTAAGCACTAAAAGAATTGGCTTACCTTGCGCAATAATTTCAAGCACTAAACCTAAATGTAATTTTAAGTTTGTTGCATCGACCACACATAAAAATGCATGTTGATCTTGCTCTTCAGCAATTTTTCCTAAGACCACATCACGTGTAATCGCTTCATCTGGACTTGTAGCATCTAAACTATAAGCACCAGGCAAATCTAAAACACGAACAGCACGTCCAGATGCTAAAGTAAATGAACCAACCTTACGCTCAACAGTAACACCTGCATAGTTGGCAACTTTTTGGCGTGTACCTGTTAAATGATTGAAAAGTGATGTTTTACCGCAGTTAGGATTTCCGACTAAAGCGACTCTTAAAGTTTCGCTCATGCGGAAGCTCCTTGCATTTCTTGCTGAATTTCAATACGAGCAGCTTCTATTTTACGTAATGCAAAACGGGTAAATCCAACTTGAATTAAAATCGGATCGCCACCAAAAATACCTTTGGTAATCACTTGCACCGTTGTACCAGGTACAAAACCTAAGGTTTCTAAACGACTCGCTACGAGATCGGGTTGACCTGAATTATCAGCTAATGTTCGATTAACTTTAGTAATAATAGCAGTCTGCTTCACTTTCAATTCTGACAAACGCACTGCAACTGACCCTAAAAAAGAAACGATATTTGTGTCGATTATACATACAAATGAGAATAATTACCAAGTAAGGTTTGATTACAATTCTCATCCACTTTATCTTATTCGACTTATTTATTTTTTTAGTCTACATTTTAAAAATAGATTAAAAATTTCAAGTTTTCTGTTCATTATGCTCAATAAAAAACCTCGTATTCCTACGGCTGTTACGATTCCTGAATCACTTAGCTTTTTAAATGGTTATAAAGACTATTTAATCGCACAAACAGTCAGCCCACATACGCGTAATGCGTATTTGTCAGATCTCATTCAATGCAGTGAATGTTCTACGCAATATCTGCCAACATGGTCACATGATGATATTTCAGATGTCATGATTACACTGACCAAACAAGGTAAAAGCCCTCGTTCCATTGCCCGTAGTTTATCTGCGCTGCGTTCTTTTTATAAATTTTTACGTGAACAAAAAATTCGCTTAGACAACCCTATGGTTGCGCATAAAACTCCAAAAATTGGGCGTGCGCTCCCTAAAGATTTATCAGAACAAGATATAGAGGATTTACTGCAAGCCCCTGATCTAACAACAGCACTGGGTTTGCGTGATCGCGCTATGTTAGAGGTACTCTATGCTTGTGGTCTACGTGTATCAGAACTACTCAATTTACGTCTAGATTTAATCAATTTAAAACAAGGTTATTTACGCATTGTAGGTAAAGGCAATAAAGAACGTTTAGTTCCCTTAGGACAAGTTGCCTGTGAATGGGTGGAACAATACCTCAATGAAGCACGCTCTCAGCTTTATAAAAGCAGCACGGATTATTTATTTTTAACCCAACATGGCGGCATCATGAGTCGACAAAATTTTTGGTATGCCATTAAACGTTATGCCTTACAAGCCAATATTCAAATAGAATTATCTCCACATACATTAAGACATGCTTTTGCTACGCACCTCATCAATCATGGTGCAGACCTACGCGTAGTTCAAATGTTGCTAGGGCATAGTGATTTGTCTACCACACAAATTTATACCCATGTGGCACAAGTTCGTATGCAACAATTACATCAACAATATCATCCTAGAGCCTAATCAAAGACGAAATGCAAATGTCGTTAATTTCCATCCCTTAATCAAGTTTTAACGAACTGCCCCGATTTTTTTGCTATGCTTATTTGCTCACAATAAAGCTGAAAAACACAAAGAGTTATTTATGCAATTAAAACGTTCAAAATTGATGATTGCTTGTATGCTTGCGAGTGGACTTGCACTCAGTGCTTGCTCAAAATCTCCCGACACTAAAAAAGATGATACTTTGACAGCGACTGCACCTGCGACGGGCGAAGCATCAAATTTGACTGAACGTAATGCGCAGCAACGACTTATTCAGACATTGCAAGGACATCTAAAAAAAGCAAATATTAATGCTAAAATTTTAGATGTAAAACCAACTGAAATGCCTAATTTATATTGGGTGAGTTTAGAAGGCATGAGTTCTGTCTATGCTACAGGTGATGGCAAATACCTTATTCAAGGTGATGTGATCCGTTTGGGTGATAAAGAGCTCAGCAGCATTGGTGATTCACTTCAGGCTGAAGAAAATAAAAAGTATTTAACACAATTAAAAACCGAAGATTTGTTGGTCTACCCTGCTCAAGGCAAAACCAAACATGTCATTTACGTATTTACTGATGCAAGTTGTCCGTATTGCCATAAACTACATGAGCAAATTCCTGCAATTACTGCCAAAGGCATAGAAGTACGTTATATCGCATGGCCACGTGGCGAGCAATTTATGCCTGCAATGGAAAGTGTATGGTGTAGTGCAGACCGTCAAACCGCCTTTGATCAAGCAATTTCAGGTATACAACTTCCACCTGCAAGCTGTAAAAACCCTGTTCGTGCTCAATATGAGTTAGGTTTAAAAATGGGCGTAAATGGTACACCTGCAATTTATAATGCAAATGGTGAACATATTGGTGCATATATGACTGCTGAAGAGCTTGTTGCACGCCTTAAATAACCAATATTTATAAGTTAATTTACTATTTTTTATAGAAAAATATAAAGATGCGTCAGCCTCTAGAGTCTGGCGCATTTTTTAGCTATGATCTAATGCGAATAAAATTTTTTATATATTTTGGAGTGTGACGTGAAACCAGTACGTCTGGCAATACTCGGTCTTGGAACCGTAGGTGGTGGTGCCCTTAAACTATTACAAGAAAACGCTGCTGAAATTAGACGTCGCACCGGTCGTGAAATTGAAATTACCTATGTGGGAACACGTCGCCCACGTCCAGATCTAAATTTACCTGCGAGTGTCAAACAAAGCTCAGATCTTCTTGATATCGTTCGTCAACCTGATGTCGATGTTGTTGTTGAAGTCATGGGCGGCATTCATCCTGCTTATGAAGTGATTATGGAAGCCATCAAACATGGCAAACAAGTGGTCACTGCCAACAAAGCCTTGCTTGCTGAACATGGTAATGAACTGTTTAAAGCAGCCGATGACCATCATGTACAAATCGCATATGAAGCTGCGGTTGCTGGCGGTATTCCAATTATCAAAGTGATTCGTGAAGGTTTGGCAGCCAACAAAATTGACTGGCTCGCAGGCATTATTAACGGTACAGGCAACTTCATTCTGACTGAAATGAGTGAAAAAGGTCGTGCATTTGATGATGTACTTAAAGAAGCACAAGAGCTCGGTTATGCTGAAGCAGATCCAACATTTGATGTTGAAGGAATCGATGCTGCACACAAACTGACTATTCTTGCGTCTTGTGCATTTGGTATTCCATTACAATTTGACAAAGTGTATACCGAAGGTATTACCAAAATCACAGCACAAGATGTCAAATATGCTGAAGAGCTCGGCTATCGTATTAAACATTTAGGTATTGCTCGCCGTTCAGCAAAAGGCATTGAACTGCGTGTTCACCCAACCTTAATTCCTGAAGAAGAATTAATCGCCAATGTTAATGGTGTGAAAAACGCTGTCTTGGTTCAAGCCAATGCTGTTGGTCCAACATTGTATTACGGCGCAGGTGCGGGTGCGGGTCCTACTGCATCTGCGGTCATTGCTGACGTGGTTGATATTGTTCGTGACATTATTTATACAGAAGATGGTGCAGGAACGATTCCACAGTTGGCATTTGAGGCACTTTCAGACCTTCCTATTTTAGAAAGTGACGAAATGACAACGGGTTACTATATCCGTATCAATGCTGAAGACCAAACAGGTGTACTTGCTGATGTGACGACTATTCTCAGCCGTGCAGGGATCAGTATTGATGCCATCATGCAGCAACCGCGCTTAAAAGATTTGATTCCTATTGTGATTTTAACTGATCCAGTCGTTGAATCAAAAATGAACGAAGCTTTATCTCAAATTCAAGCTTTACCTGTGATTCATGGCGAAATCGTACGAATTCGTTTAGAATTGCTTGATAACTAATCGGGTTTAAATTGTCCTAAACTCCTCTGATTTGAAGAGGAGTGATCATGCAACTCAATTCATTGAATATGCCGATCTTAGGACAATTAACAAATATCTCTATTTGCTCTACATAACACTTGGAACACCCTCATGTCTAATGCAAATCGCTATACAGGACTTGTTGATCGCTATCGTGACCGCTTACCAGTATCTAAAACTACACGTGCTATCTCTTTAAATGAAGGGAATACTCCACTCATTAAATTAGATAATATCCCACGTCTTATTGGTAAAAATGTTGAAATTTATGTGAAGTATGAGGGCTTAAACCCGACTGGTTCATTTAAAGACCGTGGTATGACCATGGCTGTAACAAAAGCTGTAGAAGAAGGCTCTAAAGCAATCATCTGTGCATCTACAGGTAATACCTCTGCTGCTGCTGCCGCTTATGCTGCACGTGCAGGCATCAAAGCGTTTGTTTTAATCCCAGAAGGCAAAATTGCTATGGGTAAAATGGCGCAGTCAATGATGTATGGTGCTGTGACTTTACAAATTCATGGTAACTTCGATGATGGTATGCGTCTTGTTAAAGAAGTTGCAGACCAAGCACCTGTAACAATTGTAAACTCAATCAACCCTTATCGTTTACAAGGTCAAAAAACCATTGCTTACGAAATCGTAGAAGCTTTGGGTCGTGCACCTGATTATCACTGCTTGCCAGTTGGTAACGCAGGGAACATCACTGCACACTGGATGGGTTATACCGAAGCAGTTGCTGACCAGCCAGCAGAAGAGTTTGAGCAAGTGGTTTATGACGCTGAAACTGACAAATTCACAGGTCCAAACCCAGAAGGTCGTCCAATCATGGTCGGTTACCAAGCATCTGGCGCTGCACCATTCTTACGTGGCGGTCCTGTAGAAAACCCTGAAACTGTTGCTACTGCAATTCGTATCGGTAATCCACAAAGCTTTAACCATGCTAAAGCAGTCGTTCGTGATTCAAATGGTTGGTTTGATGAATTAACAGATGCTGAAATTTTAGAAGCGCAACGTTTACTTTCTATGTATGAAGGTGTATTTGTTGAACCTGCTTCTGCTGCGTCTATTGGTGGTGCGATCCGTGACATTAAAGCAGGTAAAATTGCTGAAGGTTCTGTGATCGTATGTACTGTAACAGGTAACGGCTTAAAAGACCCTGATACTGCAATCAAACAATGTGCTGATGCAGTGATGTTATCTATTGATGCTGAGCTTAACCAAGTTCGTGATTCTATCCTTTCAAATATGTAAAATTTGAATAGATGTAAAAAAACCTGCCAAGTGCAGGTTTTTTATTTTAACTCTCAAGTGGTGGATTGTTTTTTGCTAATCGAGCACGATATTCGGCTTCCCATTGTTCATATTCCTACTGTGCAATTTTCTGTTCAATCTCTAACACTTGTTGTAAAGACAATGCTTTTACTTCAAAAATTGGTTTTTTTAGCAATGGATTAATCGCTAAAATATCATCAATATCATACTTACCTATTGTTATTTTTTGGTTTTTTTCATCATATTGAATAGATTTTCGCTGCTGTAAAACTGAATGTAATAAAATAGGCGCATCACTTATACATTCAAGTTGACCATTAAAAATAAAATCTTCTGGATTATTAATACAATAACCACAATTCGCTTCCTGCCATATAGCTTCCTCACTTATTCCATAAATAAGATAAGTTCCTGTCTCTCTTTCATTCTGTACCCATTCTTCTTCATAATTTAACCAAATCGCATAAAACATCGATTCTTCTTCAAACTCAAAAATTTCGTATTTTTGAATCCCTGCTCGCTGTACAAATTCAAAAATATCATCATCTTGCATATTTTCAGGTAATTCTATTTTTACTCTACCATCTTCTAAAAGATGTTGCCCACAGCAAGAAAAAACAAAAGCATCCAACTCTTTTAAAAATTTTAATTCAGGTTCAAAGGCTTCTTGTGCATTCCATAAAGTTTCTTGATTCCACAAAATAATATAGCGTGTCGCCTCAACTTCCAGTCGTTTATATTCTGCCTCTGCTGCTGCACGATCTGTAAAATAACTGGCAATTCTAGAGCCTTCATAAGCATCATAGCTATCATCATAAAAGAAGCTGTTTTCACGAATCACATAAGTCGTCATTGTTGTTTTCCTGATTAGTATTTTCTTGATTGTTTTTTCTTCGTTATTATTGACCAATATAAGAAACCCTTCACAATGGAAGGGTTATTTTCACATCATATTTATTAGATACGTTTTGGTAAATTACTCACCCAATTTAATAGATTGGTTGCATCGTTAGTACGAGATTGCGAAGTACTTGCACCCAATAATACAACAACGGCAGGACGGTTATTTACAGTCGTGTGCATCACAACACAACGCCCTGCTTCATTAATATAACCTGTTTTTGAAATATTAATGTTCCAACCACCATTACGCACCATTGCATTGGTATTGTTAGATTTTAAAATACGATAACCAAGATTAAAGTCATAATGTGCTGTAGTAGAGAATTGACGAATCAAACCATACTGAGATGCAGCACTCACTAAAATTCCTAAATCACGTGCTGAAGAAATGTTATGTGGGTCTAAACCTGTAGACTCAGTATAATAAGTTGAACTCATTCCCAATTGACGTGCTTTTGCATTCATTGCAGCAACAAAGGCAGGGCGTCCACCTGGATAAGTCCGTGCTAAAGCGGCTGCTGCTGGATTTTCAGATTTCATTAATGCAACCAGTAACATTTCTGCACGGTTCATGGTATCGCCAACTTTTAGAGTTGAGCTTGAATTTTTACCACCAGCTCCAGCAAAATCAATTGATTGCAACATAATGTCTTCAGACATATTTAAACGAGCATCTGCTGTGACCACAGCCGTCATTAACTTGGTAATAGACGCGATAGGTAAAGCAGTATTGGTATTTTTACTATAAAGCACCTCACCAGTATTTGCATCCATGACCAAAGCAGCACGTGCGCTTACAGAAGGCTGGTTTAAATATCGGTTAGTATCTGAAATTTGAACAGATTGCTGAATTGGTGCTGCGGCTGTTGTCGTTGTTGTATATGTTTTAGTTGGTGGCGCAGATAAATAGGTCACAGAACCTGGTGGAGATGGTTCGTCGTCATCTTCACTGACTGACATATCGCCATTGAGTAACTGGCTCGCATCATCGGCTGACCAGCTCATAGAAGCATGTTGTGTCCCCCCTGAAACATTTACAAGATCTGCAAAGCTTGCCGAACTCAAACTGAGTAGCACTGCTGCAGACAGGGCATGCATTAACGTTTTTTTTGACTTTATCACGGTAACTTACTCATTCAGGGAGGCTTTTTGCACTATTGCTAATTACCTCAATTATGACTTACATTTATACTCAAACATGACTAATATTGAATAATCAAATTAGCTACGTCATTGTGCATAAAAGTTTAAGAAAGATTACGAATAGCATTGCTAATTTTGTTATGACATTGCAAGTACTTTTTGCTTTGTGTAACAAAAAAGTTGCTTTTTTGAAAATATAAGGAGGTCTTAGTGATCACGGTTTTAGTGGTAGATGACCATGAATTAGTACGTACGGGCATTTGTCGTATGCTTGAAGATCAAGCTGATATTCAAGTCATTGGTCAAGCTGAATCAGGTGAAGAAGCCATCGCCATTGTCCGCCAACAACACCCTAATATTGTTTTACTTGATGTTAATATGCCCGGTATTGGTGGCGTTGAAACAACACGTCGTTTATTACAGACCGCCCCTGACACTAAAGTATTAGCTGTGAGTGGTTTAGCAGAAGAACCTTATCCTTCTTTATTATTAAAAGCAGGTGCGCGTGGTTATATCACGAAAGGTGCTCCGATCTCTGAAATGGTTCGTGCAATTAATAAAGTGATGCAAGGTGGTAAATATTTTAGTGCTGATATTGCCGAACAACTTGCAAGTTCTTATTTGTCGGACAACCAAAGCTCTCCTTTCGATGCGTTATCTGAACGTGAAATGCAAGTGGCGATGATGGTTGTCAATTGTATTAGCGCACAAGAAATTTCTGATAAACTTTTTGTTAGTGTCAAAACGGTCAATACTTATCGTTATCGTATTTTTGAAAAGTTAGGCATTGATAGCGATGTTAAATTAACCCATTTAGCAATACGCTATGGTTTAATCAAACCATAAATTTGGCATAAAAATGAATACTATGTGGCCTGCGGTAGCAAACTCACTTCAACAAACCATTTACCGTTTAGGCACATTATATTCAGTTTATAGACTCACTTTATCTTTCTGTCTCATCAGCATTTTTTTGTTCACATCTGAACATAATGGACTCAATTATCTACATAGCAAATTGTATTTTGACAGCTTAATTATTTTTGCTGTGATGAGTCTAATCCAGTTACTTGCGCTTAGATTTATCCATCAATTTATTGCACAGCAGCTCTTTGCTATTTTTATTGTTGATATTTTATTTTTAAGTACTTTAACCTTTTCCTTAGGTGGACCAAATCTTTCGATCAGTCTGCTTTTTGTGATTATGGTATTTTCAGCCAATTTTTTACTGCAAAAAAATGAAGCTTTAATTGTTACTCTTATTTCAGTCATTGCCGTAATTTATCAACAATTTGTTGGTAGTTTTTTAGACATTTCTAATCTCAATAATATTAGTAATAGTGCCCTTTTGGCTTTTCTATTTTTTATTGTGTATGGCATAGGACAAATTTCAATTCAACGCTTTAGAGTTTTAGAAACGATTAATTCTCTACAGTCTTTAGAACTTTTAAAATTACAAAATATTAATCGTTATATTTTAGAACAAATTGAACTCGGCTATTTGGTTTTAGACGAAAATTATCGCATTGTGGTATGCAACCCTGCGGCATGTTCTTTATTAGGAATTGCACCTTTATATGCCTATTCACATGAACAATATTCATTGATCAAATTTCAAAAAGAGTTATTTGATTTATTACAAAAACGACCTTTAGAGGATGGGCAACGTTTTCAATTTGAGTCAGTGCAAAGTCATTATACGATTGATATTCGTGTACAAAAGCTTCTCGTTCCACATCAAGCTTTAAGCCTTTTAACTTTAGAAGATGCACAGAAAATTAATCAAAAAGCACAACAGCTCAAATTGGCATCTTTAGGGCAACTTTCAGCGAGTATTGCCCATGAAATTCGCAACCCACTTGCCGCAATTTCGCAAGCCAATGAGTTAAATTTAGATGCTGATGAAGAGCAACGCCTCATGCTCAATCAAATGATTCAAAAGCAGACGCATCGTATTAACCATATTATTCAACAAACTTTAGATATGGCAAAAAATAAAAAAACCACCATATCAGACATTCAACTTGAAGTATTTTTTAAAGATTTATTCATCAATGACTTAGCAGATGTAAAAAATAAAATTGCGTTAAGTCTGCCGCAAAACTATGTAATTCAGTTTGATGATTCACAGTTAAGACAAGTTTTGATTAATCTCATTCGTAATGCGATAAGACATAATTCACATGATGCTGATTTTATCCAAATTCTAGTGCATACTGAGGCTCAACATCTGTTTATTGATGTGATAGACTTCGGTCAAGGTATTACACATCAAAACCTAGCGCAATTATTTCAACCATTTTTTACGACTGAAATTAATGGTACAGGTTTAGGTTTATATTTATCGCAGAGTATCTGTGAAGCAAATCAAGCAAAGCTCATTTACATAGAGCAGAAAAAACAACAAGGGGCATGCTTCCGAATAGAGTGCCCATTTAAAACTTAATTTAGGTTATTGGGGATATGACCACACGACAACCATTAGTTCTACTTGTGGACGATGAGCATGACTTGTGCGTGCTAATGCAAATGACTTTGGCACGAATGGGGATCAAAACACATATTGCACATCATCTACAACAGGCAAAATTGTTCTTTAGTGAACACAAATACAATGCATGTATTACCGATTTAAATCTTCCTGATGGGAGTGGTTTAGACTTGGTTAAACATGTTACACAGCATTATCCTAAAGTTCCTATTGCGGTACTCACCGCTTATGGAAATATGGAAATTGCGATTGCTTCCTTAAAGGCAGGTGCCTTTGATTTTGTCAATAAGCCCATTAATCAACAGCATTTGCACCAACTTTTAACGAAAGCTTTACATGTGCCTTTAGTGGATTTTAGTGAAGATAATTTACAGCTTGAGCATCAACTTCTTATTGGTGAATCTAAACCAATGTTGAAATTGAAAGAAACCATCAAGAAAGTAGCTCGCTCACAAGCCCCTGTTTTTATTTCTGGTGAATCGGGTACAGGAAAAGAAGTTGTTGCCCACTTAATTCATAAATTAAGTAACCGCAGTGATAGTGCATTTGTCGCGATTAATTGTGGGGCAATTTCAGAAGAGTTAATCGAACGTGAATTATTTGGTTCTGTGACTGCAACAAGTGCAGGAACGACACCTGATAAACTAGGTTTAATCCAATCTGCAAATGGTGGATGCTTATTTTTAGATGAGATTGCTGAACTTTCGTTGACCACTCAAACCAAGTTATTACGTGCGTTACAAGAAAAGAAAATTCGTCCTTTAGGCAGTGATCAAGAAGTTGATGTTGATTTTCGGATTATTAGCGCAACAAATCAAAACTTAGAAGAACGTGTACAACAAGGAAAATTTCGTCAAGATTTATTTTTCCGTATTCATGTCATGGACTTACACTTACCACCTTTAAGGGAACGTGGCAAAGATATTCTTATCTTGGCACATCATTTTATTAAAAATATTTGTTTGGAATGGGATATTCCAAGTAAAGTTTTAAATGAAGATGCAAAACGTTTTTTACAAGTGCAGCCTTTTGCAGGCAATGTTCGTGAACTACGCAACATGATTGAACGTGCCATCACCTTATGTGATGAACATGTGATCGGTATTGAACACCTTCAGTATTCACAGAAACGTAATTTTAACGTTGAGAAAACTGAAGAACAAATGAATATCGAGCCACGTTTAGCCACGCAGCCCATTTCCAATAATATTCCTTCAGAAGGTTTAGAGCAGTTTTTAGAAAATGTAGAAAAAGAGGTTCTTCTAAACGCTCTCAATCAAACCCATTGGAATAGAACTTTGGCTGCGAAAAAACTCGGTATGACCTTTCGATCTTTGCGTTATCGTTTAAAAAAGTTTGGTTTAGATAGCGAAGAAGACTAAAGTTAGGCTAGTGATGCTTTAACAAAAGTTCAGACACATTATTTAAATATGTGTCTTCTTTCATATCTAAAGACCACGTATATTCTTGATTTGGAGCAATGCCTGTACCATCAATCATGCTGTCTTTCGGGGTAAAATAATGTGACACTGTCATTTGCAATGCCGCACCATTAGGCAATGGAAAAAGCTTTTGTACAACGCCTTTGCCATAGCTTTTCTCACCAATGACCCAAGCACGTTGATGTTCTTTCATTGCAGCAGTAAAAACTTCTGCAGCAGATGCCGAACGATGATTAATTAAGATCCCCATTTTAATATTTGGGAACTCATTTCCAGGCAAAGCTTGAAATTGTTGATTGCCTTCTGAACGACTTTTAGTTGAAACAATCGTTCCTTGATTTAAAAATAAATCGGCTGTTTCAACCGCAGCAGACAACAGTCCACCAGGATTATTACGCAAATCAATAAGGACAGCTTTTAAACGAGGCGAATTATATTCTTCTAAAATACGTTTAATTTCATTTGCGGTATCTTGTTGAAAAACTTTTACTTTTAAAAGCAGAACCTGATTATGTAATAACATAGGTTCAATATCAGCGATTTCTAATTTTTTATTACGCAATAACGTAATGGCAGTGCTTTTAGGGTTTAACTGTAGTTGAAAACTAGAACCGATTGAACCATGTAGTAGATCTTCAACTTGTTCGGCATTTAAATTTTTTAACTCTTGATTATCAATTTTAAAAACCGTAAAACCTTCTTTTAATCCTTGTTTCGCTGCATCTGAGTTTTCTTTTAATTGACTAATTTGCCACTGATGCATATGTGTATCAAAGATCAGTTTAAAATCGACAGTCGCTAAATCTGCCTCTGTATATTGTATTAATTGTTTATATTCTTCTGGGCTTAAATAACGCGAGTAACGGTCTAGTCCACCAACAAGCCCTTTGATTGCTTGTAAAAATAATGTGTCATCTGGTTTTTCTTGTACATAGTTGTCTTTCACTAAGCCATAAATCTGTACAAATTGTTCAATGGACTCAATCGGAACTTCTGTAGTCCCTTGTTCTATTTCATTATCAAAGTCTAGGACTACGGATTGCTCCGCAGCCCAAAGAGAATGGCTTCCACTGGCAATTAACCCTGTTAAAACAGCAATGTATTTCCAAGCTTGAGCCATTCACTCACCTTTTTTGATTTTATGGATTTAGCGTAATTAAATTACGTCCCTGCATTTCTTTTGGTGCAGGAATATTCATGAGATTCAACAATGTTGGAGCAACATCGGCCAATACACCACCTTCTGCAATGGTTGCTGAAGTTGGACCAACATAGATAAATGGCACTAATTCAGTGGTATGTTGAGTATGAACCTGACCGCTGACATAGTCTTGCATTTGTTCTACATTACCATGATCGGCAGTAATAATCATATGCCCATGTTTTGCCATCACTGCTTCATATAGGCGACCTAAACCTGTATCTACAGCTTCAACAGCTTTGACTGCGGCATCAAAAACACCTGTATGACCGACCATATCACCATTGGCATAGTTCACCACCAATAAGTCATATTCACCAGAGTTCACCGCAGCAACCAATTGTTCAGTGACTTCTGGTGCACTCATTTCTGGCTGTAAGTCATAGGTTGCAACTTTTGGTGATGGAATCAAAATACGCTTTTCACCTACATATTCATCTTCACGACCACCACTAAAGAAGAATGTCACATGTGCATATTTTTCAGTTTCGGCAATACGTAACTGAGTTTTGCCCAATGAAGATAAGTATTCACCAATTGAATTTTTAAGTTCTTCAGGCATATACGCAACAGGTGCATCAATCGTTGCCTGATAGCGTGTCAACATGACAAATTTAGACAGATTTGGTACAACTTTACGTTCAAAGCCTGCAAAGTCTTTTTCAACAAAAGCTTTGGTGATTTCACGTGCACGGTCTGCACGGAAATTCATAAACACAATGCTGTCACCATCTGAAACTTTAGCAATCTCACCGATGCGAGTCGCTTTTACAAACTCATCATTTTCATTGGCTGCATATGCTTGTTCCAAGCCTTCAACCGCAGAGTCAACAACACGAAGCGCTTCGCCTTCGGTCATTAAACTGTAAGCTTGCTCCACTCGATCCCAACGATTGTCACGATCCATCGCAAAATAACGACCAATCATCGTCGCAATACGACCTTGATTTGGATATTGTGCAAATAAAGCATCCAACTTTTCTAATGAAGGTTGTGCACTACGTGGTGGTGTATCACGTCCGTCAAGGAAAGCATGTAAATAGACTTTAGCACCACGTTTCAATGCCAACTCACACATTGCCACGATATGATCTTCATGTGAATGTACACCACCTTGTGACAATAAACCCATGATGTGAACTGCGCCATTTGCCGCTTTGGCTTTTTCTACAGCATCGACGAGAACTTCATGCTCAAAAAAAGCGCCATCACGAATATCTTTGGTAATACGAGTAAAGTCTTGATATAGCACACGACCTGCGCCCAAGTTCATGTGACCGACTTCTGAGTTACCCATTTGACCATCAGGTAGACCGACATCTTCACCAGAACCTGAAATTAAACTATGCGGATGCTTGTCTTGCATCATGGTTAGATTTGGCGTTTTTGCTGCTAAAAACGCATTATCTTCGACCGCTTCACGATGACCCACACCGTCCATGATCACTAGAACGTGAGGGATTTTGCCAGCAGTTGCATCCGTCATAATTTTCACTCTTTACTGTTTACAAATTAATCGTCATATCTTACCGTTTTTTTACGGCAGACTCTATGTGAAGCTGATGGTATTCATTTATAAGTACCATCAGTATTTTAAATGAGAAAAATTACTATCTCGCTCGATATAATAAATAACTACCGACACCAAACATCAATGCAATAGGTACAAATACAAACCATGCAGGAGATGGTGAATAAACCAAACTCGCATAGCCTAAAAAGTCTTGAATATAGTAAAAACCAAGTCCAACAAATAGAGCAATCACTAAACGAAAGCCCATAGACTGTTGACGCAATGGTCCAAAAATAAATGAACAGGCAATCAAGACCAACGCTAATAAAGCAAATGGCGAACCAACATTTTGCCAAAATGCCAATGCATATGTTTTGGGTACTTGGCTATATTGATCCATATAGCGCATAAAGCTTACCAATTGACTTGGTGCTAAATCTTCAGGGTCAATTGTCACCATATGCACATATTTTGGTTGTAATGCTAAAGCTAAATTATGCTGGCTATCACGGTTAAGGGTTGCTCGCCCATCTGTTTGTAAGTTGACTTGTGTCGCTTGACTGAGGTTCCATTGACCATTTTCAACAAAATTACCTTGCTCAGCATTCAAAAGCGACTTCATGCGATAATCTTGATCGAAGTCAACAACTTGTACTTGCTTTAGATTACCTTTTGAATTGGCATAATCAATATAAATAAAGCGCTGCCCTTCACGTGTCCAATAGCCTTTAACTTCACCTAAAGCTGCAACACTTTGTTTACTTTTGATACTTTTAGCTTGTTCGTTGGTATAAGGCACAACAAATTGGCTGAGAATAAAAGACAGTACCACCAATAGCATGGCTGATCGCATGACCCAGCCCACAATACGCCATAGGCTAATTCCTGAGGCACGCATCACAATCAATTCGCTATTTGATGCCATTGAACCCAGTCCAAGTACTGCACCAATCAGCGCTGAAATAGGTAAAATTTCATATAGGTATTTGGGTGCGCCCCACAAGACATATTGCAACGCATTCCAAGCATTATAGCCTTCTTTTAAATCACCTAATTCGCCTAAATAAGTAAATAAAACCTGTAAGACTGACAATACAGCTGTTGCACCCAACATTGCGAGCGCTGTTGTATTGACCACATGCTTGGCGACAATTTTACGTGCTAACATTATGATTTCACTCGCTGAATTTGTTTCTTAATCTTAGGTGCTAATTTTTGCTTACGGGAAAATAGTGCTGCGCCAATTGCATAAAATAGTAAAACAGCAGGATATGCCCAAATTCCAATTTCACCTTTACTCATACGGGTTTTGATTGCCATGAGTGCAACAATTAAACTCGCAAAAATCAGCAAAGCAGGAAATAACTTTAAATAGCGCCCTTGTCGTGGACTCACTTCAGACAACGCTGTGGCTAACATCAATGCCACAATCATGCTAAATGGTACAAAAATCCGCCACCCCAACTCACTCGCAACAACAGGATCATCGGTATTTTTGAGCAGTTTAGAGAAAGATAAAGCTTCGACTTCGTTACTTTCAAACTTAGCTTCTTTGTCATTTTCTAAACGTAGACGATAGGACTGAAATTCAGCTTGTGTATATTTTGCTGTACCTGGGAAAATCTCGTAACGACGACCTTGCAATAAATCCACAACGTTTGCCGTATCATCAGCAACTTCAACACGCGTTGCTTCTTTTGCCAAAATCATGACATCAGGTTTACCCTCTTTTTGAGCACGTTGATAAAAGAAAATATCTTTTAAATTTTTACGATCGTCAGATAATGAACCTGCATAGATGGTATAAGGACCTGATGAAATAAATTCTTTGGGTCGGACGAGATCGAAACCTGTACGAACAGCTTGTGTTGAAACCAGTTTTTCATATTCACGAATGCCCCATGGTGACATCCAGATCATCAGTACACTTTGTACAAATAAATAAATGATCGTTAAAGGAATCAATAAGCGCGCAAGCTGAATTTTACTGACACCACTCCCATTGAGTACCGCCATTTCATGATCTACATATAAACGACCAAAAACCAGCATTAAACCAATGAAAAATCCCAGTGGTAAAATAAGGGTTAAAAATTCAGGTAAACGGTAGCCAATGATACTAAATAAAATTGTGGCATCTAAGCGCCCTTGTGCTGCAACACCAAAATACTTGATCAAACGTCCACCCATCATAATGAGTGTGAGCAGTGCGACAACAACTAAAGATGTTGAAACAACTTGTTTGACGAGATAACGTCTTATAATCAAGGGAATCTTCCAAAGTGAGTTGGGTGAATATGCGTTTTAGTATTTTACCCGAATGTTAAAAATATAAAACCACATTGAAATTCTATCATTGGTAGTGTTTCAATGGTTTAATGTTTTCAAACGTCTCTAAAGGCATATAGATCGCATATGAAATTAAGCATTAATACTTCAGTAACAAGCAGTGCATCAAGCCAAGCACTTTTTATTTTGGCAAGTTCAGACAACTTATCAGAAGTAAAATCTAACTATCAAATCAAAGATTTAGATACTGCAATTAGCGCGGCACAATTTAAAGCAAGTGTTGCAGAAACTTTAACCTTGGTTGGTCAAGTCACACAGAATGCTTACAGCATTTTAGTCGGAGTTGATCAAGCGAGTGAATTAAAAGCTGCAAAATTAGCAAAAATCGCACAAATCATTATCAAAGCATCACAAAAAAAATTCAAACAAATCAGTATTGATATTTCTGTTTTGCCAAATGAATTACATTATCTTTTTGCATTAAATTTAACTCAAGCAGCTTATGCTTATGATGAATTCAAAAGTAAAAAAAATGAATTTTCATTAACTGATATTGAGCTTGTTTCGACACATACCAGTCTTGATGCAGCACAAATTAGTTTAATTGAGGCAGTACAACAAGGTCAAAATCTTGCTCGTGACTTGGGTAACTGTCCTGCCAATATTTGTTTTCCTGAATATTTAGCAGATCAAGCACGTGCGCTTGCTGCTGAGTTCCCTGATGTTTTAAAAGTTACTGTACTTGAAGAACAGCAGTTAGCTGATTTAGGCATGCACTCTTTCCTTGCTGTAAGTAAAGGTTCGGAACGTCCAGGACGTGTCATTACCCTTGAATATAAAGCCAATCCAGATCAAGCACCT
The DNA here is from genome assembly GCF_030325485.1 of Acinetobacter sp. R933-2. Classification (NCBI taxonomy): domain Bacteria; kingdom Pseudomonadati; phylum Pseudomonadota; class Gammaproteobacteria; order Moraxellales; family Moraxellaceae; genus Acinetobacter; species Acinetobacter sp. R933-2. The sequence continues at coordinate 49,605 of NZ_JACAIJ010000020.1, forward strand.
ATTGTTTTAGTGGGTAAAGGGATTACTTTTGATACAGGTGGTATTTCACTTAAACCAGGCGTTGGCATGGATGAAATGAAATATGACATGTGTGGTGCTGCATCTGTGCTTGGGACATTACGTGCCTTATGTGAAGCAAATCTTCCAATTCATGTTGTCGGTACGATTGCTGCGGCAGAAAATATGCCATCAGGTCATGCAACTCGCCCAGGCGATATCGTGACAACAATGAGTGGGCAAACTGTTGAAATTCTTAACACTGATGCTGAAGGTCGTTTAGTGTTATGTGATGCTTTAACCTATGTAAAACGCTTTAATCCTGCGGTGGTGATTGATATCGCAACGTTAACAGGTGCATGTGTCGTTGCTTTGGGTAAAGTACTCAGTGGTTTATTTACCCCAGATAATGAACTTGCTCAAGAAATTAATCTTGCAGGTGAAGAAAGCTTTGACCGTGTTTGGCGTTTACCTGTCATTGATGATTATCAAGATATGCTAGATTCAAACTTTGCTGATATCGGTAATATCAGTGGTGCAGGTCCACAAGCAGGTGCAATTTTAGCGGCATGTTTCTTACAACGTTTTACACGTGAATACCGTTGGGCACATTTAGATGTTGCAGGAACTGCATGGCTATCTGGTGCAGCAAAAGGCTCAACAGGTCGTCCTGTACCGCTATTAATGCAATTCATTGCCAATCGTGTTAAAGCCAATGGCTAAAATTAGCTTTTATCTTTTTGAAAAAAGCCCAGAACGACGAGTGCAAAGCACTTGTCGTCTCTGCCGCAAGATCTCAAAACAGCATGCAAAAATTTGGATTTATTGTCCAGATCCTGAGGTTCAACAGCAACTTGATGAGCTACTTTGGACATTTGACCCTGCTAGTTTTCTAGCACATGGCATTGACCAAAAAGATGCACCGATTTGTATTTCTGCACATTTGCCAACCCAAGCTGAATGGATAGTGTTTAATTTTAACAATCAAGCACTTGATCAAGTTGGACAATTTAGTCACATTATTGAAATAATTGAAAATGATGAGCCTGCTAAGCAGATAGGACGTGAAAAGTATAAAACTTATCGACGTTTAGGCTTTGCTCCTCAAACATTTAAATTATAAAGAAAGTCATTTTAAAGCGCCGAAAAGGAGATGCGTTGTGGCATTAAATGTTGGTCAAGATTTTAAAAAACGTTGGCTAGATACCCCTGAAGTCGTGCGCCAAACGTATTTAGATGACCTCAGTCGTGTCTGTGATTTACTCACTCCTGAGTCCCCAATTCAAGCATGGATGGACAATGATAAACGTGCGATGCAAGTCGCTCAGCTTAAAGTTGAACAAGCCTATGCTGACCTCAAAGCACAACTGATCGAAGAAGCACGTATTCGTAAGCAATTGGCTTTAGAGCAATCTTTAGCTGAAAAACGTGCGCAACAAGAGCAATATAATCAACAATTAATTCAAGATGAACTAAAACAAACACAACAACAAATTCAAACACTTGCTTCAATTCAAGAACAAATTCAAATTGAAACAGAGCTATATACTGAACGTTATACTGAAAACCCAAAAACACCTGCAACTGATTATGCCAATAATCATTTTAAAGTCGCTGATCAAGAGATGATGTCTGAACTTGAAAGTGTGCGCTTACGTTTGGAACTAGAAGCTGAAACCTTTATCGAACAAGCCGTCAACGACTTTAGAGCAAAGTTAAAAGCAGCTTCAGATGAAGAAATTGCGTATATTTTAAAAAATACTCATTTTTCAGATCAAGTTTAAACATCGCATGTTCATTATTTTTATTTTCAATGTCACTAAATTGACATATTAATGTCACATCATAGTCATGTTTTAAATCTCTTTACGATAAAAACAGTTTTTGAATATCTCAAAACTGAATAACGAGGAAAAGAATATGGACATGCTCAACCAAATCTCGAAGCAAATTGCGGTACTCAGTTCAGGTGAGAAATGGACTGTTTCTGCTCAAGACTTACTGATTAGCCGCGCAGATTTTCATTCGATCTCTGTATATTTAGTACGTGAATCTCAAAAAGGTATTTTTTCAATTGATCAAATCCAAGCAAAAAACTCTTGGTTTGAACAAACAACACTCACCATCACCAAACATTAATGATTTTAACCAAGTTCAATACAAATTTGAGCTTGGCTATTTTTCTCATTTTATATAATAAATAATTAAAATAAATCAACAGTATAGGAAATTAGATTACCTGCACCATAACCTATCCCCAATAATAGTCCAATCCAAATAAAACCACCAACCACGTTATAAAACATAAAATTACTCATTTTCATATGCCCCGCACCTGCGGCAAACGGTGCAAATGAACGAACAAAGGGAATAAAACGTGCCATCATGATGGTTTTTCCACCATGTTTTAAAAAATATTGATTGGTTTTTTCTATATATTCAGGTTTAAAAATTTTAGGGTGCTTTTTAAAAAAACGAAAACCTAATGCTTTACCTGTATAGTAATTGACGATATAGCCAAGAATTGAAGCAATAATCAACAAAACCCCCATATAACTTAAATGCACAGCTTCTGCTGTTGAACACAAAGCACCTATGGCGATCAGTAAACTGTCTCCCGGCAAAAAAAACATAAATACGGAGCCTGTTTCTGCAAAAATAATCAGGAACAAAATGGCGTAAATCCACAAACCATATTGATCAAGCAATACAGGCAATAATTGTTCTATATGCATTAAAAAATCAAGCAATACTCAATTCTCTTCTCAATAAAGTAATTGCAATATATTCGTCTAGTTTCACGATGTAAATAAAAAAAAAGCCTAAAATAAATTAGACTTCTGATTTATGAGGGCGTATTTGATTATTTTAAAAAGCCATTTTGAGCCAAAAACTCCATGCTCAATTTTGATTCAGTTTTTACTTCAGCAGCTTTATCGCCTAACAATAAACGTTCAATATAACGTGCTAAAACATCTACTTCTAAGTTCACTTTAGTACCGACTTTCCATGTCCCAATGTTGGTACGTTCTGCTGTATGTGGAATAAGGTTAAGGCTCAAAATATTACCACGTAAATGATTAATGGTTAGGCTAATTCCATCTACAGTAATTGAACCTTTTTCAGCTAAATATTTTGCAATTTCAACAGGTGTGGTCACTTCAAAATACAATGAACGTGCATCTGAACGCACCACTGTAATTTCACCAACAACATCCACATGACCACTGACGATATGCCCCCCAAAACGTGTTGTTGGTAGCATCGCCTTTTCAACATTTACAGCTTGCCCAACTTTCCACTGGGCTAAGGTTGAACGATTTAGGCTTTCACGCGAAACATCCGCAGCATACCAATTTTCGCCCCAATCAATCACAGTTAAGCAAATTCCATTGGTCGCGATAGAATCACCTAAATGAACATCAGACATATCTAAGTCAGTATGAATACGTAAACGTACATCACCACCTACATTTTGCAGACTTTCTACTTTTCCTAAACTTTCAATAATGCCTGTGAACATAAATACTACCCTAAACTTTTCATCATTAAGTTTTTAATCTATCGCGTTTCACACTATGTATTTTCCGACTTGTTAAAAGTAGAAATTTACCAAAGTGCTAACTGAGTACTAACACCTGATGTATCGACACCACCTAATTCAGCAAAATGATAAAGCTGACTTAACAATTGACGTAATGGTGGACCAGATTTTGCGTGTGTATCTGTAATTACAATAAATTCTAACACACGTGCGCGTTCTGACTGGCGCTGCTTACTCACCCGATAACGCGGTACATCTTGGGTCAGTAATGTCACCTTTCCTCGTGCCAAATTGGCTTTGAGTAAGTCTTTGGCTTCGATATTACCATCAGTTGAATAACTGGTTAAAATATAGCGTGCATTAATCGTAGATAATAATTTTTCATATGCGTCTTGTGCATGCTTTGAAGAATTATACTGACTTGGACGTTCTTTACGCCAAGCACGGTCAATACCACTCTTAAAACCTTTGGTATCTGGTGTAGGTAAATCGACCTGATCCCATAATGTTAAAGAATTTAACACATGATAATTACTACTATAAGCATGTTGGTTATAAGGTGGATCTAAATATGCAACATCCACCTCAAAGCCACTCATTTGATTTGCCAAATGCTGTGCATCTACACACCACATTTCTGCCATTGGTGTTTTTTGCTTATTGTCACCTACTTCACTAAAACGGCTTGGCGTTAACCACAATAAAGACTCAATCCGTTCTAAAGCGGTTTGGGTTTTACCCCCCCAACCATGATGGAAACTTTTAAATACACCACTGGTATTACTAACAAAACTTGCCGAATAAAGCAAAGGTGCAAGCAAAGCACTCATTTCTACATCATCAATCGCACCTTGTGCTTGCCAAGTGGCTATTTGTTGGCGAATGGCATCTATACGCATCCCATTACGGCGTTTAAAGAACAAACGATCACGCGCAGGATCATAAATTTCATCATTGCGTGGACATAAGTTATGTGTCACCCAGCCTTTCACTTCAGGTAACCGATTTAAATAATCAATGGCTTTTTGATAGCCACCTAACTCTTTAAATGCGGGTGCATCAGTACATGCCAAAATTGCATGATTAAGTGCATGACTATAAGGCTCCCAATCATTTGCGATCACACGATAACCATTTTGTCTTGCTAAACGCGAAACAACACCGCTACCAGCAAAAAAGTCAGCAAAAATTGGGGCTCTTTTACCTTTTTGATTTAAAGTTCCTGTTTGCTCAAGTGCCTCTAAAATCAGATGTAACAATCGGCGTTTATTACCTAAATAAGGGACGAGCTGATTGAAAAGATATTCATCCGTCGTACGTGCAGCATGACGACGTTTGTGATATATCGAAGACTCTGAATTCATACTGACTCTTGCAAAGGAATTAATCTTAAGCGAATGTCTTGACCCAACTGAGTGACATCCTCAAGTTTAAAGCGGAGTTGTTGTGCCATCTGCTCAAAAGAAGCATTGAACATCGCACGTGCAGATTGACCTAAAAATGTCGGTGCAACATAGCTAATGACTTCATCGACAAGATGCGCTTGTAAAAAAGCAGTCGATAAAGTCGCGCCTGCCTCAATCATGACATCATAAATGTGAAAATCTTTTAAAGTTTTCAATAAATTGAATAAAGATTGAATCTCTAATTGTACCACACCCAGTTGAGCCAATTCCTCACGAAATGGTCCCATGACCATCACAGTATCAGGTTGTTGCAAAATTTGGGCAGTCAAAGGTAAACGACCTTGTCGATCTAAAATGATACGTTGAGGCTGAACAATACTATCAATTTCAATATCGGGTAAATGACGCACATTAATTTGTGGGTCATCTGCCAAAATCGTATCAATTCCCGTAATCACTGCCCCAGAAATCGCACGCCAATGTTGTACATCTTGACGTGCCTCACTGCCCGTAATCCATTTGGACTCACCTGATGCCATTGCAGTACGCCCATCTAAACTAGATGCTACTTTTAAACGTACATAAGGCATGCCTGTAGACATTGCTTTTAAAAATCCACGATTTAAAACAGCAGCTTCTTTCTCACAAATGCCGACTTCAACCTCTATTCCTGCATCTTTTAAAATTTGAACACCTTTGCCTGCCACCAAAGGATTTGGGTCTGAACAAGCCACAATAACTTTTGCCACACCCGCTTCAACCAAACCTTTAGCACATGGTGGTGTACGTCCATAATGTGCACAAGGCTCTAAGGTGACATAAGCTGTTGCACCTCGTGCCAAATCTCCTGCCTGACGTAAAGCGAAAACTTCAGCATGTGGCTGACCTGCTTGAGGATGAAAGCCTGCTCCGACCATTTGCCCATCTTTGACAATGACACAACCTACATTAGGGTTTGGACGGGTTGAATATTGACCTTGTTGTGCTAATGCAATCGCTTTTTGCATCCAATATTGATGTTGTTGTAATGCTTCAACCGTTGTATTCATAATCTTCTCATGTCTGCCTGATCAATCAGATTTTTCTTGATCGCGATGCTGCATCAATTCTATTTGTTGGCGAAAAGCTTCGACATCTTGGAAATCTTGATAAACCGATGCAAAACGTACATAAGCAACATGGTCTAAGGAAAATAAAGACTGCATGACAATTTCACCAATCGTACGTGAACGCACATCACGCTCACCCAATCTACGAATTTTGAGTTGAATGTCACTGAGTACCGTTTCAATTTGCTCTTGAGTTACTGGACGCTTTTGTAATGCATGCATCAATGAGCGACGTAATTTTAACTCATCAAAAGGTTCACTTTTACCATCAGATTTAATAACACGCGGCATCACCACTTCATACGTTTCGAAAGTGGTAAAACGTTCTGCACATTTGATACATTCACGACGTCTACGAATCTGACAGCCTTCAGCCGCCAAACGCGAATCGATCACTTTACTATCAGCAGCGTTGCAAAATGGACAATGCATAGTGGTTTAATTGAACACATTTTAAAATTTTATTTAGTGTATCAAAAAATAGGAATTTTGTTGAGCTTTCCTCAATATATAGAAAAAAAACAGCTCAAATGAGCTGTTTTACACAATATATAGTATAACTTTTTAAACTATTCAATACGTTCGCCATGTTGACTTAAATCAAGTCCCATACGTTCATCATCTGTACCAACACGGATTCCAATCACCAAGTCAATGACTTTTAAGATAATGAATGTCATCACTGCTGAATATACAATCGTTGCTAAAACACCCTCAACTTGTACCCAAAGTTGATGCAACATATTGGTAGGGACTTTTTCGCCCATGATAAATTCACTGGCAAAAACTGCGGTTAAAATTGCACCCACAATACCACCAACGCCATGTAAGCCAAATGCGTCTAAAGAGTCATCTGCTTTGAGTAAACGTTTCAGTCCTGAAATTCCCCAGAAACAAACAACACCACCAATTAAACCCATGATCAAAGCACCGCTTACTGTCACAAAACCTGCTGCTGGTGTAATCACCACAAGACCTGCAACTGCACCAGATGCACCACCTAAAACAGATGCTTTACCACGAACGATTTTTTCAACCAATAACCATGAGATTGCTGCTGCGGCTGCGGCGACTTGAGTTGTCACTAAAGCATAAGCTGCTGAACCATTTGCACCTAATGCTGAACCACCATTGAAACCAAACCAACCAACCCAAATCAAACTTGCACCAAGTACAGTTAAAGTCAAGTTATGGGGAGCCATAGACTCTTTGCCCAGTCCAATACGTTTACCCAGTAGATAAGCCGTCACTAAACCTGCAACACCTGAGTTAATATGAACCACAGTACCGCCTGCAAAATCAAGCGCGCCATCATTCATTAACCAACCACCACCCCAAACCCAATGGGCAATTGGTGCGTACACAATAATGACCCACACCGTAATAAATGCAATATAAGCACTAAACTTCATACGTTCTGCAATTGAACCGCTAATAATTGCCACGGTAATAATTGCAAAAGTCATTTGGAAAATAACAAAAAGAATTTCAGGAATAGAGCCACTTAACGCATCAGTTGTAATGCCTGAAAGCATGGCTTTATCTAAGTTCCCAATGAAAGCATTGCCGCCACTAAAAGCCAATGAATAGCCTACAACGACCCAAACCAGACTGACAATTGCTGCCGCCATTAAACTATGTGCCATTGTACTCAAAACATTTTTTTTACGAACCATACCACCATAAAAGAGTGCTAAGCCCGGAATAGTCATGAGTAAAACAAGTGCTGTAGAAACCAAAATCCAAGCAGTATCACCTGTATTTAAAGTAGGTTCTGCGGTTGCTTCTACAGGTGCAACAGGTGTAATTTCTGCTGTCGTTGTTGATATCGTTGTTGTTGCAGCATTTGAACTTGGTTCAGCCACTGCTGTAGAAGTGGGTTCAGTTACGTTTTCTTCAGCCCACGCAACTGATCCACCAAGGAGTGCGCCAGACAGGCTGAGCGCAAGTAGCATTTTTTTCATTCGTATCCCCCAACCAAGTTTTTCTGAGTTATGTGTTACTCAGCAAACTTCATGCCAAATTAAACAGCATCCGCACCTGTTTCACCTGTACGAATACGAATGACTTGCTCTAAATTAGTGACAAAAATTTTCCCATCACCAATTTTACCAGTGCTAGCAACACGGGTAATTGATTCGATTACTGAATCAACCATGTCGTCACTGATTGCGATTTCAATTTTCACTTTTGGTAAAAAATCAACGACATATTCAGCACCACGATAAAGTTCAGTGTGCCCTTTTTGACGTCCAAAACCTTTCACTTCTGTGACGGTAATTCCTTGAACACCGATTTCAGATAATGCTTCACGCACATCATCTAACTTAAATGGTTTTACAATTGCTGTTACGAGTTTCATGTTGTTTTCCTTCGGCTTTTCTTACCAGTAAGGTTTTATGTTCAATTTTCATGCCAAAATGTCTTAATGGTTGGGGATATTAATCCACTTTAGCAGAAATCGCCTTATACCCTATTTTATACATTTTCTTATCATTTTCACTTTAAAAATTTTATATTTGTGATTGATTTTTTGTATTTTATTATTAATTCAACCGATGCTAATCAGTTAGCACTAGGGGCAAATTAAAAGCGATGTTAAACTACGTAGATATCTCATTTTTTGGAATAAACAATGATAGAAACATTATTACAAGCGATTTTGGAACAAGTTGATCAACCTAAAAAAGATTTAGAACACAATTTACGTGCCCTCCTCAATGAAGCCGTTAATCAAATGGATTTAGTTTCTAAAGATGAATTAGAGCGTCAAAAAACTGCACTACAAAATGCCAACCTCCGTTTAGCAGAACTTCAAACTCAAGTTAAAATGCTTGAATCTCTCATTCAAAAGTAAGATTGACTTCTTTTTGCACAAAATAAGTGCATAAAAATAATAAAACGATTAAAAATAAAGCAAACTGGAAGAATAAAATGTCATTCGCAAAAATTTATACCCGAGGTTTACTCGGGTTACATGCGCCTTTAATTGAAGTCGAAGTTCATGTTAGTGCAGGTTTACCCTCACTGACTATTGTGGGTTTGGCTGAGGCTGCTGTGAGAGAAAGTAAAGATCGTGTTCGCTCTGCCATCATTAATAGTGGCTTTCAATTTCCGACCAAACGCTTAACCATCAACTTAGCCCCTGCTGATTTACCTAAAGATGGTTCACGGTTAGATTTACCAATTGCATTAGGTATTTTAATTGCTACAGGACAAATTCCAGATACAGCCATAGATCAGTTTGAATTTATGGGTGAGTTAGCATTAGATGGGCACTTAAGACCTGTTACAGGAACTTTGACGATTGCAATGGCATGCCAACAGGCTCAACATCGTTTAATGTTACCTACTGCAAATGCAGATGAGGCTGCACAACTGCCTGATATTGAAGTTTTTGCAGCCTCACATTTAAAGCAAGTCTGTGAACACTTTACTGAAACACAAAAAATTAAAGTGACAGAGACTTGCCAAAGTATTTCACCACAAGGCTATAAATTTGATTTAGCAGATGTTAAAGGACAGGTACGACCACGCAGAGCCTTAGAAATTGCTGCCGCAGGTGGGCATTCTATTTTATTTAGAGGACCTCCCGGTACAGGTAAAACTTTACTTGCTTCTCGTTTAGCCAGTATTTTACCACCACTAAATCATCAGGAAAATTTAGCAGTTGCCAGTATTTACTCGATTGCTAATTTACAACATCATTTTGGACAGCGTCCATTTCGTGCCCCACATCATACTGCCTCAGCCATTGCCTTAGTGGGTGGGGGTTCTCACCCTAAACCAGGAGAGATTACTTTGGCACATTTAGGTGTGCTTTTTTTAGATGAATTACCTGAATTTGACCGAAAAGTTTTAGAGGTTTTAAGACAACCTTTAGAAGCAAGAGAAATTGTGATCTCTCGTGCGTCACGACAAATTACTTTTCCTGCTAATTTTCAACTCATTGCAGCAATGAACCCTTGCCCGTGTGGTTATGCATTTAATCAAGACAGTCGTTGTCAATGTTCAAGTGAAGTCATCAAGCGTTATCAAAATCGTATTTCTGGTCCATTATTAGACCGTATAGATTTACACATTGATGTACCACCATTAAAAGCTCATGAACTGCAAAATGATGCTGTTACTGAAAACTCTACTGTCGTTCGAGAACGCGTTTTACAAGCTTATCATTTCCAAATCAATCGACAAGGTGCAACCAATCAAAATTTGTCGCCACAACAACTTGAAAGCTATGCTCGACTTGATCAAGCATCACAAAAAATGCTGGCAATGGCTCAGCAACGTTTAAATTTATCCGCACGTGCATATCATCGAATTTTACGTGTCGCGAGAAGTATTGCCGATCTGGCACAGTGTTCGGATATTAACAGTGCTCATCTGAGTGAGGCGTTGTCTTATCGCCAACAAGAATCTTAAGCATATATTTTTATTTATTTTTTAAATTACAAAAAAAGGCAACCACTGTTGCCTTTGATCTTTTATGCATGATTTCGCATTATTTTTATAGGGTTAGAATGCTTTAGTTAAAGTAAAAACAGCACCAGTTTCAACACCACGTTCAGCCGCAGATGTCCAGCCATCAGTGTCAATATTGGTACCAACGGCTGCAAGTTCTGCACTCAGACCTTGTACAGATTTAAAGCCATAGTTTACGCCCAGTTTCCAATCGACATAATTATCATCACCATTAAATGAGTACTTTTCTTCATCATCGACAACGGTATATCCAACTGCGGCAACACCACCAAATCCTGTAGCACCAAATGGCACAGAATAACCAAAATTAATATTCCAGCTATTGGTATCTGCACCTGCATAGTCATTGGTAAAGTTAATATTGGTCAATAAACTATCTCCCGATACAACCGTGTCTTTTAAAGTCACTTTACCGTAGAGCTCAGCCCAATTTAAGTCGCTATAACTTGGATAGTTATAATAAACCACCCCAACATCAATGACAGGTTTCGTGCTAAAGTTTTCTAAAGTTGTTGAATAACCAATCGATGGGTCTAGTTCTAAATGTGGACCACCATCACCAAAATTAACATTTGAACCCCAAACACCTGCATAAAAACCTGATGAATGTGCCAAAGTAAACCCAGCCTGTACAGCAAGATCATTACTTGTTTGCGTGATGCCACGGAAACGATAATCACTGGTTAATGCTGCACTGCCTGAAAAAGTTAAGCCTAGATTTGAAAGTGAATTTTCTTCAGCCATGCTGACTGTTGCGGTTGAAGCCAAGATGCCAAATGCTAAAAGTTTAGTGATAATTTGCATGTTCAATGCTCCCCCATCGCTCGGATGTTTATTCTTGGTTTAAATTGGTCAAACTCCTTAGGTATTTAGCAATTGCTATGCCAAACTTAAAAAAAAGATTAAAAAAATCATCTTAAAAAATAATATCACTTTGTTTTTTATTTAGTTTTTATATAAAAATTATTTTTCTACATTAAGTTTTTAAACATCACTAAAAAAGATAATATGCTTTGTTATAGTTGATTTATTGTCATATTTGTTTCATTTATTCACAAATTGCTTGGTCTCTTTGATTACATCAGCCACTATATCATTGCATTTATTTTATGATTCTTTTTTGATCACTTATTTTTTATACATTTTTCCCATGCACAAAAAAAGTGCATTTTATATCCAAATGCACTTTCTCATTTTCAAGTTTACCCTTAAAACAGTGATGCTTTAAAAGTGGTAATCTAAACCAAAAACCACATGATTATCAAAATCTTCACCTAAACGGTCTTCGCCACCCATGACATAATCAAGTGAAGCAACAATACCCGTTTCTGCAATACTTTTGCTTAAGCCTATACGTGCTTCATTAAATGCAAAATCTTGGGTGGTCTGAATTAGTTCATCGTCACGGCTACCGTTATAAGCAGAACCACCGACTGAAGCATTTAAAATAAAGTTTTGAGGCAATGGATGATTATAAGCCGCACTCAAATAGACATCACCTGCATTACCAAATGAAGCATCAGCCAGTAAAACAGATGCAGCAAAAGTGACTTCTTTATAAGCTAACTCACCAAGCACATCAAATGCTGTGGTTTTTCTTTTATTTTCATCAGCATAAATAGTACCGCCATGATGATATACATAAGCGGTTGCTTGTAGGTTGTAGCTTAAATCTGGATTAATCTCATTACCATACGCCACATAAAAATCATGTTCAAAACCATGATTACGTTTTTCATCTGTAGCATCATAATCTAATGTTGAACCCCAATAGCCCACGCTCATTCCACTTTTATGGGCATATTCCAAACCTGTTTGTATAGCAACTTTGTCATTTTCCACGCCACCACGATAAATATATTGAGATACAGCAGCAATATTTCCTGACCAGACCCCATTTGAAGTTGTTATTGGGGCTTGTGCTGCATAGAGCGCACTTGATGGCACTACAACACATAATGTCATCATTAATTTTTTAAATGAAAATGCTATCATTTTTCAACACATATAGAGGGAAAATTTAAGCGAAGAATTTTACTGTTTTTTTAAACTTTTGGTAAATTATTCAATCATTTTTATACTAGAACTTAAGTATTATTTCACTAAACTCAAACAACAATATCTGTTAAAAAGCTAAAGTTAGAAAATAAAATTGTTACAAATACTAGTTTTTCTGTAATTTAATTATACAATTCACTTATTTTAAATATATTGAAAAGCAACATTCAAGAGGCAGCCTTAATGCTAACCCAAAAAAAAATGACCTTAGTTGTCCTAATACAAGCTGCGCTGATCTCTACAGCTTATGCAAGTGAACAAAGTGAAGCAAAAGGATTTGTAGAAGACGCTGATGCATCTGTTCTATTTCGCACAGGCTTTATACATCGTGATAAAAAAAATGGCGTTGAAGACCAAAGCTCTTATGCCCAATCTGCAATTGTCAATGTAGACTCTGGCTTTACTCAAGGGATCGTCGGTTTTGGTGTTGGTGCCGTAGGCGATGGCTCAATCAAATTGGGTTCAAATAATCATGCTGGCAACAATATGATCCCGAAACATAACGATGGTTCTGCTTATGATCATTGGGCGCGTGGTGGAGCAAATGTAAAAGCTCGTTTTTCTAATACCACTGTGCGTTATGGTACACAAGTTTTAGATTTACCTGTTCTTGCAAGTAATACAGGTCGTATGGTTCCTGAGTATTTTGAAGGTACATTAATCACAAGCCGTGAAATTAAAAATTTAGAACTAACTGCGGGTAAATTTACTAAAAACCAAATGTCAGACCAAATTTCTACTGATGGAAATCACTTAGATAATGCCATCGTTTGGGGTGCAAAATATAAGTTTGATGATCAACTCAATGCTTCATATTATGGCTTAGATTCTAAAAATGCTTTAGAACGCCATTATGTAAATGCGAACTACAAACTTCCACTTGCAGATAAAAGCTCTTTGACGTTGGACTTTAGTGGTTATCATACTGAATGGGACAAAGATGCAGCAACGTATTCTTCTACTATTGGCAATGAAAATATAGAAGGTCGTAGCAATAATATTTGGGCATTATCAGGTACATATAACCAAGGCGCTCATAGTGTTATGTTGGCTTACCAACAAAATACAGGCAATACAGGTTATGACTACAACACAAATGCCGATGGTTTCCAAAGTATCTATTTACCAAACTCATATTTGTCTGATTTTATTGGAAATCATGAAAAATCAGCGCAACTTCAATATAACTTAGACTTTAGCAATTATGGTGTAGCAGGACTTAACTGGACGACAGCATTTGTTTATGGTTGGGATATTAAAGTTGCGGGTCTTACTGATGATGCGCAAGAACGTGAATTCTTTAACCAAGTAAAATATACCGTTCAAAATGGTTTTGCTAAAGATGCAAGTTTACGTCTACGTCATTCATATTATCGTGCAAGTGATGACTACCAAACCAATGCGTATATTGGTGATACCAATGAATGGCGTGTATTCCTCGACATTCCAGTTAAATTATTCTAATTCTTCAAATATTTAAGATATAGAAACATTTTAAAACCTGCATTTCGATGCAGGTTTTTTTATGTTCTGTCAAACAAATAGCTCATCGTTTGACTTGAACAGATAGATTTATCAACTGATTAATGCGCACGCTCTAAAATATGAATCGTTGCAGTACGTCCAGCAACAAAGGCTAATTTATTTTTTGGTAACTCATCTAACACAATTTTTACAGGTACGCGCTGCGCTAAACGCACCCAACTAAAAGTAGGGTTCACATTTGCCAATAAACCTGAAGATGTAGTGCGCTCACGATCTTCAATCCCAGATGCAATGCCCTGTACATGCCCTTTGATTTTTTCAGAATCGCCCATTAATTGTATAGTCGCTGCATCACCTAAATGAATTTTATTCAGTTTAGTTTCTTCAAAGTATCCAACAACATACAATTGTTTTCTATCCAATAAAGCAGCAACAGCTTGACCAACTTTGACATAATTTCCTACGCGCATGTCAAAATTAGATAATGTCCCATCGGCTGGTGCAACAACTTCAGCACGATGCATATTTAACTCAGCTAAATGAAAACTACTGGTTGCAGCTTCGATTAAAGCTTTTTGTTGTTTAATATTGGCTTCTGACTGTTGAATAGCAGCTTGCAGTTGTTGATGTTCAGCATGTGACTGATCTCGTGCTGCAAACATTTGATCTTGTTCTTGTTTAGAAATTGCACCATTCATTAAGTCTGCATATCGCTGTGCATTTTTATCTGCCAGTTGAATATTCGCTTGTGATTTGATGAGGTTGGCTTGGGCTTGAGCAAGACCTGCTTCTGCTTCTGCTAAACCTGAGTTTGCTTTGGCTAAATCTGATTTGGCTTGCTCAACATCTAAAGTTTGTCGTGCAAGATCAATTTTAAATAACACTTGCCCTTTTTTGACTGTCTGGTTGTCTTGTACCAAAACTTCTGTCACCAAGCCAGAAATGTCTGAAGAAACTTGTATAACATCACCACGAACGCGTCCATCACGTGTCCACGGCTCAGCATTATAGTAATTCCATAAATGTAAAACACATATGATTGCCAGTATTGCAACTGTCAATAAACCTAGAGGACGTATCACTTTACGCATATCAAAGCTGTTCATTTTTACCTGACCTAATCATCAAATTCCACATTAATCCAAATACATCGTAAAAAGATGATGCACTCCCCACAGCAACAACACGTATATACACAAATTAAAAATACTCGGTAATGCAATCCAGCCTTGCGTCGCCCAACGATCAGTGACTAAATTGACTATTTTTAATAGCAAATACGCTAAAATTGCCTGTACTAAAAAAGTGGGAACATAAACACCATAAAGATTAAATTCACCCATTTTTAAACTCCAATACTGGCATGTTCGAGTGTATGATCTGCTGCACTTTGCTCATCTTGATGGCAAATACTATGCCGAATATTATTTACAGAAATCCATAAACGATGACGTATATCTCGATCTTCAATACTTTCTGCATCAACTTGAATTTCTTTTAGTTTCAGCAAAACTTGGTCTAAAGTTGTAGTGACTTGTTGTTTTTCTTTTTCGCCTAGCCATAACTCTAAATACGTTTGTAATTGTGCAATTTGAGCAATCAGTGGCGAATTTTTTGGTAATTTTTCTGCCAACTCTTGTAGTCGAGTAAAATCAATCACTGCACTTGACTCAATCAGCGCCGCATTCATCTCATGTATTAACTGTTCTGACAGTACTTGCTTTGTATTGAGTACACCAATACGGTCTAACATACTTCTTAAATGAATACGAAAGTTTGCACCATAATTCATACGTACCGCTTTTTTCATTGCCTGATAATGTAAAGACAAAATACGTTGTGCTGTCATATCAGGCGACATTGCACGAACCAAATGTACGATATACACAGAAATAATAGGTCCAATAATCGTGCCTATCGAAAAGTCAAAAAAAGCCACTTGATCTAAAAAGTAACGATTTTGAATATTCATCCCCATGACACCTGCCATAATCAGCGGTAGCCCTAAACCATTTAGCGGAGGATGCAAGTACAGCATGAGGCAAAAAATTAAAAAAGGTGCGAGTACAATCATGAGTTCTATAAATGAATGTACATGTGGAAAAATGCCATATGCATAAATAAAAACAATAATCGCAGCATAAAAACTAGCACGAATAAAAATTTTTAATGCAGGTACAGGATTATCAAGTGCGGTCAAAATACATGCACTAATGGCTGCCATTTGAGCCATCATAAAACCTGATGTCCACCCACTCAAAATCCAAATACTTGAAGCAACAATAATCGTTAAAAAAGCAGATAAACCACCACGAACTGCCACACCATAATCACGATGTAAACTTGGATAAGATGTTGTTAATGGCACAATCGTTTCAGGTAAAGTGGTATCACCTTGTTGCATTCTTTGCCAAATCAAACGGACAGCACGAGCATTTTGAATAAAATGTCGGATATCCATTTTTAAACTTCCTAATATGACATATTGTGTGGGCTGTGCTTGTTTCAAAATCAATTCAAATTTTTGCTCAAAATCACTCGGCAAATGATTTAATTCAGATTCTAAAATTTGATGTTGATCATCTAAAAATGCGTCAACCTCTGTATGTAAATCTTGCAAAGCAGCTCTATAGTGAAGGTCAATTTGATCTAATTGTTTCAGACGCTCTGACATTGCCACCAAGTTTGCAACCAACATAGTCACTTGATGCAATAATTCTTGCAAAGGCTTAGTCATGCTTTTAAGCTTTGATTTTTCATAGTTTAAATGCACAAGCATGGTATGAATATCTGAAGTATCTCGTGCAATTTCTGCCAATAATTTTGTATAGTTTTTTTGCTGTGGATCAGGATGAGACAAAATAAGATCAAACAATTTTTGCGTATCGGTCATGGTTTTCACCACACGATTTTCAACCACAGGACCAATATGCATAGGTAAAATCGTACTTGTTACCACTGCACTACAAATTACACCTATCGAGATTTCTAAAAACCGCCCAAGCGCCATATCAAAAATAGAAATCTTGTCGATATAATAAATGCTATTAAAACAAATAATAACAGCCGTATAACCAGCCAACATCACCACATAACTGCGCGGTGTCCGATCTAATAAAGACAGATAAAGACAAATACCCAACCAACACGCCAAGACAAAAATAAAAAGCCACGGTGTATTAATCAAATAAGGAGTCACTGCGACTGCAAAAATTGCTCCAAAAGTTGTACCCAGTAAACGATATAGACTTTTTGAAGCCACCATACCTGAGTAGGGATTTGCGATCACAAAGACAGTCCCAATTGCCCAAATGGGATAACTTAAATTCAATTCAAATGCGATAAACAGCGCCAGCATACCTGCAATAAAAGTCTTTATCGCAAAGATCCAATCCAACTTATTGGGTCGAAATGCTAAAAGCTGTTTAGTCAATAACATGAATGATCTCTATTTCATTGGAATCAAAAAATTGAGAAATATCTTGCTGCACATTTTGAAACGACCAAAAAACTCGCCATTTGACCTAAAGTAAATAGCGCATTTATTTAGAGAATGTTAAAACACTGAAAAGAGAAAATAAAATCAGATAAAAATACTGTTTTATTCCAACTTAGAGATATAAATGGCAAAACATGATGCTGAGTGAGATTAAATAAAAGCTCAAAAATTCATCATTAGATATTTAATCTGTTAATTTTTTCAAAAAAAATAGACTTAGTCAACAAAAATATCTTATATTGATAATACAAATGAATTATTTTATATTTTAGTGAGAATAATCTATTTTTTCTCAGGCAGAAATAAAAATAAGTGAATATTATTTTTTTGCTATTTTCTCTTTAAAAATCCATAAGAAATAGCTCAAATCCTAGAGAATTTTCTCAGAATATCTGAATTGATTCGATTTATGATGAAATTCCTTTTTTTTTGATAATTTTTTGTTATAAAGTAACATTATAAAATTTATTTTTTGATTTACAGTTACTAAGTAGGTAATCAATGGCGCTTTCTAGTTTTGGTAAAATTCTCACCGTATTAGATTTATTTTCGGTGTCACGCCCAGTGATTAATGTTGATGTCATTTGCGAAGAACTAAACCTATCAAAACCAACAAGTTATAGATATCTTAAAGAATTGGTTTCAGCAGATATTTTACAACGTTTAAGTGGGACTTCAGGTGATTACACACTTGGACCTAAAATTGCAGTCATGGATTATATTTCAAGAACAACAGATCCATTGGTGCAAATCAGCAAACCCTTTATGCAAGAGATTTCTGAGCGTACAGAACTTTGCTGTCTACTCACCCAACTGAATGATCATTATTGTATTGATCTTCATCATGAAGTTTATCGTGATGAGACTTTATTAACTTATGGACGTGGTTGTCCTCGTCCTGTGTATATGGGTTCATCGCCTAAAGTGATCATGGCACATCTTTCTAAACAAAATCTGCAAAATTACTATACCCGTTTTCAAAATGAGCTTGCACAAGTCGGTTTTGCTGAAAGTGAAGAAAATTTCATTCAAAGAATGAAAAAAATCAAAAAACAAGGTCACTATTTCTCTCAGGGTGAGCTTGATCCGAACGTTTCTGGTCTTTCCATTCCAATTAAGTTTTCAAATAAAGAAGCACCATTAGCCCTCACTGTTTTGGCATCAAAAAATCGTTTTGAGTATTTAAATTTGCAAAAATTGATTGAAACATTACAAGATTCTGCTTCACAAATTGAAAAGCGTTATCAGGCGCTGTCTGAAAATGACCAATTGTCTGAGCTAAACCCAAGCCCTAAATTATTTCCAATTCACATCTAAGGCAACATGATAATTTAAAGAAATTTTACAATTTCCATCATTGTAAATTTAAACTTTTTCTCATAATATGATTATGTTCTTCAGCACAAATGATATTTAAGTATTGCTTTTGCGAAAACAATACTTCCTCAGAGAGTAGAAAACCGATATATCATATGTCGGTTTTTTATTGCCTGCTCACTTTGCAAAAATTGACATTTAAAAACATGAAAAAGAGATGGATCCGTAAATTTGAACAACTCCTATAAGTGATATTCTGCTCCTCAAATGATGTTATAAACATCAATA
>NZ_JACAIJ010000021.1:0-56401 GCF_030325485.1 Acinetobacter sp. R933-2
TTTTTGCTCATGGTAAACTCCTGATGAGTATGTTTAGTTTACCAAGTTAAAGTCTCCGTTTTTATCAGCACACATCATACCTCTAAATTTTAAATATGATATTACAGATAAAGAATTTTATGAAGAATCCGATGATTTCATTAATTGGGTATTCAATCATAGAAAGAACAATGAAATTAAGATTGAAGATATTAAAAGATTGAATCAAGATTTAATTAATCATATTCATAATATACTTCAATAAGATACTACCTTAGATTAAGAAAATAAGTAAAACTCTTAATTGATTATAGAGTTTTTTATAAATATCTAGAGTAAGGCTCGTCCTTAAGGGATCGAGCCTAATTTCATTTGTTAATGCTCTTTGTTGAGCAGATGATTACACCTGTTCTGGTGGTTCAATTTTTTCATGCCGACTTAGGCCATATTCCATTTCATATTTCTACTGCTAAGCAATAGTTTTATGCTTGTCTAATCTAGAAGAACAAGCCACGATTTTTTCATGCTGGTGTAGCATTATCCCGATTTAGATCTCAGGCAAACAGAGGTGGTCCCACTTGTTTGAACAACTAAAAGCTTATTTATAAGTGATATTCTGCTCTAGTTAAGCTACCTTATTTTGTTGTGGTAGCTGGTCATAGTAAAACTCATCTGGAGTCATTTTGTCCAGACTCGAATGAGGTCGTTTCAAATTATAAAATTCAAAATATGCGTTTAATTGCTTCTTCGCATCCAAAACATTGCTGTAGGCTTTGAGATAAACCTCCTCATATTTAACGCTCCGCCATAATCGTTCAATCATCACATTATCGACCCAACGACCTTTACCGTCCATGCTGATTTGGATGTCATTTGATTTTAACACTTCAATAAACGCATCACTGGTAAATTGACTGCCTTGGTCTGTATTAAAGATTTCAGGTCGACCATATTTTTCAATAGCTTCATTTAATGTTTCTATACAAAATGCAACCTCCATACTAATCGATACGCTATGGGCAAGCACCTTACGGCTGTACCAATCAATCACAGCACATAAGTAGACAAAGCCTTTGCCATAGGGATATATGTTATATCCGTTGCCCATACTTGATTACTCCGTTGAATATTCAATCCTTTGAGCAGATATGGATATTTACGGTGAGCTTGATTGACCTGACTTAGATTTGGTTTACGATATAACGCATTAATGCCCATTTTTTTCATTAAAGTACGTGTATGACGTCGTCCTATATGATGTCCTTGACGGTTCAATAAATCACGCATCATACGGCTACCTGCAAAAGGGTATTGCATATGTAATTCATCAATACAGCGCATCAGCTTCAGATCTGATGCACTCACAGGTTTTGGGCAATAGTAATAACAACCACGGGAGACTTTCAGTAGCTTAGCTTGCTTAGATACTGAAATCTGAAGTGAGTCGTCGATTAACTTTTGTGGTTGAAGCGGCCCAGTTTCTTCAACACACCTTCTAAAAAATCAATTTCTAATGCCTGCTCACCGATTTTTGCATGTAGTTTTTTTAGATCAATGGGTGGTTCTGCTGGAGCTTTTGATTGATCGAAGGCTTGCGAGGAAGCCGAAATCAATTGATTTTTCCAGTCGATAATTTGGTTTTGATGAACATCAAATTCAGCACTCAATTCAGCAAGTGTTTTTTCTGCTTTAATCACAGCAAGTGCTACCTTAGCTTTAAAATCATTTGAATGATTTCTTCTTGGTCTACGTGCCATAAAATACTCCTTATATCGATGTTTATAACATCATTTGGGGAGCAAAATATCACTTATAGGTGTTGTTCAAATTTCCTGATCCACCTCTGTAGTGCTTCTCATACAAATGAACAGATTACTAATAACGATTTAAAGTAATCCAATATTTGCCTGTAATTGATTACTTTTGCGTTAGGCGAACTAGGTGGCACTTTTAGCTGATGTGTTTTAAGCCAATCATACGGTTGGTAAGCGCTCTTAATTCTACATCAACAGTCTTTTTAATCCTAAATAACAGAAAATTGAGTTGCGGAATAAAGTAAAGATGAATGGTAACTATAATGGTTAATTAAAGCTAAACACCTTAATTTATATAAATATAAAACAAATACTTATAATTTTATATGATGCGTAACTTACGCATCATACTATATCTGTAAATTTCGCTATAATAAAAATTTCATGCATAGTTAGTCACTTCATGAAAATTTATGTAATGGGCGAATAGAATTAGATATTGAGATATAATTTAAATCTGTATCAGCAGTCAGATGAATTTTAGAACTATTTCCACCAAAACTTTTAGAAATATCCTGACCTTTTATTCCAGAAGAATGTTGATGTGCCTAAACATGGCTATCATCAATAAAAACTCATTCCATATCCGCAGTAGAAGATATTAATTTAAATATTTTCATCAACTTATTATTTTTAGATCATCGATTGTTTTTTCTAAATATTGAATTATATGAGCCAAGTTCTTTTGGAAAATCACGTCAAGAACAGCCAACTTTTATTCTATGATGGATAATTTAGTTATTATCTTTTACGCTTAAGCCTTGGATGTAATAGGGGACAGGTACTACAGTATTCAATTGGATCCGAAGCTTGATAATAAAAGCAACAACTTTTTCGAAATCTGATCTCTGCATCTAAGCTGTCAATATAAGTCTTTGTATGATTGAAACGTGTAAGTGGGTTATAGCCCATGTTAAAAAGGTCAAAATTTTTAGGGTCTAATAAAAAATTAAAATCATTTATAATACGTTGTTTTACATGAAGGCATTGAACATTCTGCATTCTTTTTTCATATAATAGATATACTCGGACTGCTGTATTTTCCCATAAAATTCTAGAATTAACCTTGCTTATATTGACAAAAGCTTGCCACAATTTTGTTAAATTTTCTGCAAATAATTGTCGAATTATATTTCTTCGCCATTCATCTCTATCATCAGATGGGGCACATATATATGTTAAATCAGAGAGCGGCATTTTTGACTGCCATAAGCGATGATTAAAATTGTAATCTAAGTAACAATTGTTGGCAGAGAAATTTAAGCCCTTATCAAATATAGTCATTGCATACAAGCAAGAGGCTGTCGTCAAAAAAGCAATCCGCTTACTGAGCAAAGAAGCCGTTACTTTTATGGATGGAGAATGGATAATGGGTGTTAACTCAATGAGCAAGTTCTCACACTGTAACGGATCTATGATTAAATCTTGAATGTGTAAAGTTGTTGCTAGATTACGCTGATTTGAATGAATCAATCCTAAGTTTTTGGATAATACATCCCATTCTTCACCCGTAAATAATGCGGTATGCATATGCATCAGCCTTTCTCATCACTGGGTAAGTTAGATAAAATATTTTTTTTGATTTGTTGCTGACCTTTACCATAAGGAATACACAATGGTGTACCAAACAGCGGATCTTCTGTGATCAAACAATTTAAACCAAATACATCTTTAACGGTTTTAGCATCCAAAATTTCAGTAGGACGACCTTGCGCATAAACCGTTTTTTGAGCGACTGCGATCATATGATCTGCATAACGACATGCTAAATTTAGGTCATGTAAAACCATGATGATGGTTTTCTTATGTTTTTTATTGAGATCAAATAATAAATCTAAAATATCAATTTGATGTGCTAAATCTAAATAAGTTGTTGGTTCATCTAATAATAATATATCTGTATCCTGTGCTAGAGTCATTGCAATCCACGCCCTTTGTCGTTGACCACCTGATAATGAATCAACTGCTCGATCTCTTAATGCAAGTAATTGTGTTTGTTCGAGTGCTTCATTCACTTTCAATTCGTCTTCTCTTGACCATTGTTTTAACCAATTTTGGTGTGGGTAGCGCCCCATTCTCACCAATTGATAAACCGTTAATCCTTCAGGAACGACAGGAGATTGCGGTAAAATAGACAATTTTTTTGCGACAAGCGCCGTTGCTTGCTGGTGAATATCTTTTCCATTTAATAAGATTGCCCCTTGTTTAGGTCGTAATAAGCGTGCAAAAGATTTTAATAATGTACTTTTTCCACAGCCATTGCTCCCCACTAAAACAGTGATTGAATAGAGAGGAATATTTAGATCTAAATCTTCAATGATATTATGATTTTCATAAGCAAGAGTCAGCATATTACTTTGCAAAGGATACATTGGACTATTCCTTAAAAACGTTGTTTGAGTAGCAAGTAAATAAAAAATGGGGTGCCAAATACAGCAATAAAAATGCCTGCGGGTAAATCCAAAGGTAAAAAAACAGTTCGCCCAATCAAGTCTGCTAACATCACTAAATTTGCGCCAACCAAGCCGCTTACCCATGCTAAGCCACCAAAAGATCTGGGTACAAACATACGGGCAATATGAGGTGCGATGAGTCCAACAAAAGCAATCGCACCTGCATAAGCAATTGCGACAGCAGCAAGTGCAACAGCAATAAAAAGTAAACACATCCGATTAGGTTCAGGATTTAATCCTAAACCGACCAAAATGCTATCTTCGAGTTCATGTGGGTTAAGATGTCTAGAGAAAAAGATGAGCAGTGGAATAATAAGGATAAGCCAAATACTCAAATGCGCAATGTCTTGCCATAAAGCACCGTAGACACTACCAGTCAACCATACAAAAGTTGATAGCGTTGTATTTAATGGACCTAAAACAAGTGTTAAAGTCGTAATAGCACCTAAAATAGTAGAGATCCCAATCCCCATCAACACTAAGCGTATGCTTGTAGTACCACTTTTCCAAGATAATAAATAAATGAGTAATGCCGCACACCATGCACCCAAAATGGCAAATAAAGGTAACCAATGTAGACTTAACTGTGCGCTCAAAAAGGTCATAAAAATGACAACTGAAACTGATGC
Organism: Acinetobacter sp. R933-2; assembly: GCF_030325485.1. NCBI lineage: Bacteria > Pseudomonadati > Pseudomonadota > Gammaproteobacteria > Moraxellales > Moraxellaceae > Acinetobacter > Acinetobacter sp. R933-2. The sequence continues at coordinate 4,876 of NZ_JACAIJ010000021.1, forward strand.
GCCAGAGGTCACACCTAAAATATCAGGCGAAGCTAATGGATTTCTCACAATATTTTGTAGAATTAAGCCAGAGAGTCCTAAAGCCATACCGACCAAAAATGCCAACACAATACGAGGTAATCTCAAAGACTCTATAATGAATGTATATTCACTTTGCGTTGTAGTGAAAAGCTCTTTCAAAATTTGGTCAAAGGGAATAAAAACTTTTCCTAGCGATAATGAAATCAGACTATGTATAATCGTCAGAATGAATAAACAACAAATCACCCAAAAGGTTTTAATGTGGATGAGGCGTGAAAACTTACCAAAACGTAAGTTTAACGTTTTAGCCATTTCGCATTCCTTGTCTAATTAAGTAAATAAACACAGGACCACCTAATAAAGCAGTCATCACGCCAATAGGTATTTCTTGTGGAAAAATAAGGATTCGAGCAATGAGATCAGAGATTACAAGCAATAGTGCTCCATAAATAATACAACCTGGGAGTAACCATTGATAATGCTTTGAAACAATAAGTCTGACGATATGCGGAACGATTAATCCAACAAAGGCGATACTACCCGCTATGGCAACAGCACCCCCTGCCAGTAAAATGATGATGAGTCCCATTGTAATTTGTAATAAGACCGTTCTTTGCCCAAGACTTTTTGCGATTTCCTCACCCGCCATCAAGATGTTGATTGGTAAAGCAAGGACTAAGCTCAGCACTAAACCTAGGCATAAAAAGGGGAAGATAGGTGCAACAACATTTAATTGACGGTCTGAAATCGAGCCTGCTAGCCAAAATAAAATACTGTCTAAACTTTCTTGGTCTATGACTAACATAGCTTGTGTTAAAGCTGTAAACAGTGCCGAAATAGCGGCACCAGCCAAAACAAATTTTAATGTATGTAATTGTCCATTCTTTGCAGTACCTAGAAAATAAACAAGACAACCAGCAATGGTGGCACCAAGCATTGCCAGATACATATAATCTTGAATTCTAGACAGGCTAATAAAACTTGAAAAAATGACAATACTAAACATTGCTCCAGAATTAATGCCAAATAAGCTAGGCGATGCAAGAGTGTTGCGTGTTAATGCTTGCATGAGCGCACCTGCTACGGCTAAACAGGCGCCAATAATGAGTGCAAGTACTGTTCTCGATATACGTGTTGTTTGAACTAAAATGTGTTGTAAGTTTGTAGGGTCATAATGCTGAAATGAATCTAACACAATATTTGGCTGAATAAATTCATGACCAATTGATAGACTCAAAATTGAGAAAAAAAATAATAATAAAACACCTATAATTAATGCAAAAATAGGTTTGAAATCATGGTTAAGACTGTTAGCAACACAAATTTTGAATAGAGGTTTCATATTTATTTTTTGACTTCCTCAATTTTAAAAATCTGATTAATTTCATCTAAAACTCTATTGGCGCCTAAAATACCTCCTGTTAAATTCCAATTCACTGTATTCACAAAATAAATCTGTTTTTTTTTGTGATGCTCTTAATTGTTTCCATAAAGCATGTGATTGCCAAGTTGTAAAATTTTGTTTCGTCGTTGGGCTATTTCGCATAAAAATAAAAAAAATATCGGCATCCAGTAAAGGAATACTTTCTTTACTTGTTAGCTTTTGCAAAGCCCATTGTTGCTTTGAGGAAACCTTAGACCAACTAAAACCAAGTTCGGATAAAATTTGACCTGAAAAACTATGTGGAGAATATGCTCTTAAATGATCATCTCGGATTTCAAGTAAAGATACTTGTTGTGGCCAATGCTCTGCATAGCGATGTTTAAGTTGAGATTGCGTGTTTTTAATGCGCTGATTCCATTGTTGTAACAGCATATTGGCTTGTGGTTCTTTGCCAACTGCTTGACCTACAATTTTTAAAGTATCTTTAAATTCATATACTTCTGTAAGCATCACAGTAGGAGCAATCTGTGACAGAATTCTATAGGTTTTTTCATTGCGAAATTTTGATGCAATAATTAAGTCAGGTTTTAAACGCGCGATATCTTCTAAGCTAGGTTGTGTCTCTAAACCGACATAATGCAATTGTGGTAAATGTGGGCGTAAATATTGGTACATCGGTTTTTCAGACCAAGATTCAACAGCTCCAATAGGTTTAATTCCTAGTGCCACTAAAGTATCGGTGGCTCCCTGCATTAAACTGACCACGCGTATTGGTTGACCATAGATCGTGGTTTTCCCCATAGCGTGGTGGATGGTTCGACTAGGCACTGTATCAGCACGCACATCGTTCATTAATAAAGTGAATAGCAGAAAAATAGCATAGAGAAAATCAATAATACGATGCTTTCTGGTCAAAACTTTACGAGCTGATATTATGAATAGCATTATAATTAGATCTATAAAAATTTATGGTATTGTAAAAAAGGATTCGGTATTTGCCCTTTACCGAATGGCATGCTGCCTGGATCATCGTCATCATGCTCAAACATTGGCGTAAGAAGCATTTTAAATGGCCAGCATTCTTCTGTAAAAAGTAGTTTATTAAGGAGTATTTTCATAGCGTAATCAAGTTCAATTTCTTTAATTACCTGTTTTATACTTGTACTCATGTCTTGCCATAAAATGGCAGGCGGTATCTGATAAATTTGTGCTAATGTCTCAATAATGGCACGTAGATTAACTTGAATTCCGAGTGTTTGAAAAAAGAAAAATAAATCTTCAGGTTGTTGATTGTATAAAGTATTTGGATAACCTTTTTAATACTGTATTTAGGATCATATAGACCATTTTTTTCAAGTAATGGCACACATACGCGTAATGCATCATGATCACGCATTAAAATGCCTTGGGCATGCCCATCTTTTCAGACAAATACAGCATTTTGTCCATGCATTTCTCCAACCATTCCTAATTTAAATAATCTTAAATTTACGTTGTAAAAGCAAACACATAACTCTTTAAATAAAAGTCTTACAGATGAGTGATTTGTTGGTAGTTGACGATATTGCATCCAATCATCAAAAAAATGATGAGCGCTATTTGGTATGACAGTACCCAAAGTTGCCATAGGAATCAGCTTGAATTGCGAATTTTCCAATAGTTCATTTGGATAGTGCCTAAGCATTGCTGATAAATGCCGAGGCTCTTGAGCATATAATATTTCATTGTCAGGATGATAATCATGAATATTTTCTGGCAAATACGCCCACCAAATCGCTTCATCACATAACCAGAGCTTATCTTGTAATTCAGGATCTTTAGAAAGTGCATCTTGCAAAAGTTGTTGACTTTTTTGTCCATTAATCATTTTAATTGCTGGCAAATAACGTGCAGAACATAAAGAATAGATGTCCATAGGTAATTTTAAGTAAAATGGACTTTCTGAATCAGGTGCTAAGGAACGCAATGAAGACGTTGCGTTGAAAGGTGAAGATTGAAATTTTAAAGCAATACATGTTTTTTGGATAAATGTATCGGGTAGGAATTTTTGTATAACTCGGTCAAATTGCCATGGGTGAACAGGAAGTGCAATATGGCTATCTAGAACATTCAATTTTTCAAGTTCAGCGAGAAGTTCAACTTGCTCATGTGAGTTTAAAAAGTAATGTAAAGGATGCTGTTTGGAAATATCTTTAACACCATGACCAAGCATCAAATAATCTTGATTAACTGCAATCCAGAAGAGTGGAATTTTCTTTGAAAATTCAGCCATATATTGACAATAATCTTGTTGATTCAATCCTATTTTTGCTTTTGCAAGAGGATGATATGGTCTGTCTCGTAAAGAAGCCCACTGTTCCATGCATTGAAAAAATTCAGCAGGGCTTTTTGAAAAAAGTTTTTGATGGTTGATCTGATAATTTTGCGACCATTCAAGCTGTTTAATATTTTCTTGTAATAAATCTAAAAATTTATGCATTGCTTTAGGTTTATTTGGATAATATTTTTCTGCTGCATAGCGCATAAATGTTACAGGATCTAGAATCACGATTTGATTGGATGATTCTTTTTCAAATGAATGAACAGCATAAACAGGCGTGTTGCTCACCTTTTGCCATGTTTGAGTTAAAGCTGGTATCAATGCTATAAGAATATAAAGGTTTTCATTCGGGATACTGAGCTGCCAAATTTTCGCTTCAGTCTCTAAATTTGGAAATAGACGAGCGCTCGTTAGATGTGGTGTAATCTGTATCAATTTGTCCCATTGTTCAAGACCATATAACTGTTCAGAAATATCGCCAAAAAATTCTTCGACCAATAAACCATCGACGAGATCTTGCATAACCGAAATAGTTGCTTGTTTAAATAAATTTGGATGAGTATTCACACTATAATTCCTTATACTTGAAGCTCAACAAAAATTTCACTTTGTGCTTGGGTTAAGCGACTTGATAAAGCTCGGAACGCAATTCCACGCTCATCTCCTAAAACAAAAATATTGATCCCTAAATTTACCCAATATTGTTGTTCTGAAGCTTGTCTTGGAATTGCGGAATAAGGAACGTTGAGTGCTTTACAGGTATCAACAACATGTAATAAAGCGTGTTGTACAACTTTATTTTCGATTTGCCATGGCACTCCTAATGATTGAGAGAGATCTGCAGCACCTTCAAGGACAAAACTAATGCCTTCTACAGATGCAATGCTTTGGATATTGGCGACACCAAGTTGACTTTCAATCATAGGAATAACCATGATTTGCTGATTCGCAAAAGCCATATAATCTACAAGACCTCGCTCACCAAAGGCATAAGAGCGACCAAAAGCTCCTGGTCGACCTGCATTTAAACTACGTTTACCTTCTGGGTAATATTTACAGGCTTCTATACATTGTTGTACTTGCTCCCCATATTCAACCATAGGCAGTACAATGCCTTGTGCGCCAGCATCTAAAATCTTCAACATCATTTTTGAATTAAAATCAGACACACGGACTAATGGTGTCAAGTCGAAACCTTCAGCTGCACGAATCATATTTTCTAATGTCTCAGGATTGATCATGACATGTTCAGTATCAATAATTACAAAATCGAAACCTGCTTCACCAATGATTTTGATCGCTGAAGGTGAAGGAATTGAGCAAAACAATCCGAAAACAGCTTGTTTCTGCGTGATCTTTTTGAGCAAAGTATTTTCTTTCAGCATGTTTTTATCTCTTTTAATGCATTATTTGGTGTCTGATGAGTTTGGGCAAAAGCGGCTAAAGGATTATTCACATATTTAAAACGTGGTTGTGCATCGCCAAAGAGACGCAGTTTGGTTAATTCTTCAACTTGAATTTGTGCGGTAAATACATCAAATAATTTGAACCTTGTCTGATGTTGAGGGTGTTGGTGTTGATAATCATGAATACAATCAGCAACCAATTTCCAGAAACTCTGTTCGGAATAGTGGTATTGTTGATAAAGAAAAATTGCGAAGTCAGCTAAGCAAATAAAAAAGAAACAGTCGCATGTGATGTCTCGCACAGCATTTGGATCAGTTGTGATGACATGCGAGTTATCATTTTTTTTGGCGTGATGTTCAGGCATAGAAATGAGTTGAGGGGCAAGCTCAGCTCTTGCCAAATGTTGGACAGAATAACGTATACCATCATGGAAATCCTTTAGTGCTACGCGAACAGGCCATCCATTTTTATGTATTAAAATAATATTTTGAGCATGAGATTCCATGCCTATACCCTCAGCAAAGAGCATATGGATGACAGGCAGTGTTGTCACTCGAATCAATTGTTTAAGCCATGCTTCTAAACCGTATTGTTCAACCCAACCCGAAATAATCGGTTGTTGATTGGGTTCTAAGTAACTAAAACCATTTAATGGAAAAGCCTCTTCATCTTCACGTAAATAGGGATGAATACTTTCACGCCAAATAACGCCCAATGCTCCATAACATTTTTGCTGTGTTGATGGCGGCAATGATTCATCAGCATAACCAACACCTACATTTTCATTCAAAATCACAAAATCTAAGTGTTGAGCAGTCGGGTCTGATTCGATTAAATACTGTAACCAATCACTGATAAGTGGTGCATTCATTACAGTATGACGTGATAAAGTACGTTTACTGGATGTGTTGGTAATCCCTAAAGCGAGTTTGACATAGGGTTTATTAGGATCAGTGAAATTTGCTAAGGAGCGAATAGATTGCTGAGCACGGTAACATTCAGACGATTTACCCAATAAGATCATTTTTTGTTGTGCAATCTGCAACATAAAAAGTGAACTAATTTCATTGTCCCATTGCCAAGGATGAACAGGCAAAATCCAATAGTCATTGGCTGCTTTACCTTGCAGCATCAACATATTTTGAAAGCTTTGGTATTGCTCATGACCGATTTGTTGTTGAATAAATTCCACATAATTTAGCTTTTTAGATACATTTAAGCCGATTTCAGATTTAACAACAGCTAACCAAATTAGTTGAATATCTTGTTTAAATTCAGGAGAAAAACGAAAATTATCCTGTAAATTAAAACCTATACGGGACTTATAGCAAGGATGGTAAGTATGTGCATCGAGCAAATAGCTTTCAAGCGCATCATATTGACGTTCTGATGAAGATAAAATGTGTTGACCGCATAGACTACGGGCTTGAGCATCTTTAAGTAATGTTTGTTCTAACTCATCAATAAATGAGTCTAGATGAATGGTGTTCGGTAGAGGTAAAATTAACTCTTCAACAATTTGTTGAAACGTCGCATTTTCACGACTTTCTTCAGTAACACGTTGAACTACATTATTTTTATCTAAACGAATTAAGTCAAAACTTTGATAAATTTTACCAATACATTCATAACGTATGTCCTGAGTATCTTGCATTTTGACATGGATGGTAAATAATGTCTTTTGGTCTGTAAGCACATCTTGCTCAAACTCGAAGATGTGTTCAAACAGCATGGTTTGTATTAGTTGGCGTATAACACGTTGTTCAACTTTTTCAAAGATATTCAGGTGTAATGGTGTTAGCCAAGTATTATGTTGCTCTATATTTGGGGTGATGACAGGAGTATGGTAATTTAATGAATTCATGAGCTAATCCTTATCTAATTTGTTTATGAATGATGATGTTCAGTGGAAAACTTAGAAAAATGTTGCTGTTTTTTTGAAGTCAATAAATATGCACAGGGGATGGTCATCACAATTAAGCCACTTGTTACGAAAAAAACTTCATTAATAGATAGATGCAATGATAAAAGTTGTGGAAATCCTTGCTGTACAAAAGATGCACTGCGGACTTCAAGATAGATCGCTACAAATATGATTGCTATAGATGATGCGATCCGTCGGATTAAATCGTGCATTGCTGTGGCTTCTACAAGATGTCGTTGCTCAATATGATGAAGACCTGCTGTAGTCACGGGAGTTATTGAAAACCCAATGCCAATCCCTCTTAAAATCATCAAAAGAATCAGCCATAGCATATTGTTTGGATGAGTTGATAGTTGTCCAAGTGAAAAGATTGCAATTGCTGATAATATAAGTCCAAACATGACAATATTACGGGGACTCTGTAAGTCCAAAAACTTAGCTGCAAGATTTAAACTGAGACTGGCAGATAAAGCGGTTGTGAATAAGGCAATTCCTGTCCAAATAGAATTAAGGTTAAAAACCTTCTGAATCAATAAGGGTAAAAGTACTAAGCATTCAAACATTGCAACGGTTTGAATCATGGTAATTATGACGCTAAGTGAATAATTGCGGCACTGAAATAGACGCAAATTTAAAAGTGGAGATTTACTTTTTAATTAGTAGAAAATAAAAAATAGAAGGCAACCAAATGCGAGAACCAAAGCAAGTAGATTTGAATTCGACATCATCTCTTGCCATGACTTTAGTTGGTGACATGTCCAAATTAAATATCCCAATCCAAAGCTAATTAAAGAAAAACCGATCCAATCGAAAGCGTTATTTCTATTTGTTGCTTCGTCTTTAGGCAAATTTTTGGTAGCAAGACTAAAAGCAATTAAAGATAGAGGAACATTAATGAGAAATAACATTTCCCAACTACTTAGAGATAAAATAATTGCACCAAGAAAAGGACCAATCGCCAACGAAAACATAACAACGGATGCCCATAAGCTGGTGATACGTCCACGTTTTTGTGTTTGTGTAACTGAAAAAATAAAAGGAAGCGAAAGTGGCAGGATAAGTCCACTTGCTATACCTTGTATACTTCGTGCAAAAATCACGAGATAAATATTGTGAGCAATACTTCCTAAAAAGGAGCCCAAAATAAAAAGAGCGAGACCAATCAGATAAATACGGCGTTTCCCGAGGCTATGACTTAAATAACCTGTAACAGGCAAAGTTAGACACATTGCCAACATAAATGCAGACAGAATCCAGCTTGCTAATACAGGTCCAATCTGGAAAATCTGCATGAACTCAGGCAAAGCTGGATTGAGTGCACTATTATTTAGACTAACAGTGATTGCACCGAGTAAAATCGTAAAAACGACTTTTTTCTCTGTTGGATTATTTTCAATTTTCATATGTTTAATGAACGATGAACGAAAAGTTGTTCTGGTCGCGGATGACAGAGAAAATCAGCATGAGAAATGTTATAACCATAAGCACCCGCAAGAGGTAAATAGAGTAAATCACCAATTTTGATATTATTTAGTTTTTGGTCACGACTAAGCACATCTTTGGGAGTGCACAATTGCCCAACAATGTCATATATTTCGTTAGATATTTTGTGATCTAATTCAGCTTTAGGAAAATGCATGATGGGGTGAGCATGTGCTTGGGCTGCAGGCAATCGAAACTGATGCGTACCACCTCTACAAACTAAGAAGTTTTTTTTATGACTTCTTTTAATATCAAGTACTTCTATGACATAGTAACCACAAAATGCAGAAATAAAGCGTCCCATTTCAAAACGTAATAACGGCATATCATCAAATTTAGACTGTAGCTGATTCAAGCGATTACAAAAATCTTGCCAGTCAAATTGCAAGGGGCTTAAATAATTTACTCCGATACCTCCGCCAACATTAAAATATTGAAGCGATGCGGGATATTTTGCCCAACTTTTCCATAGCTGCCATTGCTTTAAATACCACTGCATTAGTTCTAAATGCTGATTTACTTGTGTTTGATGAGACATGGCATGTACATGAAAGCCACACAAACGTAAGTTTGGACTTTGTTCAACTAATGAAATCGCTAGATGAAGATCTTGCTCATCAATGCCAAAAGGAGTAGCAGTGCCTGCCATTGATAATTTTGTGAGTAAATGACTGGGTAAATGAGGGTTAATTCTGATCAAAATATCTTGTTGCTTGTTCTGTGTTGCAGCAATTTGATTAATTTTTTTAATTTCATTTAGACTTTCGACATGAATAAATTCGACATTGTTTGCTATAGCTGCCTTCAAATCTGAATCTAATTTACCCGGTCCTGAAAAAACAAATGGTTTTTTATATTTACATTGCTCAATCTTTGCAATTTCTCCGCCAGATGAAATTTCAAAACCATCCACTAAGGGAGCAATTGTATTTAAAATATCTACTTCACTATTGGCTTTAATTGCATAATAAAGAGAAATTCGAGGTGGTAAATTATCGACAAGGTTCTGGACATGTTGCTGTAGTGCTTCTAGATCATAAATAAATAGAGATATAGGATCAGGTTGTTGAGTTTGAAAAAGTAGTGCCGTAGCTTGTATGTGTTCAGGAATATTAAACATTCGCACTACTCCAAGGTGATGCAAGTTGAACATAGCCCGCATCGCGATCTGCATTTCCAGCCAAACGTACTTTAAAATTAGTTTTACAATGAATCGGAGCACCTGCTAAAAGTGCATCAATCTCTGGTGTTGGGACTGAAATCGAATTGCGAAATTTTTCAAGTTCGTCATGCACGAATTGCCACATCTGCACGGCAAGTGCAGGACGTTGCCAAGTCAAAGCTAAAATAGCTTCTGATAAATGATTTACAAATAAACAGTAACTAATCCGCTTCCAACCTTTTTCTCTTGAATATTCAACAGATTGTTTGACACGTGGATGAATTTCTTCCTCTTGAATTAAAAGTATTCCTACATCCGAAGTGAGTTTGACACCTTCAAAATCTCGCAGTAAAACTTTCATAGGAATCGAATTCTGATGAACCAAAACACTATTTTGTAAATGAGGTTCCATGACAATGCCATATTGATAAAATAGACTTAAGACAGGATTTAATAATAATGATTGATATTGCTTAAACCAATTTAATAGGTCTTGATCTTGCAAATCTTGATTTAAGTGAGTGCGGAGGAAATCGATAATATTAGGAATTAAGTCATATGAGCGACCAAAAACCGTTCCCGCTAATAAACAATTGTTATCACCTTCTGTTTTACAAAAATTTTCTCTAAAAATTGTTCCTGTTTGTTCTTGGAACCACAGTTGGTCTTCTGGAGATACATCAATAGGAGCCCAACTCAATACAGCGGGTTCTGCAACAGGCTGAAAACTAGTGAATGTTTCAGCCTGAGAGCTAAGCAATTTTTTGAATATTTTATCAATTAACAAAGTGCTTTCTAATTCATACCATGCATTTTTCCGCACGCAGTTTGTTATGCGGACATGTAAAGAACCTTTAATGAAAAAATTATGCTTCGAAGAGAACCAAGTACGAATTGAGGCGGTAGGGACAAATTTTTCACCCACACAGCCTAAATCTGTAATTATCCCTTTTTTGATATAAGATTGAACTCTTTCATCCTGTAGAAATAACTGCGCTTGTACGGGATGTAGACAAATTATGACCTTATCTGGATTTTCAGGTTGATCTGCTATTTCTTGTAATATTTCTGTATCAGTCAACTGACCATTCACCCGAAGCAACAGCCCATTTTTAGGGACTTCAAATTTATATAATGCATTTGGTATAGCAAATTCAGGTGAAAAATTATTTTGTTGCTGTGTAGACCATAAACGTGCCTTTGGCGCAGGATGGGTTGGATGCCCAAACCAAAGGGCTTGTTCACTTCGTGCATAAGTTTCTAGGGGGTTTTGATCTTGTTGTTGTGCAAAGTGATGGATTTGTTTTTTTAATATTCTACTCGCATAAATTTGTTCAATTAACTCTTTATTATGATATCCAGTAATCGCACTACAAGATTCTAATAATAGATTCACAAACTCCTCAAAATCCAAATACTGCCATTTGTCTTCTAACTTCCGTGTATAAATATCAGATAAATAATATTGCGCTCCTAAACAATCTTTTCTGTCAACTAATATAAAAAATTCTTGTTCGTTAGGCATATGAATGTGAAGAGGTATGCCTTCGATAAGTTTTCCATTGAAAAAAACGCCAATAGGAATGCCTGATATATCGGATGGCCATTCGTATGAACATAGTCCCATTGGCAAAGCAAATTCTTTAACCAAACAATTAAGTAAGGTGTGGCTAGCTGCAAGATTGCAAACCAAATTAGATTTAAACGAGTAATTTAACTGCAGCATATAAAAGAGCCTTTTTAGGAATTAGATTTATAGGATTTTTAAATTTAAATTAATAGTAATGATTTTCATTATTATTAATATTAATACTTACAATTAAATACAATTTAATAATGAAAAAATATTTTTTATTACCAAAAGCGTCTAAGAATTAGGGATGAATTATGATGTTTTATTTAAAGTATTGAATATAAAAAATATTTTATTTTCTTAATAAAAAATGTAGCTATTTTTGAATAAGATTGCATTATTTAGTAATAAAAAATAATTGACTAAAAACCAAACAGGAATTATGTTGATAACAATTATTATTACCATTTATAATTTATGAAAAAGCCACCTTCAATATTTGCACCTAAAAATTTTTTCCCAATACTGGCAACAACAGGGGCAATTTTCATTTCTAATTCAAGTTTTGCTGAAAATGCAGATCAAACTCTACCATCAAAAAGTACGATACAACAGTTAGAAACAATGACATTCACAGCATCACGTGCTGATGGTGTACAAGAAAATTCTAAACAAACAACAAAAATAGATGAAAAACAGTTGGAGCTTTTAAAGCAAAGCTCAGCAGGAAATATTGCAACGGTTTTGGCTAAAACAGTCCCTGGTCTTGCAGATTCGAGCCGTACAATCACTGATTTTGGACAAACTTTACGTGGTCGCAATGCACTGATTTTAGTTGATGGCATTCCTCTTAATTTAAGTCGAGAAACCTCTAGAGGGCTCTCTGGTATTGATCCAGAAAGTATTCAGAATATTGAAGTTATTCGCGGAAGTAATGCAATTTATGGTGGTGGTGCAACGGGTGGTATCATTTCAATCACGACCAAGAAAGCAGGGGGAGAACCTGAAGCAAAAACCGTTGTAGGCTTTCAAACACCATTAACTAATTTTAGCCATGACGCTTTAAGTGCTGATATACATCAGTATTTTTCTGGAAGTTTAAATGATTGGGATTATGCCTTAGATTTTGGATATAAACGTACAGGTAGCTCTTATGATGCAAGTGGTGATCGTATCGCACCAGAGCCTAGTCAAGGTGATTTATTTGACTCTGACGCTTATAGTATTGGCGGAAAATTAGGCTATCATATTGATGATCATCAATATATTCAACTATCCGCAAATTATTATACCGCTGACCAAGACTCAAAATATGCTGCTGATCCAAGTGTAGCAAAGCTACCAGCTGGTAGTGTACCAGCGAAAGCGATAAAAGGTTTAAAGTTGGTAGACCAGAACCAAAATGAAAGTCAGGTCTATAATTTGACTTATAAAAATAAAGATTTTCTAGGAAGTAAGTTCGACTCTCAGATTTATTACCGTGACTTTTATACGCGCTTTAACCCAACAGATGGTAGGAATCAAGCAAACCGTGCCAATACCATTAATCAGGGATATCAAGAGAATGATGTCTTTGGTAGTCGTTTTACATTTAATACACCTCTTCATTTTTTTAGGTGATAGCTCATTAGTATGGGGAGGGGATTTTATCCGTGAACAAAGTAAAATGCCTTTAGATACCTTTGATCCTGCAATTTATGATCAATCTGGCGGATTAGCATTTGTCAAAAATGGCAATCTCATCTACCTGCCAGAGCTTACAACACAAAGTATGGGTGTCTTTGCACAATTAAAACATCGTTTTAATGATCAATGGTCTGCTGAAGTAGGTACTCGTTATGAAGATAGCTTTGCAGAGGTCGATGATTTCATTCCACTAACACAAGCCAACAAACCAAACCCATATACAGTAAAGGGGGGTAAAGTTAAAGCAGATGCATGGTTATACAATGCGAGCATCACTTTTAGCCCTGTAAAAAAACATTCGATTTATGGCTCTTTTAGTCAGGGCTTTCAACTCCCAGATGTTGGTTTAGTGATTCGTAATGCAAATACTGGATTTGATTTAGGTTCTTCATTTTTAGAACCCGTTAAAGTTGATAACTATGAACTTGGTTGGAATGGTGATTTCGATCGTATTTCATCGAGCTTAGCGGTGTTCTACTCAACTTCAGATTTAGGCGCAGTGCAGTCATTTAATAATGGTCTTAGCCTTGCGCGAACAAAAGAAGAAGTGACAGGGGTTGAAGCTACTTTTGACTATCTAGATCAGGACGGAATTTGGGGATTGGGTGGTAGCGCGACATGGATGAAGGGACGTGAAACACCGCAAGGACAAAGTAAAGATCAAAGAATGACGGGGTATCGTATTCCACCATTAAAACTGACATCTTATATTTCTTATAATCCATCAGATACGTGGACTAATCGTTTACAAGCCACTTATTGGGGTTCTCAGGATTATCGTTTAGATGGAAAAGAAAGCTTTGGTCGATATGATGCAAAAACATATACAACCGTTGATTTAATGAGTAGTTTTGATGTGAATGCTAAGAATAATGTCAGTATTGGTTTAGAAAATATTTTCAACAGAAAGTATTATCCTTTATATAGCCAATTATTGCGTAGTAATAACAATATGAGTCATTTATTGGCTTCTGGTATCACTTTAAAAGTCGCATATAGTCATAAGTGGTAGTGTAACTAGTTGATTACACGTGTAAAAAGGAATAAAAATTACATGTTTTAGACCCATTTGATCATGATGTATTAAAAAATGAGGAATTATTTAAGCACTATTCAATCTTATAAAGAGTCAATTTGATCTTGGGCATACTCGACATAGATCAAAAATAGGATTATTAACTACAATATTTTCGGCTTTAACCTTGTATGCGTTGGTACTTGTGAATGGGTATAATTCAGGTATTCAGCAGATTTTAAAACCCATTAAGTTAAAATCTGCTTAAGCCGAATTCACGTTATACAAATTCAGAAGCTGACGACACGATGAAGAGTAGAAATATCAGTGATGTAGTTAGTGATATGAAACAGAGAAAATTAAATCCAGATAAATTTTTAATATCTTATACAGTTGATCCTAAAACAGGTGTTCCTATTATTTTAAATAATAGAGATGGTAGTGGTGTTATTAGAACAGTTTCATGTCCTTTTTAAGAGGAATTGTTTTTAAAGCAAACATAGTAAAGTTTATGAAGTATTCTTAAGGTCAACATATCATATTTATCGTTGAAATAGAAATTAGTTAAGTTATTGAATTATAGCTTAAGAAAGAAGGATATGAAGTTATTGTTAGGTGTATCGGACTTAACATAACGTACATTATGCGAAATGGTGGTGTTACTCACCATTTAAAGCGTATTATGTTAATTTTAGAAATACTAGATTCAATATAGTACAATCAATTTGCTTGCTATTTATTCAAAATAATATTTTTTATAACTGTAAATCCTAATAACTTTTTAAATAATTCCCAATCTACATCATTTTCAAATTTATTTTTTCAAGTAGATAAATTTAACTTCTGATAGATTTCATCTTCAGATTCAGTATTCAATAAATCCTGTATAATTGAAAGTAGCTCATGAGGTTCAATATGTTCTGGAAGATCTTTAGCTAACTGTAATAATATTACTTCTAGTAGAGACAACTTACTAGATTGTATAAATAATGTATTACTTTGGACTCTAAACATTTTAATCTTCATACAGATAATACGATAATTCCATTAAAACAGATATCTCCGTTAAATATCACTATTTAACATAGCAGCTGTTATACATAATTTAAAAAATAGTAAAATAGGAGCTTAAGCCCCCATTTTTGATTTTGTATAAGGTGTATTCTGTTAATTTTAAGGAAAGTTAAATTTTTTGATTGATTTTATTTTCAATTAAATCAGTTACTAATTGAGTCATATATTCATAGGTAAATAAATGAGAATGAAATTTTGCCAATCCTTCTAATCCTAAAGTTAGACCTATAAATTGCCAAGCCATATCGTCAAGGTTTTCTTTATGATTCCTTAACGATGCCGATTTCAAGATTTTTTTTACAGACTTATGCCATTCTTCAATTGCTATTAAAAAAACCTGATTAAATTCAGGACTAATATGACTATTTTTTTCAGCATCATTCCACAAGCGAATATAAGGTAATTCATCTTCAGATTCAGTAAAACCTAGAGCTAAAAGTATTTTTTCCGTTAAACTTAAATTATCATCTATTTCACTGATATCTAAATTCTTATAAACGAGCTGCATAAATACTTCACATTTTAATTCTTGAATAGTTTTAAAATGATGATGAATAAGCCCTATTGATAAAGAAGCTTTTTGCGCTAAATTACGCACGGTTAATGTATTCAAACCATCATCTAATGCGATTGTCATAGCAGCATCTAATATCTGTTTTTTTCTTTCCGTTTTACTTAAATAGCTCATTTCTTAACACAGTTATTTACAACCTCATCAGCATATACAAGTTGCGTAAAAAATCAAAAAATAGTATAAATTGAACAACTGTTCAATTTATACTATTTTTATGTTTTCACATCCCAAATGGTTTATTTTAGCCATTGTCGTTGGGCTTTATCTTCCTGTCGCTATTGATGCAACTGTCCTTCATATTGCTGTACCTACATTAAGCCAAGAGTTGAAAGCAAGTACATCTCAACTTTTATGGATTATCGATATCTATCCATTGCTAATGACCGGTCTTATTTTAGTTATGGGGGCTTTAGGCGATAAAATTGGTTATCGAAAACTAATGCTTATGGGAAGTCTTATTTTTGGAATAGCATCTGTACTCGCAGCATTCTCATCGACAGCAAATTTTTTAATTTTTTCAAGAGCGATCTTGGCTTTAGGTGCATCAATGATTATGCCAGCCACTTTAGCTTGTCTACGTCATACCTTTATGGATGAAAAAGAACGAAACTTTGCATTAGGAATATGGGTGATGGTTGGAGGAGCAGGTGCTGCTTTCGGACCTTTAGTCGGTGGGTTGTTATTAGAATATTTCTATTGGGGATCAGTATTTTTAATTAATGTTCCTATCATTTTTGCTGTAACAATATGTATTTTAAAGTATCTACCTAAACAAAAACCTATACATGAAAAAAAATTAAATATATTCGATGCTTTGATACTAATGACAGCCATTCTTTTAGTCATTTACAGTTTAAAATCAGGTTTAAAAGAATTTGATCTTCAATTCATTTTTCTTGGGTTTATTGGATTTTTACTCGGCTTTTTATTTGTAAAAAGACAAATTAAAAGCAGTCAACCACTATTTGATCTTAAGTTATTCGCATCGAAACCTGTGAAATATGGTTTCACTATTTCCGTTGTTGCTATGATTGCATTGGTTGGATTTGAGTTACTTATTTCCCAAAAATTACAGTACGTACATCAGTTTAGTCCATTAGAAGCGGGTCTATATATTTTACCATTTATGATTGCGGTCAGCGTGGGTGGCGTAATTAGTACCCCCCTTCTAAATAAGTTTGGAGCTAAAAAAGTTGCTGTGATTAGCTTAATACTGAGTTCTGTCTCTATGTATTTTTTATCAATTGTTAATTTTGAAACCGAATACTTATTTGCAGCTTTTTATATGATTTTATTAGGGCTAAGTATTCTATGTGCCTTTTTAGCAGCGACATCAGCAATTTTATCAGGAGCACCTATTGAGCAAGCATCATCTGCAGGTGCTATTGAAGGAATGTCCTATGAATTAGGAACAGGTTTAGGTGTAACAATCTTCGGCTTAATGGCATCTTTTTTCTATACAAAAAATGTTGATTTTCATCATTTTTTTAGTGCTGATCAACTGAAAATAGTCGAAAGTTCCATAGGAGAAACGTATCAAGTCCTTCCAAACCTATCGCCAGAAAGTGCGAATATCATCATGAAATCAGCTAACTCAGCTTTTGTTATCGCTCATAGCTCTGTGTTAATTTTTTCTAGTTTAATACTCTTTTTCCTTGCTATCTTTATCTGGGTCTTTTGGAGGGAAATTTCTAAAAACGCACTTTCGAGTTAATATCATGAAACTTATGTGAAATTTAAAAAACATAGTAAAAATTTTAAATAAGGGTTGAAAGAGCATCTAAAATACGAATTAAAGCTGCTTCTGAACTCGAATTCTAGCCTTGATTTTTTAAATTCATATAACAGTCTTTATTTTAAATGAGTTTTAACGCTGTATGAGGTTAAAACTCATATTTAATGGTTAGTTGCCTCGGTATGTCGAATATCCATAAGGACTTAGCAATAAGGGAATATGATAGTGTTTTAATGAGCGATCTACTTGGAAAATAACAGGAATTTCTGGAAAGAATGAACTTTGCTGATTTTTCTTAAACCACTCCCCTGTTTTGAATGTGACTTTATATATCGTATTATCTAAAGTTTTATTTTCTGGAAATAATGCAGTTATACGACCTTGCTCATTGGTTTTAGCTTCTGAAATTTGTATCCATTTTCCATTTTTTTGCTCCTCTAAAGTAACGTTTACTTCTGGTGCAGGCAATCCACTTTCCAAGTTAAGTACATGTACACTTAAAGGGTTTTGTGCCATCACCAAGTTTGAAATAAATAAACTACTAGTAAATAAAAATAACTTTTTCATATAAACTTATCCTAAATAAACTTGATTTAAATTTGTTTGAGTGTAATTTCAATACCTTGTTGTGCACATTGATCATCTTGAATTGAACCACCTGCACCTGCTACGCCAACTGCACCTATCAACTGATTTTTATAAATTACAGGCACGCCTCCACCTAAAAGTAATAATTCAGGGAGGCTATTTAAGTTCTGAGAATCAATATTATTCTGTGCATTACGCATAAATTGTAATGTCGTGATTTTACTTGAATAAGCAGTAAATGCTTTTCTTTGCGCCGCAATTAGGTTGTGAATACCTACTGCTTCATGACGTTGACTTGCCATAACATTGCCACCTTGATCCAGAATTACAACAGCAGCAGGTTTGGCAGTACGTATACAAGCTTGCATCACATTCGTCACAAGTTGATTTGCAATAGTTAAATCCATTACATAACTATTTTTAGGAAGAGCATGTGTAATTGAACTACATGCCATTACAGAACTAAAAAGAAGTTTTTTTATCATTTCTATTCAGCCAAATTAAGATATAAATTAGCTTATATAAAATAAATTCCTTCTTGCATGACAATCAGATTACAAATTTGTAATCTAGCAATAGATTAATTCAGATAATATTATTTAAATGCATATACTTATTGTTGAAGATGAAACAAAAATTGCTGAATTTCTAGCAAAAGGTTTAAATGAGTCTGGTTATTTATCTTATATGGCTCATGACGGGTTGACCGCGTTAACGCTGTTACAAGAGAGAAAATTTGATTTATTAATTTTGGATGTCATGTTACCTGAAATTGATGGCTGGCAAGTGTTAAAGACTTTAAGAACATTTTCTAAAATTCCAGTACTTATGCTGACTGCAAAAGATCATGTCCTAGATCGAGTAAAAGGCTTAGAGTTAGGAGCGGATGACTATTTAATTAAACCCTTTTCTTATATTGAGCTATTAGCACGAATTAAAAGTTTATTGAGACGCAGTGTACATAATCAGTCTGAATACTATCAAGTTGAAGATTTAATTTTATATAGAATGGAACATGTTGTTTATAGGAATCAACAAAAAATTGATTTAAGCCCTAAAGAATTTTTACTTTTACATTTACTTATGCAACATCAAGGTGAACTATTAACCCGATCTCAAATTGCATCTGAAGTGTGGAATATTAACTTTGAAACAGACACCAATGTCGTAGATGTTGCTATTCGTCGTTTACGTGCAAAAATTGATGATCCTTTTCATCCTAAATTAATTCATACTGTTCGAGGTATGGGATATTATTTAAGCCTAATGAAATGAAAAACTGGCTAAAAAATTTTAGTTTAACAACGCGCTTAAGTATTGCTTTTAGTGCGATTTGTTGCGTTGTATTTGTGAGTATAGGCTTACTTTCTTATCACAACATGCAGCAACTACTCGCTAAACAAATGGATCAGAATCTAATTGCACGAGTTGAACGTATTGAAATTTTTTTACAAGATCAAGAAAGTTTTCAAATTCTCATTAAACACCCTAGTCTATATGAAAATATGTTGGGAAAAGAAGATAATCTCTTAATACTAAAAAACCAACAACAAAGCTTAATTGAGATTAATCCACTAAAAGTTCATATTCCCTATACGACCGAATCGAAAACTATTACATTTTTGAATAATCAATCGAAATTTGCTACAACCCGTTTGGCTTATAAAACTGTAGTTTTTAATGATCAACATTATCAACTGATTGCTGGTACACAACTTGATGAAGCTCAATCTATTTTAGATCAATATTTATGGAAGCTGATCCTTTATAGTTTATTGGGAATTGTTATGGCAAGCTTACTTGGACGTTGGGTGGGATTATACTTACTAAAATCTTTAAATAACTTGATTGAGCAAACACATAAAATTCAAGGGACTCAACTTCATCAAAGAATTGAAGATAAAAGTACTACGGTTGAAGTTGAGCAACTTCGTGCAGCAATGAATGCTATGTTAGAAAAAATACAAATTAATTATGATCAATTGGCACGTTTTTCTGAAGATATTGCCCATGAATTAAGAACCCCTTTAAATAACTTAATGGGACAGACACAAATTATGCTCATGCAATCTCGACCTAAACAAGAACTGGAGCAACTGTTATATTCTCATCTTGAGGAATATGAACGACTCAGTAAAATGATAGACAATATGTTGTTTATTGCTCGCTCTGAAAGTCGTGATTATATTCTCGAAAAAGAACATATTGACTTATCTCACCTTATTTTAGAATTAATCGATTATTTCGAATTCCTAGCTGAAGATAAACAAATGTCATTTGTTTTACAGTTAGAAAAGGAGCTTCAGATATATGGCAATGCAGATTTATTAAAAAGAGCGCTTTCTAACCTTATAATCAATGCTCTTGATTATGGAATTAAAGACCAAGATATTGTAATTTCAACAAAATCTATAGAAAATGCTGTCGAGATTGAAATATTAACTACAAATATTTTTATTGATCAACAACATTTAAATCATTTATTTGAACGTTTTTATCAGATTGATAGTAGCCGACATTCCAAAGCAAAAACGGGTGGTTTAGGGTTATCAATCGTTAAATCTATCATGATGTTACATAACGGAGAAGCAATTGTATACAATAGCCATCGAGGCGTTGTATTCAGCTTAAGAATAAATATCTAAAAAATAATCGAAGATCTAAGTTAAAGGCGCAGTTCAAACATTATTTGCGCTTTAACTTAGAAGATCAAAACATAACTCTTTTTCTGTTTTTAAAATGCTTTCGTCACAGATAAGCCAATATTGAAATTTCGTTGATCTGCTGATTCAAAGAAACGACTATTGCTGTCATTCACAATGACTGAACCAATATAATTTCGGTCAAACAAGTTATCAACTCGAGCATAACTATTTATCTTCCAATCACGGTTTACCCATAAATAGCCAACATTTGCTGCTACAACAGTATAACTTGGTGCAGCATCTGAATTAATATCATTGACATAAATTTTATCCATGTAACGTGCTTCTAAGCCTGCTTGAAAGCCCTGCTTTGGTTGCCATGCGATACGGGTAAACACTTGGTTTTTCGCAATTCCAGGAATATATGTCCCTTTTTCAATCAAAGGCTTCGTTGTCGTTGCTGCAATATCAGCATCAAAAGTTGCATCTAAATAACTATAGCTTGCACTAAGTTTTAAATCTCGCCAAAGTTGATGCTGCCAAGCTAGCTCAGCACCTTGTCTTAAAGTTTGCTCTGCATTACGAAATGTATTACGTCCTGCATTAGCATCATCAGGTACAATGTCATTTTTAGTGATTGTATTAAAAACAGCGAAAGTAAACTGTCCCAATGCATTTTGGGACTTTAATCCTAGTTCATAAGTATCACTACTTGCAGGTTTTAAATCAAAATTAATCCCTGATGTCGCCAATGTAGGGTAAGCCATTTCTGTAAAAGTTGGCGTTTCAAAACCTTTACCATAACTCGCATAAGCATAAAGTTTAGGTAGAATTTTCCAGCCTACAGCTACCGAAGGCAATAATTTTTGATAATCCGTTGAACCACTATCATCACCATTACCTGCTACGATGTAATGATCATCTGATTCATAATGCACGTTGCTATAACGTAAACCTGCATCAAGATTCCATTTAGGTAAAAACTGCCATGAGGCTTGTACATATGGATCTAAATTCCATAGGGTATTATTTTCATTACGGCGTAAATCACCTTTTACATCAAACTTACCTGTCTGATCATAATTATTATAACCTTTACGATCTTCAACGATTCGATCTAAAGCAACACCTGCAATCAATGTTGTATTTGGTAAAATCTTTTTTCCTGCCCAACGGAAATCTGCACCATAATAATCCCGATCAAAATCAATCACGCCACCTGCATGGCGAGCATTTGCTTGTGGAGCCTTTGGAATCGACTGATATTGTACGACTTGTCGGTTTCCCAAATAGACCATGCTATGCAATTCTTGTTGGTCATTGAGTGGCTTCGTCCATGTCAGTCCTGTTTGGGTTTGTTTAATTTCTTTACGGACATTATAAGTGTTAGTACGGTCATTTACTTGTTTCGGATTTGCTTGCCACTGCTCACGATTTAAACCTTGTGGATCTTCGGCATCAATATCAACATAGTTCATGATCCAGTTGATTTTACTGCCATCCTCTAAGTTCCATGTCAATTTGGCATTATTTAAGACTTTTTGTGCTGCGCTATGATCTCGAAAACCATCGGTATCAAAATAAGAAGAACTAATCATATAGGCAGGTTGATCAAACTGTTCAGAACCGCCCTGTAGTTGAATATAAGCTTGTTGCTTATGATGACTACCTGTATTTAGCCCCACTTGGATTGAGTCTTTGCCTTGCCCTTCTTTGCTCTCGGCTAAGATGGTTCCGCCTGATGAATTACCATATAAAGATGAAAATGGTCCTGTCAAAACTTCAATGTGATCTAAACTATTGAGGTCAATATTCGAGCTTTGCCCTTGACCATCAGGCATAGTTGCAGGAATACCGTCCACATACATTCGAATTCCACGCACTCCAAAAGTCGAACGAGCACCAAAGCCTCGCATTGAAATTTGTAAGTCTTGTGCATAATTTTCACGGTTATTAATTTGTAAGCCTGCAACACCTTGTAAGACTTCAGATAAGTTTACATTAGCATTATTTTGTACTGTAGCACCTTGAACTTTTTGAATAGATGCTGGAGTGGATAACAACTCGCTATTGGTACGTATCGCTTGCATGGTGATAGCAGGAAGCTGATATTCTGTCGTTTCTGCATAAGTATGCATCGTTTGCACAATAACCATAGTCAATAAGACTTGTTTAAAAGGCATATGCATTAAATCAGTTAATCGCACAATATTTCCTTACTCGTTATGACCATAAAAAATAGGAAGCCTATGATCTAATAGACTTCCCATACGATAAAATATTTTAATCAGCTAAACTATACGCAACTACATAATCACCATGATCAAGGGACTGACGTGCCCCACCTGCAGAAATGACCACATATTGTTTGCCTGTTTTTGGAGAAACATAGCTCATCGGTGTACCTTGACTACCCACAGGTAAACGCGCTTTCCATAACTCTTTACCATTCGATGAATTGAATGCACGTAGATAATAATCTTGCGTTGCAGCAAAGAATACTAAACCACCTTGAGTTGCCATTGGACCGCCAATTGTTGGCATACCCACTGGCGCATGTATACCCATTTTAATGCCCATTGGACCAGTATCTTCAACCGTACCTAAAGGAATCTGCCAAGCGACTTGACGAGTTTTCATATCAATCGCTGTCATGGTTCCAAAAGGTGGTTTTTGACATGGAATACCCAGTACTGACATAAAGCGGTTTTTATTCACTTTATATGGTGTACCTTTCATTGGCACAGCACCCATACCTGTGTTGACTTGCTCTCCGCCGCTAGCTTCAAGTCTTAAATCTTCAGGTGTCTGTTTAATCAGTTGAATCCACAGACCGAGGCGCATGTCATTGACAAACATATAGCGATTTGTTGGGTCAAATGCGATACTGCCCCAGTTCATGCCACCTAGTGAACCTGGGAAACTTAATGAAACATCAGAACCTGGCGCAGTAAATAGACCTTCATAACGCATTGATTTAAAGCTAATACGACACATTAACTGGTCAAATGGCGTTGCACCCCACATATCCGATTCAGTCAAAGTCTGATTACCAATCTGTGGCATTTCAACTGAACGTGGCTGAGTTGCACTATATTGCTCATCAGGGATATCCGCAGCTTTTACAGGTTGTTCAACCACTTTAGTTAGAGGTTGACCCGTAACACGGTCAAGTACAAAGAACTGACCTGATTTCGTCCCAATAACAACAGCAGGTTTAGTTTGTCCATTTTGCATTGGGAAATCAACCAAGCTTGGTTGCATTGGTAAATCGAAATCCCAAAGGTCATTATGAACAGTTTGATAAACCCACTTCTCTTTACCTGTCGTTGCATCTAAAGCTAAAACAGAAGAATTGTACTTATGGTCTGTAGGTTGACGGTTACCGCCCCATACATCGACAGATGAACTACCCATTGGTAAAAATACAGTGTTCATTTGCGGATCATAAGACATTGCTGCCCAAGAGTTAGCAGAACTACGTTTATAAGTTTCACCTGGTTTAAGAACATAGTTTGGATCTGGATTACGTGGATCAAAAGCCCAACGTAGCTGCCCAGTAATCACGTCATAAGCACGGATCACACCACCAGGCATATCCGCTGCAAAGTTATCCGCGATTCGACTTCCAACAATGATGCTAGTTCCTGCAATAGTAGGTGCAGAAGTTACTTCGAAACGAGGTGCTTGAGTACCTTCACCCAAACCTTCTAATAAGTTGACTGTTCCATCAACACCAAAGTCTTTACAACGCTCACCTGTATCGGCATTCACTGCAATTAAACGACCATCAGGCGTATTGGTATAAACACGACGTGGACATGCGGTATTGTTTGCCACAGCAGTAACAGGACTTGCACCTGCTAAAGTGGGTTGTACCAAAGCTTGAGTCGAGTCAAAGTAACCTACACCACGACAACGCTCCCAAGCATCAGCTTTAGAGTTTACTTCGGCTTTCCAGATTTGTTTACCTGTGTCCGCATCTAAAGCAATGATGTTGTTATGTGGTGTACATAAAAATACTTTATCACCAACTTGTAAAGGCGTGAGCTGATCTTCTGCGCCATTACCTGAACCTGTGGTCACATCACCTGTTTGAAAGCGCCATGCTTCCTTCAGTTTAGATACATTATTACGGTTAATCTGATCCAATGCAGCAAAACGACTTCCGCCAGCATCATTACCATAGTGTGACCAATTCACTTGTTGGCTTTGAGCTGTTACAGGAACCAATGGTAATTCTTCACCAGTCGCTTCCACTGTTGGATGTGGAATAAACATACCATACAAACCACCGAACATCCCTAACACCGTTAAACCACCTAAGGCATAAGCAGGTGCTGAAGACGCAACTTGTAATTGGTATTTACGAATTGACGGCAAGGTAAAACAAAGCGCAGCAAATAAACCTGCAGGGAACATCAAACGTGAATGGAGTGCCCAAAAATCCCAACCTGCATCAAGCAGAGACCAGATGATCGTACCAAGGAAAACCAATGCAAAGATCCAAACACCTAATGCTTTTTTCCTAAAAATAAAAATTGCTGATACAGTCGTTAATAACCCTGCTATTAGGAAGTACCATGAACCACCTAAACTAATGAGTTTTCCACCACCGATTAAATAAAATAAGCCAGTTAGCAATAATGCTAAGCCTAATATAAAGCACCATATTTTAAATATGGGGTGAGATTTTGCTTCGGACATACTTTTACTCCAAATGCTGTGATTTAAATGATCTCTCCACTGCTGTTTTGAACATCATTCATACCACGTCTAAACTTTTGAGAATCCACAATTTAATTGCTTCAACAATGAAAAAAGAGTGATTGGGACTATTGATCATTCATAAATGAATTGCGTGTTGACTAAAATTGAGTCAAGCATAGAACAATGAGAATAGTGGGGCTATTTTCAAGTTTTATAACAGTGTCTATGAAAATTTTAGTCAAAATCTAAACAAAACAAGGCTTTGTTTACAGTACAAAGCACTGCGGAGGACTAGAGTATTTTTTGGCGCTATGTTGTTGAGAACCACTGCTTTAGAATGACTAAATTGCGTATTTCGCATTCAATATCATCTAAAAAATCCTCGTTGTTGCAAACATAGATGAAGTATCAATAGTTTCTGAATCACTCAGAAACAATATTGTTTACATTTCAAACACTCTATTCAATTTAAATACAATTGAAAATTCACTTGAATACTGAGGACAGCCACCTAAATATCATTGAATTTGTGGTGTTGGTCTGTCAAAAAAAGTCTTTAACAAATACCAACTAAAAAGTACCAACAACTGTATAACTTCTACAGTCTACAACAGTTATGTTTTAGTCATGGAAGACTCAATTAAAACTGATATAAAACCACGTGTAGGATCAACCCGAGACTGGGTTAATTGTGGTTGAGTACTCAGCCAGAAACTATATTTACCACTATGGATTACCCCTAATGTATTGACTTTTAGTTTCTGCCGTAGGATATAGTTTACCGATTTTTTATTGATTTGTTAAACCACTAAATGTGAAAAAAATGAGATTTTTGTAGTAATTCGACTAGAATATCAACTCCTTTGAAGATATTTTTCTTCATCCATAAAAGCACCACCTTCTAAAATATTAGAGGTCACTACACCAGTACGCGTCAGCATCCACTGAGCACCATTTTTGATTTTCTGCAATCCTAAGTCCTGACCATATAACGACGTTGGCAGTTTGGTTACCGCATTAATTGAAACATGTAAATGGTCATGATAATTCTTACCTACAGGTAAATCCTGAATAGTTTTAATACCCATTTCAGTAAGATGATTTTGAGGATCAACTCCTGATAACATTAAGATTTTTGGTGTACCAATTGCACCTGCACTGAGTACAATTTGCTTACGCGCTTTAATAACTTGTTTCTGACCATTGATTTCGCATTCAACTGAAACGGCTCTGTTGCACAAACCTACCGTTAAAGGCTTATTCAGCACTATAATTTCGAAATGAAGAAGCCAACACCTAAAATCTATCGTACAACGAATTGGTCCGTTTACAACCGAGCATTAATAAATCGAGGAAATATCTCGATTTGGTTTGATCCAAAGACTGAATGGTATGCACAACAACAAGGCAAACAAGGTCGAAATCAAATCTATTCCGATACAGCTATTCAATGTTGTTTAATGATCAAGTCTCTATTTCGCCTTTCTTTACGTATGGTCACAGGTTTTGTTCAAAGTCTGATTAAACTATGCGGATTAGGCTGGACAGCTCCAAATTACACTACACTTTGTAGAAGACAAGAACATACTTGATATCGCAATTAGCTATCAGAAAAGTAGCGATGGGCTTCATCTACTCGTAGACTCTACTAGCTTGAAGTTTCTCGGTGAGGGTGAGTGGAAACGTAAGAAACATGGACCTGAATATCGTCGCCAATGGCGTAAGCTCCATATTGGTATAGATGCTCAAACCCTACAAATACGTGCTGTGCAGCTTACTACGAACGATGTCAGTGATTCACAGGTGCTAGAAGAGACTCCATCAAATCCCTTTGGATGAGCAGATTGATTCTGTCTATACCGATGGAGCTTACGATACGAAACACTGCCGACAAGTTATTTCAGATCGACAAGCACATGCGGTGATTCCACCAAGAAAGAATGTAAAGCCATGGAAAGATCAACAAGCAAGGTCTATCGAACGGAATGAATTATTAAAAACTGTCAAACGACTAGGAAGAACTCTTTGGAAGAAGTGGTCTGGTTATCATTAGCGAAGCTTGGTAGAAACTAAGATGCATTGCATCAAATTATTAGGCGATAAATTAACGGCAAGGAGTTTTCCTAGTCAGGTGAATGAGATTCATGCACGTGTAGCAGTCTTGAATAGATTCACAGAATTAGGTCGCCCTCATACCCAAGTTGTCACTTAAAAATGTGTTGTTTGGACTTTTCGATGCGTCGACCCAATGCATCGTAGTGGTAGTGGATTTCGGCTTTGTCATTTTTACTGCGGATCAGTCGTCCCAATGCATCCCATTCAAAGTGTTGGAGTTGTCCGCCATCATTTTGCACAATCAGCTGACCATAGTCATCGTATTGGTATTTCTGATCTATGTAGTCTTGTACTACATTGTTCACTAAGCTGTTGTAGCCATGTTTATGGGTCGGCTCAAAGTAGGTGTCTTGGCGTATTGCTATATGGGGTTTGTTGATGGCTTTGTATTTTATTTGGATTAATGGTATTACTTGCAGGGTCAAAGGCAAATGTTTCTTTGCCTTTGAATTAAAGTTATTAGCGCAGCCTTAAAACTACCAATCTGAAAGTACACCGTCTTCATCTTCAACTCTAATTTCTGTTTTGCTTCTAATCCAGTTGAGCAATTTTTTCAAATCATACGTTATTTCAGGTCCATGAGAAGATATTTCTAAGAAAATATAAGTAGCTTTGAAAATAAACCTAACGTCATAATCCCAATCCCCCTGTTTTCCATACGTTTCTCTCAATAAAACAGTATTGTTCTCTTTATCAGTTTTTATAAATGTGCGCAAATCTTCCAAATTTTTGATAATTAATTTGTCATTATCTGTATACCAGTTTTTATCTTTAAAAAATATATATCTTTCAGCTGACATTTAACTTAATCTCCGTGATTGCGAATAACTTAAAAGCTCTATTTTCTTGGTTTCCAATACTCTAATTTTTCAAAAGCTCTTTCTAAATCATCCTGATCATCTACCCCTAAACTATTATCAAATTTACTAGATAAAATTTTTCTAATATTTGCTAGTTTTTCAGAAATATTATTATCATCTATAAATTTAGTAGTTTCATCTGCATATTCTAGATAAGAGCTTGGTAGGGTTTTCAGTTTTACACTCATCCCACTGCGGTGTTTGGTGTTGATTAATCTGTTGTCTGTACGTGGCTTGAATCAGTGGAACAAAGCTTCCATTTTCATACATATACACATAGTGTTTGGTGTATTGGTTGCTACTCTCATAAGCGAGTGTATCACCATCCCAACCGTATTGGGTGGGTTTAGTGTAATGTATTAGCCCCCGTAAAACGGACAGTTAACTTAGCTTTATTTTACATTAATCATGGGTTTGTGTAGTGGTGTTAAAATGAGTAGTATACTTTGGAACACTATCAAATATATTAACCATAAGCCTTTGGAAATGACAGCAGCGGCTTTTAAATGAACTCAGATTTTTTAGATTCAAACAATTTTTACAACTAACACAAGTTAAACGAATGATTTTAGTTTAAAGACTAACTTTTATTTAGTCAGTATCAGCATTCCCCAAATCCCCTATCACAAAACTCAATATGATATTATTTTGGAAAATATTTATATTTCAATTGAGCTACTTATGGGTTTAAATCAAAAAAATCTTTTAAAAGCCTGGCAACATTATATTGAAATTACAGGCTGTGAAAAATCTAAAATACCAGTAAAAAATATAGATCATTGCCAGATTATTAATTTCAAAGAAGCTGATTTTAATGAGAACATCAGTAGTAAAGGTGTTTTTATTGAATTATATCCTGATCAAATCGCACATTTGACTGAAAAATATGTCGTTTTCGATCAGGAAACTAATGAAAACAGATTGAGTGAAGAATTAATATTTTCGTTTCCACTGCTCAATATACATCACAAAAATGAATCGTTTTATCTGCCAATATTTACCATAGACCTACTTTCCAATTTTTTACTTGAAAATGATTTTACAGGCTTTGATCTTTCGTCCAATGTCTCAAATATGGTAAAAGTCAATCTAGCTGTTTTACTCAACTACTTTGATGTCGAAATTGATGATTTGGATGAATCACGTAACATACTTGAGCTGATGAGTCTTATTTGTGATCGTCCATTTGCTGATTTTAAAACGCTTTATTTTGGTTTCCTTGAATGGGCCAATGAACGATTAGCGTCCAAGAACAATAACTTTAAGTCTATATACTTTGCACCGCATACACATGGCTTGATCTATGGCACAAAAAATGATGATGCAGGGACAACTCGTGATCTACAAGACTTCAAACATATACTCGGTGAAATAGAATCTGATCCACAAATAATTGCTAAAAAATACCCATTACTCAACGAATATTTAACCAAGAATGGTGACAGCACCTCGATTGTTGAACAAGATCATATTACTTTAAATACAACCTATGGTCTTTTTGAAACTAAGTACTCTTTAGGGCGTGGACAATATCAAGCCATTCAAGTCGCCAATATTCATCCTGCCAATCCCCTCATCGCTGTACAAGGAGCTCCCGGTACTGGAAAAACCACGTTATTCAAATCACTCATTGCTCAACAAGTTTCAGCACGTGCTCTTGCCATCATTGAGGGTGCAGACCAAAATATGAATATGCTTGTCTGTTCTACAGCAGTTAAAGCTGTAGATAACGTGATTGCTGATCTTAAATCAGATCCTTTTACCCAAAACCTAGACTGGTTATGGTTCCATGGTGGTTCAAACGCCAAAATTGGCATTGAAATCGAAGAACGTCTGAAGCGACATATTAATAGATTAATTTCAACTGACTACAATGACGCTGAATATTCACGACTTAAGCAGGCTATTCTCCAAGCCAAAAATCGTATTGATCAATTGAGTTTAAATTATTTATCAGCCATTGCTGAACTCAGCAAACGTAAGGCTGATATTTCTTTTTTAACAATTGATCATACTTTAGATGATTTTTTTCTGAAAAATACCCTTCAACAACACTTTCAGGAATCATCTAAACAGCTAGACTTGCAATATCAATCAAATGCTTACAGCCACGTTGTTTTAAAATCATATATACATCAACTTGAAAATGAAGTTTCTGTCTTATTGGATGACATCCAAAAGCAGAAAGAAGCACTAAACCACGTTAAAAATCTATTAGCTTATTGGCCCAACAAGTTTACGCCATCGCAATTTTCAGATTGGATGCTTAATGTCAAAGTGCGTGGTGATTTCCCTTTATCTATTGGTGACTTCTTCAAGTTACAATTCTTAAAATTCATAACCATGTTCTCACCAGCTAAAATCAACCTTAAGGCAGCTTGCGAGATCTTGAATCAACATGATCAACTTGAAAGTTGGGAAAAGCGATATGAACACAACCAAAAGCAATTAGAAGTCCTGAATCAAATGCTGAACTGTTTTGAAAAATTGGAAGCGTATATTCAGCTGAAAAATTCACTTCAATCAGAATATAAAGACTGTAGTGACTTAACTGATGTTCTCAGGATCTATGCCATCAAGGACAATAGAGAAATCTTTGAACTTTCAGTTCAATTTATTTTCCAGGAACAACTAAAAAGAAAAGATGATGTGGTTACGGCGCTAAGCCATTGGTCAGCAATGCTTGAAGGTGGAGGCAATCCTACACCCCATTTCGGTAAATTTATCAAAGAAGCTGAAGCCTTCTATTGTGATATTTCACTTGCTTACCCAGTTGTAGCAACAACCCTTGCCTCTGCTTACAAAATGTCAGCCTATAAGCATCTCAAACACCTGAATAGTGTAAAACCATGGAGTCTTGCACTCTTGGATGAGGCAGGGATGGTATCTGTTGAAAACCTATTGCCGATCGTTGCACGTAGTACAAAGGCTATGATTGTTGGAGATCCACTTCAGTTAGAACCGATCAGAACAATTTCGAAGAACTCAATTGAAAAAATCTATAAAGAGTATTTTGCAAACCATGATGAGGAATATGCAATGCTTGGTCCCGGTCAAGTGACAGCATATCATCGAGCAGCTGGAACTCAAACTGGAGAAATCAGTGACATAGGGGATGGGATCATTCTTGATGAGCACAGACGCTGCCAAGCACCGATCGCTCAGTTGTTCATAGATATTGCAAAATACAAAGGTTTAAACGTTTCAACCTTTAAGCCTTCCGATACTATTCAAAAATGCTTTGATTTATTCGGTGGGCATCATTTGATGTTCTACCATGTTGATGGTATGCGCACACATGGAAAAACAAATCTTGATGAAATAAATGCCATTGGTGAGCTGTTAAATGAATTGGAACGAGTTGGTTACAATCTTAAATCTGATATTGGCATCATTACACCGTATGCTGACCAAAAACACCTTTTAATTAAAGCCTTCGGCAATCGCATGGAACAGGACAAACTGGCAAAAATTGGGACAATTCATCAGTTCCAAGGTGTCGGATTTGAAGTAATTATCTTCAGTTCTGTAATTTTTGATCAAAAAGACAGTTCGAATTTTTTGAATTCACGCCCAAACATGCTCAATGTCGCAGTATCTCGTGCAAAACAACAATTTATTGTTATCGGAAATTATCACAAGTTGAAAGAGTCCCGAGGTTCATTGGGTTTGATTGCAGATCGATGTTCAGCTGAGTTCTATTTGGAGCTTGGATTACAGAGTAAAAATTATGATGAACTCGCAAACAGTTTTAATGTAGAACGCCACATTCATGATGCCCAACACATTAAAGCATTTGAGTATTATCTGGAAAATGCTGTTCAAAGCATCACGATTGTTGTCCCATGGATTCGCAAGCCCTATAACATGCGTACTCAAAAACAACTGGAATTACTCAAGGCTGCTAAAAATCGTGGTGTATCTATTACAGTCTTCTATGGATACTCAAATCTTGAAATCAACCAAAAAGATGATAATGATCAAGCCTTGGTGCAAGAATATATTCAGGCTTTAGGAAGTAACAATGTCATTCGTTTGCCTCAAGGAACACATGAAAAGGTTCTGTTGATTGATGACCGCATCCTCATTGTTGGCAGTTGGAATTGGCTCTCAAATGCCTATTACAAATGGTACAGTGAAGACCAGAATCAATCGAATTTGGCTATTCGCCGTGAGACGAGCGTGATCATCATGGATCGCAACATCATTACTCAATACAAGGCTCGCAATTTATCGGATGTTACTTCCCTTTAATTTGAAAAAGACTGCTAGATTGGTTTTCTCAACTAGCAGCGTCATTTTTCTGTTGTTTATATTCGAGATGCCAAGAACACAGAGTTTTTCAGGAGTACAACTCTTGGTGGTATTTCAAATCGTATGTTTTTTAAATTTTCATGAACTATTCTGACAAATGAGTAGCACAGATTATATTTTCAATATTTCTAGCTCCTCATATTTTGAACTAAATATACTCAGCATAATTTTTAGAATACGACTAAAGCATCTTTAATATATTTATCTTGAATAAATAAATTTATATCAAGTCTATTGTCATTCTCACCAAGATATTTCAGGGTAGAGTTTCTTATATTTCAATTACATAGAATTTTTTAGCTCAAAGTGGTACACGTCATAAAACTATGTCGTGTCCACTATATGATCTGAGAGATTTTATGTAAATTTCTCAGTTGAGCAGGCAAAGTAGTACTAGGGCTGCTAAAAAGATAGTTTCACCTACCAACATAATGATAGGTCGCCAACCCACTTGAGTTAATTTCCGTAACGAGGTTTTGATACCTAATGCAGCTATAGCAACAATCAAGCAACTACGTGATAACTGCCCCATTCCTTCTGTTATAGCATGAGGTAACATATTGGTACTGTTAATGATCACTAAAACGACAAAGGCAAGTAAAAAACTCGGAACCATTGGAATTTTTTGTCGCTGTTCTGGAGCTTGTCTAGCCCTAAATAACCAAGTCACGACTATCACGACTGGAACTAACATAGCTACACGTAATAGTTTAACGACAGTAGCTATATCGCCTGTAGCAGGTGAAATCATGTAACCAGCACCTACGACTTGTGCTACATCATGAATAGTACCACCTAAGAAGATACCCGTCTGTTCAGAATCAAGACCAAAAAGTTTGCTGAGGATAGGGTAACTAATCATTGCAATTGTTGATAGACCTGTTACCCCTACTACTGTGAGTAAGGTATTACGCTCACTATTTTCATGTTTAGGTAATACTGCGGAGATCGCTACAGCGCAACCTGTTAATATACCTAAATCAGCACTTTGACCAAGCAGGCGAGCACTAATCCAACCGACGCAAATAGTCGCTGCGACAGCAATTATAGCGATAAGCATAGTTTTTAATCCGAGTGCTCCTATCTGCTCAAGGGTGATCCGTGCACCCAGAAGTGCGACCCCAGCACGTAAAACTGTTCGGGAAGCAAACTCGATACCAGGTAGACAACGACCATTCTCAACGAGAAAATGGCAGGACATACCAAACAATAACGCATACAGTAATGTCGGACCACCGTAGTTATCAGCAATAAAGGCTGAAGCCATAGCAATTGCCAAACTAACGACCAACCCCGGTGCTATGGTTTGCATAAATATAAGTATTTTTCGATGAATACGAATAGGACTAACATAAAGTATATCTTTATTATTCATGGGGATGCCTCAGATCTGCCCTAGTTATGGCTTATCACCAAATAAATTACTCATTTTCATTTGGTGAAGCCTCTTTGAAGCAAGGCAAAGAGCCATCGATATCCACCCATGGTAGTGCTGAAGAACACCATAGATGCAGTTGTGGTTTGATACTAGTTGGGTCAGTCAGAGAACCCCCTTTGATCGCAATCATTCCTGGCATTACATCAACTTCAGAGTACAGTGCAGAACCACAGTTCGTGCAAAAAAAGCGTTTGACGGATAAGCCACTGCTGCCAGATTTTGAATAAAAGCCAAGACTTGCACCATCAATAGAGAAGCCATCAACGGGTAATAGCATATTGACTGAGAAAGCACTGCCTGATTGTTTTTGACAGTCATTGCAATGGCAAATTGCAGTAGTGAGTGGCAAAAGATGACTAGGATATTGAATATTGCCGCACAGGCAACTGCCCTGAATGGAACTCATGAGTTTTCTCTTTGATTAGAATTAAAATTAGAATAGGTATGTGGAATAGTTTTGACTGACTTCCATGTCTGCGCCAGTTGAATAGATTTCTTGAAGCTATTGCGGGCACCAAGCAATAACGGGCAGGCAATGAAGCAAGCGATTAATGTAACAATTAGAATTGAATAGCCAATTGCAGCAGGGTCGACTAGAACATAATCAGTAATTAAACCTATAGCGAGTGGACCAATGCCAACACCCACTAAATTGAGTACACCTGTAAATAATGCGATGAATTGACCACGCATTGGCACTGGGGTTACTTCAATAATTAATGCAGGACCAACGCCAAACAGACATACCCATAATGCAGCAGATAAGGCTAAAAACGGCAATGCAATTTCTGCACTAGATGCTAACAACATAGGCGTGGCAAATAGTGGCAAGAGAATACTAGCGAGGACAGCTACACGTAAATTACCATTGACTACACCGCGGCGACGCCAGAAATCACCCAACCAACTTGCACCAAGTACACCAAGTGGCGCACTAATACACATAATTAATCCCATGACTGTGCCAGTTTTGGCATAGCTCCAACCGAATTCACGTACCATATAACTGGGAACCCATGCACCGCCACCATATATGGCAGCATTATAGAAACCCATACCAAGGATAATAGCCACAAAGGTACGTCGGTTAATGTGCAGGAATGCTACAACTTCAGTTAATGAAACGTTAGTGGCTGCTACTGTTGGTATTTTTCGATCGGGGTTATCTAGTCTCGGCTCTGCTACACCAACCATCATGACCAATACAATCAGTCCTGGTAAACCAATTGACATTAACGTAGTTTGCCAAGGTGCTAGTTCACCAAGTAGCGGTAGAGTTAATGGATGAGCATTGAAGTAACCTAGTACTAGACCCGTGGCGAGTAACCCAGCTCCAAGACCAATAGGACCTCCTGCACCAAATACTCCTAGGGCACGATTACGTTTTTCTGGTGCAAATAGATCGCTGATTAGAGATATTGCACCAGGTAATAATACTGCTTCGCCAACTGCCACGCCAACACGTGCCAATAGAAGATGCCAAAACTCAGTCGCTAAACCGCTAGCAGCTGTAGCTAGGCACCATAGACCAATACCAGCCATAATGACTAAGCGTCGGTTGCCACGATCAATAATTCGCGCGATCGGCAGACCAGCTAATGAATAGAAAATAGCAAAAGTGAAACCATGCAGTAATCCCATCCATGAGTCATTAATGTGTAGTGATTGTTGGATAGGACCTACTAGTAAACTGAGCACTTGACGATCCATGATCGAAAAGAGGTAAGCGAGCATTAATACACCAAGGGCATAATTCGCTTTTACACGGCTAGGTAGATGTTTTGTGGTACAGGGAATCGTAGATGTAGGGGGCATTGCAGAATTAGACATAGACTATTTACCTTCACTGGTTTGTTTATGTAGTTGAGGTCGCGCAGCGGCAATCCAGCCGCTGTAGCATTTTTACCTCAATAGTTTTTGTAATTGAAATTATGTAGCTGTGATCTAGTCATTTGCAGTACTTTGGCTGAATGATCTATTTTTTAATTGGTAATACAGTCACTACAATATGAGATCAACCTGTCGTTAAAATGGCATCTGCTTGTTGCCATATGTTGTTATCCTGCCAGATATTTTCTTTACGCCAATATGTAGGAAGATCAGTACCAGTGAACTGAATAATTCGACCTATCAATAGTTTAAGTTGCTGCGCTTCTTCATATGAGAGACTTTCTAAAGCCTGCATTTCTGCTGCTTTGGCGAAGGCTAACCATTGAATTGCCAATTGGCGACCTTGATCAGTGAACTGTAAACGTTGTTCGTTAAGGATCAACAGACCTTTTTGTATCCAAAGCATTAACTGCTCAGACAAGAGGGCTTTTCCTGTGAAATCGAATAGTTGATTGAGTTCTTCCAATGTAGACCCTTCACTAAAGCTAAGAATACCAAGTAGCTCAAAATCACGATCTTGCATACCTAAATCTTTTAGCTGTTTACGAATCGGCAGTTGTAATTGATAGTAAGCACGACCGAGTAAGAACCCTAACCAGTTTTCACCATAGATCACACTTTCCTTGCCCAGTGAGGTAGGCGACACTAGACGTCTATAACTACCACTATGAAATACCAGAGGGGCTTTATCGAAATGGTCAAATGCCAATACTTCACCAACTAGAATAATATGATCGCCACCTTCATACTGGTAGGTTGTCTTACATTGGAAGCGTGCTGAACACCCATCAAGTAAGGGAATATCGTTAGGACCACGTTGTAATTTGAGTTCTGCAAATTTATCTACACTGCTTTTAGCAAAACGATTCGATAAAGATTCTTGGTCAGTAGATAAAATATGTACAGCAAAATGCGAACCTTTAGTAAAAGCTTTTGCGGACGAAGAATCCTTATTAATGCTCCACAATACCATTGGTGGATCGATTGACACTGAGTTGAAGCTATTAGCAGTTAGCCCATAATCAAGATTATCTGGACCACGGGTAGTGACAATCGTCACTCCAGTAGTGAAGGCACCAAGAGCTTGACGAAATTGCTTGGGATCGAAAGAAGAGGTATTCATCAAAAGTTATTCCTTTACTATTGAATGTATGAGTGGATAGATTATTATCAAATTTAAAAAAGCTAGAGCTTTAGGAGTGGCATGACGAGACGACCAAAACGCTCAGCTTCTTCATGATGTGGATAACCTGACAGACAAAATCCAGTACAGCCAGCATCTACAAAAGCTAATAATTGATCAGCAACTTGCTGTGGATTTCCTACAACAGCAATTCCTGCACCAGGACGAACTTCCGTAATTCCAGTCCATAGGTGTGGTGTCATCTTACGACCGATAGTTTGAGAGAGTTCCTTCATTCGTTGATTGGCTACTGATTCTGCCATCATGGTTTTAACCTGTTTAGTCCAATTTGGATCGGCACCATTGATGAGAGTATGAGCTGCATCCCAAGCTTCTTCTTCAGTTTCTCGGCAGATAATTTGTAAGCGCATAGAAAATTCAATATCTTCACTACGACCATACTTCGCAGCACGGTTACGCATTTCTTCAATCTGTTCGGCAATGCGTTCAGGATAATCACCCCAGAATAAATGGACAGAGGAATGCTTAGCAGAAATTTCTGCGGCTTGTTCTGAACCACCACCAAGAAAGAAAGGTGGATGTGGTTGCTGAAATGGTGCTGGGATAACTTTTGGGCTATGGGCTTGGTGATAAGTACCATCGTACTCAACATCTTTCTCAGTCCATAAACGCTTCATCAGTTCAACTTCTTCTTCTAACTGCTCATAACGGGACTCTTTCGAAACAATTTGCCCTTCAGCATAAGCATCATTTTCACTGAGACCAGCAATTAAATTAATATAGATGCGCCCTTTAGACAGTTGATCAAAGGTAGCAAACATCTTTGCTTGAGCAACTGGATGGATAAAACCAGGCTTTACAGCGACAAGGGCTTTGAGCTTCTTGGTGCGGGCAATAACGAAAGATGCAATGACCCAAGCATCCCAGCAATAAGGGGTTACTGGGATTAACACATAATCAAAACCTGCTTGTTCTGCGGCGAAAGCGACTTCTTCAAAATGCTCAAGTGATTGAGGAATGTTTTTGTCTGGATCACTGAAGGCTGTAGTATCACCCATTGTTGGAATGAACCAACCCATTTTCAGTGGTTTTTTATTATTCATAATATTAGCTCTCTAGCAGTAAAAACTGTTGAACTATTACAACAAGTCTCTTGCAATGAAGGAAATGAATATATAGCATTCAAAGTATGAATAATATTAATACAAGAACTCTTGATCTCAATTTACTGGTGGTTTTCGTCATGCTCTGGGAGACTCAAAATGTCACCCGAGCTAGTGAACGTTTAGCGCTCAGCCAATCAGCAGTTAGCCATGCCCTACGTCGCCTGCGTGAGCGACTAGGTGATGAGTTATTTGTAGTTGGTCGTACTGGTCTAGTACCCACAGCACGTGCTATAGAGTTGATTGGTCCAGTGCGTGATGCTTTATCGGGTCTTGATGATGTATTACAAGGCTCTACCCCTTTCATCCCTAGCACAGCGCAAAGAAAATTTCGTATAGCTTCTGGCGATTTTGTAGAATTTCAGATTTTACCCCAACTGATCCAGCACATTGCGCAGGAGGCATCAGGGTTAATGATTGAAGTAGTGCCATTACCACAAAGCAATATGATCACAGCATTATTAGAAAGTGGTGAAATTGATCTTGTTATCAGCACAGCAATGGTACTTGGCACGAGCCTTTGTTATGAACCGATCACTACAGTTCCTTTGCTCACGATGATTTGGAAGCGAGAGGGCTTAGCATCAGGGCGTTTTCCACTTAAACTCTATTTGGAACGACCCCATGTGATGATTGAGGCTCATCAGCGTGATGGTAATATTATTGATCAAACTTTGAATGCTCAAGGTTTAGTACGACACATTGGAGTATTAGTACAAAACTTTATGGCAATGCCCGTAATTGCTTCACAAACTGGTTATATTTGTAATTTACCTAAACCCATTGCTGAAGTACTTGCTAGCACTTTTGAATTAAGCTGCCATGAACCACCTGTGAATTTCCCAGCACCTGATATTTTGGCATACTGGCACTCACGTTTCGATGCAGATCCAGGTTTGCAGTGGTTACGTGAAAAGATAAAAAGTTACGCATCTTAAGTCACGTAACTGATATTACACAGCAGCCTTTTTAAAATAAAAATTTCTAAATAGGCTGCTTTGAGTGAATTGAGCCAAAAAATTTTAGATACCTGTACTTAAGGGCACGGCTTTACGGCTATAAAGATAAAATATGTCTATATTTTTCTCTAAGATCTTTTTTAACCATTTTTCCAGTACCACTAATTGGGATATTATCTACAAATACTATTCTGTCTGGAATCTGCCACTTGGCGATTTTATTTTGATAAAAATCAAGCAAGCCATCTTCAGTTATTTGACCTTCGGCTTTCTTTTTTACAATTAGAATCGGGCGTTCATCCCATTTCGGATGTATTGCTGCTATCGCTGCTGCCATTGCAACATCTGGATGCTCTAAAGCAATGTTTTCCAATTCTACTGATGAAATCCATTCACCACCCGATTTGATTAAGTCTTTCGCACGATCACTCAAACTCATATAACCATCACGATCGATTGATGCAATATCACCTGTATCAAACCATCCATCTGTTGTTAATGTATGTTTATCTTGATTAAAATAACGCTCAACAATCCAGTGACCTTGGATCTGTAAATGCCCAACAGATTGCTCATTATCCCTTAAACTGTGTATTCCATTTTCTTGATCAACAATTCGAATAGATACTCCAAAAGGTGGGCGCCCTTGGGATAAACGCACATTAAGCTTTTCTTCTTCAGATAAGCCACTATGCTTAGCTTTTAAATTATTAATTGTACCTAATGGACTTGTTTCCGTCATACCCCAAGCATGAACTGTTTCACAGTTATAACGTTCTTTAAACTCAGAAATAATCGTTGGTGGACAAGTTGCTCCTCCGACTATAGTTCTTGTCAAACTTTTTAATTCAGTTTTTGAAGTTCGAGCATAAGCCAATAAGCCCTGCCAAATGGTTGGTACACCTAATGCTACTGTAATGTTGTATTGATCAATCAGCTCGACCAAACTTTTCCCATCTAAATCAGGACCTGGAAGTACTAAGGAAAAACCCACCATCGCTGCAGCATATGGAATGCTCCATGCATTTACATGAAACATGGGTACAACAGGAAGTACAATTTCGTTTGAAGAGAGATTAATAGAATCTGGCAAACAAATTGAAAAACTATGTAATACCGTTGAACGGTGTGAATATAAAACACCTTTCGGATTACCAGTTGTCCCAGAGGTATAACACAATGCAGCTGCTGTGTTTTCATCAAATTTAGACCAAATAAAAGTTGCTGTTTGAGCAGCGATCAAATCATCATAAAATTTTACATCTGGCATAAGTTCTGCGATAGTCGCATCATATTCGCTCATACATACAAAATGTTTTACATGTGGAATAGCTGTACGTAATGAAGCAATTAAAGGCGCAAATGTTTGATCAAACATTAGAACTTTATCATCTGCATCATTAATAATAAAAGTAAGTTGTTCAGGAAATAAACGTGGATTAATGGTATGACACACCATACCTGAACCCGTTATTGCATACCATGCTTCTACATGACGATGATTATTCCATGCCATGGTGGCAACACGATCACTTGGTTGAATATTTAATGCTTTTAGAGCATTTGCATATTTCTTCGCATTATTAGAAATATCTAACCATGTGGTTTCAACAAAGCTACCATTTACATTTTTAGAAATAATTTTGGTATCATAATGATACTGCGCTGCATGTTCGATTAGACTGCTAATTAACAGTGGTTTAAACATCATATTTCCCAACATTTGAAACTCCTTTATACGTTTTATTTAAAACAAAAATTCCCTATTACTTCATTTGATATGAGAGCTTTACACCTACGGCATAACTTTTATTATCCTGAAAATCACCCACTATACGCCCATCAGAGACTTCACCTTTTACATCGCCAAACCACATATAACGACCGCCTAAACTCAAAGCAAAATTTTGATTAAACTTATATTTAGTTGCTAAACCGATGCCCCAATATCCTTCGACTGGACCTAATGTTGGTGCTGGAGCACCAGCGCCAGAATCCCATAAACCTGAAATAGACATTGCAAGTTTTGGTGATAAGCTTTTACTAATACCAAGTTCAGCCGCTATTTGATCATCACGGAAAGCTACGAGAGGTAAACCAGTATTATTTAATGCCTGACCTGTTGCCGCTCTTAGAATCGGAGGATAAAAGGCAAAATCACTCCACGGCACCCAACGTAGTTTGGCATGTAATGCTGTTTTTGGATTTAATCCTGTTTGAAAATTTAAGTTCACAGATTTTGGAGTCGTAATACTGCCATCATTCAAATGAGAATAGTCAAGCCCAATTAAATCAGCTAAAGGTACATCTTCTCTAATCGTTGTTTTATGCTTAATTTCAGAGCGATAGCTTAGCGATGCCAAAATACCAAGCTCAGGCTTAGCAAAGCTCATACCTGCAACCCACCCAACTGACAGATCATCAAAACTATTGTTATAGCCATTTGATTTTTGATACGCCAACCCACGTAAATGCACATTTGTTTGCAGCTCTTGTGCTGCTAAGCCACTATAAATCATCACATTTTTATTTAAATTATAACCCAATAAAGTCGTGAGGTTTTTAGACTTCACCTCAAGACGTGTATTAGAATCTGAAACAGGAAAATTAGTTGCGATAAAATCACTATCTCCTTTAAATTTTACTTTTGCTCCATAGGGTTCATCAAAAATAAAAGCCAAACGTAGATTTGGACTTAAATCAGTTTTGACCGCATAAGCTAACGTTTGATAGTCTTCAGCTAAGTCAGAAATATGATGACCACTCGCATCTATCCCCTGTATATCTGGAGAAATATGTGTATAACCCACTTCTGCATAAGTTCCTTTTTCAAAAAGGGCATCTATTTGTTGTGCCGAACGTTCAAGTCCTGCGGCTTGAATACTCGATACAGCAGCAAAACCTAAAGCCAAACTGAATGGAACTTTTGTTTTATTTTTTAACATTTTAATACCTATTTTCTTCCATGATTTACGGCATTTATATAGTGATAAAAATTGATTAGACGAATATAAACACGCAGATTTATTGAATTCAGTAGATTCCTATCCACTGATTCATCCCTACACACATTGCAATCAGATAAAATATAAATAATTTTGTATCTTCATGGCTGTCCTGAAATATTCATCTTAAAAATTAAATATATAACCCACTCACAAAATCGCCTTGCTTTTGATATTCCAAGCACAATTCATCTTGCCCAACATCATTTATGTTTTGCAGATTGTAAAAATAGCTTTTAAGTGATTAGAAATATTTAAGATTTAGCTTTAGTTAAAAAGTTCAGTACACAGTCAGCAAAATTACCATAAGGCGGTGCTAAAAATTTTAAGCTAGAAAAACTCGCTTGATAGAATACAGGACGCATTTTTGAGAAAGTCAAAAAACCTTCATAACCATGATAATGCCCCATCCCACTTGCACCTACACCACCAAAGGGTAAATCATGTTGACCTACATGGAACAAAGCATCATTTACTGACACGCCACCTGACATGACATTTTCAATATAATAATCCACCAAACTTTGCTTAGTGCTAAATGGATAAAATGCTAATGGACGATCACGCTGTCCAATGTAATTTACGACATCTTCTGGCTGGCGATATGTTTTAATCATGAGAATGGGT
Source organism: Acinetobacter sp. R933-2 (assembly GCF_030325485.1). NCBI lineage: Bacteria > Pseudomonadati > Pseudomonadota > Gammaproteobacteria > Moraxellales > Moraxellaceae > Acinetobacter > Acinetobacter sp. R933-2. Next base: position 47,691 of record NZ_JACAIJ010000021.1, read on the forward strand.
CCAAAAGTTTCACGAGTATCAATATCCATCTCATCGTTACTGTCCAAGATCAGAGTCAGTGGAAATTTTCGGCTCAAAGGATCAGCTTTTTGTTGATTTAGGCTAATTACCGTTGCTCCTTTTTCATATGCTTGACTGACGGTATTACTCAAGCGTTGAAATGAGCGATCATCAATAATTGATGTATAATCATTACTATGGATATCTGGTACATGTTCTTTTACCCAGTTTTTTGAAGCTTCTATAAAGGCATCTTTTTGTGATTCATGTAAAAATAAATAGTCTACATTTGTACAAATTTGTCCTGCATTAAACTGCTTCACAAACATGATTCGCTCTACTGCTTTCGTTAAACAATAGTCAGGATCAATCACTGCTGGTGATTTCCCCCCGAGTTCAAGTGTTACAGGAGTGAGATTTTCTGCTGCTGCAGCCATGACTTTTTTACCTGTTGCACTCGAACCCGTAAACATGATGTGATCAAATGGTAACTTTGAAAAAGCAATGCCAACGCTTCCTGTTTCATCAAAAAGCTGTAACTTTTCAGGTTTAAAGTATTGTGGAATTATTTTTAAGAATAGTGCTGCAAGATGTCGAGAGTTCTCAGAAAGTTTTACCATAGCTTTATTCCCTGCTGCGAATACAGCAGAGAGTTGCGAAAACATCAAATTAACTGGAAAGTTCCATGGAACAATTAAACCAATCACACCCAGTGGCTGTGGAATAACACGATTAGTACCACCACAATACATACTTAAATCGACCTTACGCTTTTGCACCTTGGTCCATTTTTTTAAATTCTTCAAACTATTATTAATATCATCTATAGCTGTAATAATTTCAGCAAATAAAGTTTCATGTCTCGACCGATTACCATAATCAAGATGAATTGCCTCAATCAGTGCCTCACGATGATCGCGGATCAAGGCTTTTAATTGAAGTAAATGCTGCTTCCTTTCAGTAATACTTTCAATGCCCTGCTCTTTTACTGCGGTTTTTTGTATATGTAAACAGTTATATAAATATTGCTGAATATCTAACTGAGTATTATTGAATAGCATAATCCTTCCTTTTGTCATTAACTGTGCATTCCTAATCGTAGTGTTCATTTTTTGATTGTGTTGTACTTCATTTAACTCTAGCAGAACACTTACACTTCGCTTGACATTTTAGGACATGAATTTGATAATTTAGGACAAAAAGGAGTATCAGATGGCAAATTATATTAGGGCTGCTAGCTTAAACGGTTTTGAAGAGTTGGTTCGTAGTTATGGAATGAATCCTATTGAATTACTTAAAAAAGAAGGTATTTTGCCATCAACAATTCGTGAGCCAAATTCATTTATTGATTATGATTGCTATTTAAGTTTGTTAGAGAACGCCGCGATTCGTTGTAATGAAGAATGTTTTGGTCTAAAACTCGGTACTTTTCAGAATATTCGAACTATCGGACTCATTGGCATTTATATGTCTAGACAAAATAATATTTTAGATGCCTTAAGCTCTGCTCAGAAATATGCCTATCTACATGCTGAAGAACTCGTATTTCATGTCAATCAACTTCCAAATAAGCTGTGTGAACTTCATTTTGTACGTCTTAATAAAGATAATAAGGAAATGCCACAAAAGTCCCAGCTCACTATTTGTCTAATCCTTAACATTATTCAAGATCTTATCGGAACAACATGGCATCCTGAAAAAATTAAACTCAAACAAAGTCCTCCATTAAAGTCTTTAAAGTTATTCAATAAAATCTTTGAATGTGAAATTGAATTTAACTCTGATCGGGATGCTTTATATTTTCCATCAGATTATTTAACACATAAGCCACTTATGTTTAATGAAAACATCGTGAATCAGTTAATTCAACAACAGCTAGAAAGTTCATCTAATAAACCTATTCATGACGAAAATTTACTGATTGAAAACGCTATCAAAATGTTATTAGCAACTGGTGACTGTAATGTTCATAACATTTCACTCTGTATGGGCATACATCCTAAAAAATTACAACGCAAATTAAAGGAAAATGGAACTAATTATCGCGATGTTTTGGAGAACATTCGTAAAAAAGAAGCTATTCGTATAATGAATACAACAAATATTCATCTTACTGATCTTGCACTACAACTTGGATATTCCGAATTATCAATTTTCAGCCGCTGTTTTAAGTCTTGGTTTGGAATTAGCCCAACCGAATGGAAAAAAGGTAGATTTAATTAACTAAGTAAATACTAGGAAGTAAATGAGTTTTTACACTTAGAATGGTTTTGGTACGTTGATTTAAGGGAGTATAACCTTACCATTCGGGCATATTTTTAAACATTTTAGATAAACTGCTAAGATACAGATTTTTCATGCCTTGAGATGTTAGACCACGTGAACAACTTCCTAACAAATCAATCACATACATTTCCGCAAATGACTTACAACGGTAAAAATTTCCATCCTCAAAAAGCCATGCCTCGTATTCACCATCCTGCGTTTGTTGAAATGGCAATAAGATACGAGTTAAATATTCTGTAATATTAATGACACTGTTTTTAAATTCTTTATGCAGAGGTAAAGTACCACGGCTAAAATAACCAATTTCAGATTCATCTTTTATATTCACCACATCTAAGATGTTGCCTCGTTCCTCACCTGTCAATTTAAATAATTCAAAATAGTTTACATAGTGATAATGGTTCTGTTCTGCTTGAGCTAGGCTTTGAGGATTTTCAATATAGTCTTCCTCATCCATTTCTATAATACTGTGATAAGCTCTAAACCCTTTTTTATCTTCTTTAAGATAACTTATATTTTCAATTTTAGATAAAGCAGAATATGTTAAAAAGTCATAAGTGAAATTCTTGGAAATTTCTATTCCACCAGCCAATACAAAATCTTTATATGATTTTGGTAAAACTATTCCTAAATCTTTTTCTTTTTTATCTAACTGGTTTTGTATAGCTACGACATCAAAATGTCTTATTAAGTTCAAATATTCAGCTTTTAAATGACTAAAATCACTTGCATCAAATTCAGGATTTTCTTCTTTAAAATTTTCATAATTATCAATAAATTCTATAAAAAATTGTTGCCATATTTCAACTGTACCGATATACCCTGAATGTATATGTCTTAAAGCGGTTGTTGGAAAATTCATTTTTTGTTCCATTATATTAAACTCTTATTTATCTGGATCTGGACCATGTGAGGTTTTAATTTTCCCTTTTTCCGTCCAATAAAAACTCATTGGCACCATACTATGAGAAAGTACAATATATTTTTCACTTGAAGATGTGCCATCAGATTTTAACATTCCATCTAGTAAACGCCCACCATCTTGATTTTTGAATCAATTTGACTATTTTTTCATGCTGTCAATGTGTAAGTCCTAGTTGATAGGATGCAATATAAACACATCAAACGCTATCAATAAATTTTGTTATAATAACAATATCATGCATAGTTTATCGTAGTTACTTCATACAAATTTATGAGTCTTACAGAATCAAGAGTACGGCAGGCAAAACCTAAGGAAAAAATTTACTTTTTAGCTGATGACGATGGTTTAAGCTTAAAAATAGATCCGAATGGAAGAAAGTCTTGGAGCTATCGTTATTCGATAGAAGGCTCTAAAAAAAGACCTAGAATTAAATTGGGTCTTTATCCTTTCATGTCATTAAAAGATGCTCGATCTGCACGAGATGAATACAAACTCAGTCTAGATACTTCTTATATTTCAATAAATAAAGAATTATCTTTCCAAGATGTCTGTGAAGAATGGTTAACTTTTAAAATAAAAAATTCTTTTGAAGATAAACCTCGCTGCGGTGTTATAGAGTTAGCTAAAAAATGTTTAACTCAAGATATTTACCCACATATTCATGATTTATCGTTTAGCCATGTAAAACGATATGATCTTGTCATTATCATTAAAAATATAGAATCACGTGGTGTAAAAGAACCTGTTAAAAAAGCATATAGTTATTTAAAACAAATTTATGATTATGCTGTGGCTATGGGGTATTGTGAATATAATATTGCAAATGGTCTGAACAAAATATTCTTAAATAATAAAATTAAGAAAAATTATCCTTATTTAAAATCAGATGATTTATCTGAATTTATAGATAGAATCAGTCAGTTAAATACAGACCCTATTATAAAAAAAGCTTTATGGTTAAAGCTTTATACTGGCGTTCGTGGTTCAGAGCTTTTACTTTGTGAACCCCATCATTTTGATTTAGAAAATAAAGTATGGAAAATCCCCGCGCTTCATGTCAAACAATTCAGAAGAAAAGTTATTTTAGGATATGATATTCCTGACTTTTTAGTACCTTTATCTACTCAAGCTATAAAAATTATAGAATCTGCTTTAGTGTGGTCGCACGGTGAAAAGTATGTATTTTACAGTCCTCGAAACCCAAATCAACATATTCATTTTAATACATTAAATAGTTGTATTAGAAAAATGGGATATAATAAAACTGAATTGTCCTCTCATGGTCTAAGATCTACTTTTAGTACAATATTAAATGATTCAGGACTATTCCAATCGAGTTGGATTGAAGCTCAACTTTCACATACTGATAAAAATAAAACACGAGCAAGCTATAATCATGCTGAATATTTTAATCAACGTAAAGAAATGATGCAGTGGTGGGGAGATTATATTGAAAAATACAGTTCAATTTAATTTATATTTTTGATCAATTTAGATTTCTTAAATACCACTTAAATGATATTAACTTATAATTAATTGCATCTTAAAATTCATTTAGCTCTATCAAATCCATCAAAGATAAAAGTAAATAGGTTTTATCCCTAGAGTTATCCACAGAAATTGCGGATAATTTAAGAACATTTATACTTGATAAATAAAATAAAAAATATATTTTGATTCTTTTTTAATCTAAAATACCCAATAAGTATAATATATCTATCCAAAATAATCAGACTTCTAATTTGACTATCTCCTTTTATTCATTGTAGTAGTATTTAAATCTAACGTGTTGTCCATTTATCTTCATATCTTGATTCTATCTTATAGTTCAATTAAATTTTCAAGCGATCTAAATTAAAACAGACAGGCTATTTAAAATATTAAAAATAAAAAATTTTCAAATCATTCAATATAGATCAAATTTACTACTGAATATTAAATTTAATTTCTTTTAATAATGTATGGTTTTTAAAAAATGAGTTAGAATATCAACTCAAATCAATAGTATTTTAAATACTATTAACTTCAACTTTCAGTTGAGTGTTGTGTATTCTAATATATTAATTTACAAGGGATAAATAATGGATAAGTTACAATGCATGGATGCATTTGTACGTGTGGCAGAAAGTGGAAGTTTTATAAAAGCAGCAGAACAATTGGGTGTCACTCGTTCGGTCATTAGTAGCCGTATTCAACAGCTAGAAAATTTTATTAAAGCCCCTCTCTTTCATCGTAGTACGCGCTCTGTGCGTTTGTCAGATATTGGTGAGCGTTATTATCATGAATGTGCCGATATTATTAAGCGTTTTGAATTTTTAGCAGATGAAATGGCACATGCCACCTCCAAAATGCAAGGACGTTTACGCATTCATATGGCGCCAGGTTTTGCGATTGATCATTTTGGTCATCTACTTACGATTTTCTTGAAAGAATATCCTGATTTAAATATCGATATCGTGGTTAATGACCGAATTATCGACCCAATTGCAGAAGGCTTTGATATTGTTTTTCAAATGTTCCCACCTACTGGTGAAAGCTTAGTCGAAAGAAAACTGTTTAATGTGAATCGAGTGCTTTGCTGTTCGCCTCAATATCTCAAAAATATTGAACCAATCCAACATCCTGAACAATTAAAAGACCTCCCTCTAGGCTATTATTCGGGTTATCCAACCCGAAATCGCATTCAATATTTAGAAGGGACTGAATTTAAAGACATGGAAATCAATATTCATGTTCTTTCTTCTTCTGTGCACTTATTACGTGATTTTGCTCTAAGTGAAGGAGGCGTAGTCTGCCTCCCAACCTTGGTTTCACATAAGCATATTATGAATCAACAACTGGTCACGATTTTACCTGAATATCCTTTATTGAATTACGGCTTACGTGCAGTCTTCCCTGCCAACTCAAAAAACTTATCTAAAATCAGAAAGCTTTTAGACTTTTTATTGGCTCGGTTAGACACTATTCCTACTTGGGATGTTGAATTGATTAAAGCTCAACATTTATCTGAAAAAGTTAAACTCTTTCAATAATCAAAGCAATGCCTTGACCTACACCGATACACATTGAGCACAGGGCATATTTACCACCTGTTGCTTCAAGCTGATTCAGTGCTGTAATCACCAGACGCGCACCCGATGCACCAAGTGGATGACCCAAAGCAATCGCACCACCATTTGGATTGACTTTTTCTGAACCATCGGCAATGCCTAGGTCACGGGTCACAGCCAATGCTTGTGCTGCAAAAGCTTCGTTCAGTTCAATCACATCCATTTGCTCAAGTGTTAAATCCGTTTGAGCAAGCAATTTTTTGATCGCAGGTGCAGGACCAAAGCCCATAATGCGAGGTTCAACCCCAACTGTTGTTGCACCAATCACTTTGGCACGGGCTTTTAAACCATACGTTGCAACTGCATTATCAGAAGCGATGAGGAGCGCTGCTGCACCATCGTTAATGCCTGAAGCATTGCCCGCAGTGACTGTACCTTCAGCTTTCACTACAGGTTTTAACTTGGTTAACGCTTCAATCGTGGTTGCACGAGGATGTTCATCTTTTGCCACAACAATGGCATCGCCTTTGCGCTGTGGAATGGTCACAGCGATAATTTCTTTGTCAAAGAAACCGTTTGCCTGTGCCGCCGCAGTACGTTGCTGACTGGTCAAAGCGAACTGATCTTGATCGGCACGGTTAATGTTGAATTGCTCAGCCACGTTTTCTGCAGTTTGAGGCATGGTTTCAACACCATACATTTCTTTGAGTTTTGGATTGATAAAACGCCAACCCATGGTGGTGTCTTCAAGCTTTTGTGCACGACCATAAGCAGATTCAGATTTACCCATCACAAATGGGGCACGAGACATGCTTTCTACACCACCTGCAATAATCAAATCTGCTTCACCTGCTTTAATCGCACGTGCTGCCATTGCCACAGCATCCAGCGATGAACCACATAAACGGTTGACTGTGGTTGCAGGCACTTGGTATGGCACACCTGCAAGAAGTGCAGACATACGACCGACGTTACGGTTGTCTTCACCTGCTTGGTTGACACAACCGTAAATCACATCATCAACTTTTTCCCAGTTCACAGATGGATTACGTTCAATTAAAGCTTTAATTGGCAATGCGCCTAAGTCATCTGTACGTACAGGTGCAAGTCCGCCTGCATAGCGGCCGAATGGGGTACGGATGGCATCAATAATGTATGCGTTTTTCATAGAAATCTCTTTCTGAAGTTCCCTCTCCTTTGAAGGAGAGGGTTAGGGAGAGGATGTTTTAGGTTCCCCTCATCCTCTTGCGCTTCGTTCATCTCAAAGGGGGAAGAAAATTCCCTTACTCATTTGAAGTGATTTAACTGTTCTTATAATTCTTCTTCTAAAAAGGAGAATTATTGATTCCAATTTTTACCTCCCTTAATCCCTCCTGAAAGGAGGGAGACTTTCCAATGAAAAATAAATATTTATTGGTCAAAGTCCCCCTTTGAAAAAGGGGGATTTAGGGGGATTCTGTATATTTCTAAAGTGTCTTAAACCGTCGCATCAATCAATGTTGCACCCGTCAACGACTGCAATTCTTCAAATGAAAGACCTTCCACTTTTTCAATCACTTTCATGCCTTCAACAGTGACATCAATCACGCAAAGGTCAGTGTAAATACGGTCTACACATTTCAAACCTGTAGCTGGATAAGTTAGCTCCGCAACGATTTTCGGCTCGCCTTTTTTGGTCACATGATCGGTGGTAATGAAAACTTTTTTCGCACCAACGGCTAAGTCCATTGCACCGCCAACCGCAGGAATTGCATCAGGAGCACCTGTATGCCAGTTCGCCAAATCACCATTTTCAGCAATCTGGAAAGCACCTAAAACAGCGATATCCAAGTGACCACCACGCATCATGGCAAATGAGTCACCGTGATGGAAGAAAGCACCGCCATCCAGTAAAGTCACAAATTCTTTACCTGCATTGATCAGTTCAGGGTCACGATCTTCTTCAGCAGGTGGTGGACCAAAAGCCAACAAACCATTTTCAGAGTGTAAAAATACGTCTTTATCGCTTGGTAAATAGCTTGAAATTTTAGTCGGTAAACCAATGCCTAAGTTGACATAAGCACCATCAGGAATGTCTTGTGCCACACGCTCAGCAATTTGATCACGGCTTAATTTTGTATAACTCATTTTAAATTCTCCGTAGCCAATTATTGAGCAGGTTTTACTTGTACAACATGTTGTACAAAAATACCTGGTGTGATGATATGTTCAGGATCTAAAGCACCCAACTCGACAACTTCAGACACTTGTGCAATGGTCACGTCTGCCGCCATTGCCATGATTGGACCAAAGTTACGTGCAGATTTACGGTATACGAGGTTACCCCAACGGTCGCCTTGTTGTGCTTTGATCAGGGCAAAATCCGCTTTGATTGGATTTTCTAAAACGAAATCTTTACCTTCATAGTTTAAGGTCGGTTTGCCTTCAGCAAGCAACGTCCCAAAACCTGT
>NZ_JACAIJ010000022.1:0-43023 GCF_030325485.1 Acinetobacter sp. R933-2
GTCACTTCAGTTTTGTCTGAAACGTTGCCTGCTTCATCTTTGGCAGTTACGTCAACTTTTTCACCATTGGTTAATGGATTATCCAAACCAACTGTGAAGTCACCATTTTCGTCTGCTGTACCTGAACCCAAGATGTTGCCATCTTTGTCTTTGATTTCAACTGTTGAATCCGGTTCTGCTTTACCTGTAACCGTTGAACCATCTTCACTGATTACAACATCACTTGGTGCATCTGGTGCTGTCGTATCTTCGCCAGTGCCACCAGTTTCACCTGTGCCGCCAGTTTCGCCTGTACCGCCAGTTTCGCCCGTGCCACCAGTTTCGCCCGTGCCACCAGTTTCGCCTGTACCGCCAGTTTCGCCTGTACCGCCAGTTTCGCCCGTGCCACCAGTTTCGCCTGTACCACCAGTTTCGCCTGTGCCGCCAGTTTCGCCTGTGCCACCAGTTTCGCCTGTGCCGCCAGTTTCGCCTGTGCCGCCTGTGCCGCCAGTTTCGCCCGTGCCACCAGTTTCGCCTGTACCACCAGTTTCGCCTGTGCCGCCAGTAGCACCATTATTAGAATCATTATCGTCAAGCGATCTATTTAAAAGATATGCCATTGTGCCTACAGCACCAAGCACTCCAGCCGCAAATGGTACACTGCCATCTGACTCATATAATAAAGGCTGAATATTATCTAACCCAGCATAGTTAATAGTTTCTAGTGAAACATTATTTAAATCATTAAACTTAACCCAAAGTAATTCATTATTATTCTCTAAAACCAAACTATTATCTAAAGCAAAAAAGTTTTCAATTCGAATCGTTTCGCCATTATCAAGAGTAATGATTAAGTGATCACCCTCTCTAGCAATATTTTTTATCTGATCCTTACGATATTTAAGTACAACAACAGACGGGGCTTTTATTGCAAAACTAGGATTAGTAACCTGAAATGAATTTCCAGTATCCTTAGATACTACTGATATATTTTCCATCTTTTCCACCGTTATCAGATAAATACTGATTTAAAAAAATAATATTATTAAAATCCTACCATGCCACTATGATTTTAGAATCACATAATAATTTTAAGTGTTAAATATATTCTTAATAGTCTATTAAATTAAATTAAATATTTAAGATGTCTAAAGCAGATCGGTTTAACATTAAAATATATGTTACATTTATTTTTTTACCATTATTTTTATTTTTATTTTAAATCAATAATTTACAAAATATAAAAACCTTATTAAAAATAGTACTTTTAGTTTATCTAAATGTGTATTTAATATTTATTTATATATATTTTTTTTAATATTTATGTTATTTTTTATTAACCAAAGTAGTGATGAATATCACAATAAAAATATATTTATAATAAAAAATCACATTAATTAAAATAAATGTATAATGTATTAAAAATATCGAAATTTTAAACAATTTATAACCTAAAATTTATATTTTAACTTATACCATCATATTTCTTATTACCTTATATATTTTTGCTCACAAAAAAGCCAGTATAAATACTGGCTTTTTAATAAATAAATGACTTATCTTTCTCTTAATGCTTCTTGTGCTTTATTAAATGGTTTAAGTAAATATTCCATAATCGTTTTTTGCCCTGTTCTAATATCTACTGTCGCGACCATACCAGGTGTAATGGCAAATGATTGCCCAGATTTATTAACCAGTTTATCAACATCAGTTCGAATATAAACACGATAATAAAATTGATCTTGTTTGACTTCATCTCGAATTGTATCTGGTGAAATCACGACAACTTTACCATCTAAGCCGCCATAGATTGAATAATCATAGGCTGTTATTTTCACAAGTGCTGCTTGTCCAGGATGAATAAAAGCGATATCTCTTGGTGAAATACGTGCTTCAATTAATAACTTTTCATCCAATGGAACTAAAGTCATTAATTTTCCATTTTGTGGAATAACCCCACCAATCGTGGTAATTGCAAGTTCTTTCACTACGCCACGCACAGGTGCATAGAAAGTCGAACGTTTTACAGAGTCATTACGTCCTGTTACGACTTGTTGTAAAGATTTAATATCTGCGTTGGCTTTGGCTAATTCTTCACGAGCTTTCACATAGTAATCATTACGCTTGTCATTAATCTGATTTTCAAAGTTATTAATATCACGCTTTAAACGTAACACTTCAACTTCTGAAGCAGCTCCTTTTGCAACCAAAGGTTGTGTCATTTGCAATTCGTTTTGCACCAAAGACAATGCATGTTGTAAACCTTTGATCGACTCTTCTAAGTTCCAACGTCTAGAGGTATAAAGTGCTGTTTCTTCTGAAACTAAACTTGGAATCTCATGGACTTCTTTAGGAAAGCTCAACTGAGTACCATTTACTTCAGCTTGTAAACGTGCTGCAGTTGCCTGCATCGCACGTAATTTACTTAAACTTTCACCAACTTGTGATTCAAAACGAGTGGGGTCAATTTGCGCTAAAATTTGCCCTTTTTCAACAATATCACCTTCTTTTACTTCTAGCTTAGTCACGACACCACCGTCTAAAGACTGGATGGTTTGTTCTTTAGATGAAGGAATGACTTTACCAGTTCCTGTCGATACCTCTTCCAGTTTGAACATACATGCCCAAACAATAAAAGCAATTAAGCCTAAAGCAACGATCCAAATCACCAAACTTGATTTTGGTAAAGGTGGCTCAGAAAATTTGAGTGCCGAAGGATTACTTGGACGCTTTAATGTATCTAAGCCATTTTCTGGTTTTGTTTTATTTTCAGGTAATTGTGCTGAACTCATGCTGAAGTACCTCGTGCATTGGCTTGACTCGAGTTCAAGATTTCATTACGAGGACCATCTTTTACGATTTTTCCTTCATGAACCACAATGATACGGTCTACCAATTGCAATACTGCGGGACGATGTGTTGCCACAATCAAAGTTCGATGTGCTGACCATTCTTTTAAGTTATTAATTAAAGTACGTTCAGAAACATCATCTAATGCTGCTGTTGGCTCATCTAATAACAGAATACTTGGATTGCGTAATATAGAACGTGCTAATAATAAAGATTGTTTCTGACCACCAGAAAAACCTGTACCACCTTCAAGCACAACGTGATCTAAGCCTTCTTTTTTCTGTTCTACAATTTCAAGTGCATTTGCCAGTTTTAAAGCATTGATAATGTCATGATCTGTTGCTAATGGTGCACCTAAAGTCAAATTTTCACGAATCGTACCGTAAAAAAGTTGAGCATTTTGATTCAACAAAGTCATATCTCGACGAATATCATCAGGATCAATTAAATTTTGGTCAACGCCATCTAAACTGATTTTGCCTTGAATTGGTGTCTGCATTCCTGCCAATAATTGCAGTAAAGTTGATTTACCTGCGCCATTACGACCTAAAATTGCAATTTTTTCGCCAGCTTTAATTTTTAACTGTGGAATAACTACGGATGGACGAGGATCATCTTCACTATATTTAAATAAAACGCCTTTAAATTCGTAGTGACCTAAAATTGTTGGACGATGAATCAGTTGTGCGCGATCAGGACGATCCACAGGTTTTTTCATTAACTCATCTAAACCTTGCTTCGCCACTTTTGCTTGTTGCCAGCGCCCTAAAACACCCGTAATTTGTGAAATAGGTCCTAACATTCTTGAAGATAAAATCGAACATGCAACCAGCGCACCAGTCGTCATATCCCCTTTCATCACTGCAAAACAACCCACCAATACGACAACTGCATAAGTCAAACCCTGAATTTTTTGAGTCCATGCATTTAACCAACCAGTAATTTTACGTTGGCGCATACTGACATCGGCTGAAACCTCATTCATGTGATTCCATTGGTTTTGGAATCTGGCTTCTGCACGTAATAATTTAATATCTTCAATGCCTTGAACAGCTTCAACTAAAATCGCATTACGAATAGCACCTTCACGCATGCCTTCTTGTGCGAGCTGTGCGAGCTTCTTTTGCGCCAAAATACTTGGAATAATCATCAATGGCACAACGATGAGCATTACCCAAAATAGGTTGCCACCAATCACCCAAAAAATTGCAAGGAATAATAGGAAGAATGGTAAATCTGCAATTGCACTGATCGTGGTTGAGGTAACAAGTTCACGCACCCCTTCTAACTCACGAATTTGTGAAATAAATGATCCTGTAGATTTAGAACGATCTTTATTACGAATACGTAATGCATGACCAAACACACGATCAGATATTTTCAAATCAGCACGTTTACCGATAATGTCAGACAAATACACCCGTGCCACACGCAAAGTAAATTCAAAAATAGCTGCGATCAGCACCCCACCTGCCAGAACCCACAACGTAGGGACGGATTGTGATGGTACAACACGGTCATACACTTGCATGGAGAAAATAATGGTTGCCAACGCTAAAATATTGGCAATCATGGACGCAACCATAATATCGGTATAGCGTTTCCAATCTTTTAGAACAATGCTCCAAAACCAACTTTGCTCATAGGGCTTAATATATTCATCAACACGCGCATCAGGAATAGATGTTTCTGGTCGGAAAATAAAAACTTGTTTAGCATTGGCTTGTAAGGCTTTTAAATCAAAAGTTTGTGATAAACCTTGATCCCCACTCAGCTGTAGACTTGCGTTACCTTGTTGGTCTACTTTTTCAATAACTGCAACTTGCCCATCTTTAAATTCGATGACTACAGGTAAACGCCAAGGGTTCAGTACATCTTTTGAAAAATCTGCACGACGATAATTTAATCCCAATTGTTTAGTGACAATCTGTAATAAATCATCAATATTCTGATATTTATTCCAATCTAGCTGTAAACGTATTTGCTCTTCTGAGGGCTGAATACGATAATGCTGAGCAACCGTTAAAATGGCTTGCAGCCAAGGTTGATAATTGAGTGTTTGGTTCATTACTGTACTTCAAACCCTTGAATTTTCGTATTATTAAGTTGATAAATATCTCTACTTTTACCAATTACATTGATATAAATCGCAAGTGTGTCATAAATATCGTAACGGGCAGATTCTCGTTCTGCACGAGAACTATGAAAAGACTGTTCAGAACTCAGTAAATCTAAAATAGACCGTTTTCCTAACTTGTATTGTTCTTCGTAAAGTTCACGTGTTTTTGCAGTAGAACGCTCTCGTTCAATTAACACCCAAATTTGCTTGTCCATATTTTCAATATTTTCACGGGCGATTTGCGTAGAATCCATGATATTTAAATAAGTGGCATTCAACTTTGAACGTGCAGCTTGCTCTGCATAACCTGCAGAGCGAATTTGTGAACTGACTGCACCACCCTGATAAAAATTACTACTCATAGAGATACCAATTGAGCTATCAGTATCATCTTCTTTACCTGTATTTGGGTTTTTACCATTCAGTGCTTGATTGAGTGAACCAACCAAAGACACTGTTGGATAACGACTTAACTCCGTTTGTTTCTTTTGACTACGTGCCACTTCTATTTCAGCTTGGGCTGCAATCATGCTCGGAATCATGTTCATTTTTGGAGAAGTATAAAGTTCTGATTTTTTTAAGAAATCATCATGAATAATAAAATCAGTGCGACTAACATCAAAGCCCAATAATGTGCGAAGTTTTTGCTCTTCTTGACGCAATTTATTTTGTTGTGTCAATAAATACGTTTTGGCATATTCTACATAGCTTTGAGCTTGCACAGGATCTGCATAACTACTAATCCCTGCATCGGAACGTAATCGAGCAATTTCATGTAAACGACTCACACCTTTGACTTGATCTTGTGCAATATTAAGTAAAACTCGATATCGCAAAACAGCAATAATGGCACGTGAAGTTTCTGTAGAAATTTCATCAATGCTCACTAAAACATTGGCTTGTTCTGCTTCTAATTTATTTTTTTGCGTATCAACACTGGATTTTACTTTACCAAAATCATAGAGCATCTGATTTGCTTCAACCGTATAGACCTGACGCCCACGATCACTCGAAGTAAAATCACCTGTGTTTAAACCTGCTTTTAACTGCGGATAATATTGTGCTTTTGCCACATCAATATTGGCATTTTGTGCAGCTAAATTTGCCAAAGATTGTGAAATATTTGGATTACGTTTTACTGCAATTTGCACCGCATTTTGTAAACTCAAACGACTTTGTATTTCAGCATTATTATACAAAGGGACATTATTATCATCTGTCATTGGACGACCAACCACAGGCAATTGTTGATAAATTGGATCTGTTTCAACTTGAAAGTTTGACAACTGACTCAGTTGTACTGTGCTATAAGATTCATCCGCTTGAGGACGAATTAAACTTCCAATATTTTGTTTAATCTCTTGAAAATACCCTTGCCGAGTTTCTGCATAAACCATGCTGTTTAAACATAAACTCAGCGCGATAAAAGTATTTAATTTTTGAATAGAAAATGTGAGATATTTCACTTTACACATGTGTAAACTGTACCTAGAAATAATATTGAATTCTCTGTAATCATTAAATCATTTGCATTTTTTGACATTATTTCCCATATATCAAAAATGAAAGATTTTGCTATATCACCGTTTCATTTTTCAACGGTTTAACTGAGAACAACCGACATCTAAATCAAAATTTTGATTATTAATTTTCAAATTGAATAAACAAAACACCAATGATTAAACCATAAAACTAATAAAATAAAACCTATAACCTTAATATTTTTCAAAATTCATAATCATTATTTTTAGATTACACAACACTTATTATAAAAAATGTGATAAATATCCAATAAAAAAATATTTATCAAAATTAATAAAACTATATTTTAATAAATATTAAAATATAAAGAATGGTATAATCTAATAATTAAATCTATGATTTTAATATATTTGAAATAAACCATATTTAAAATAAGGATTATAATCAAAAATTGCTATATATTTTTATTTAATTTTTCTTTTTATTTATCCACTTATTTAAACAAGATGAAATATTTAATTAGTGCCTGCCTTGTTGGTGAAAATGTTCGTTATGACGGTCAAAACTGTTTACATACTCAACTTAAATCTTTGCTTAAAACAGGTCAAGCCATCATGATTTGCCCCGAAGTTTCAGGTGGACTCAGCACACCTCGCGCTGCTGCTGAAATTGTCGGTGGTGATGGGCATGCAGTACTCAAAGGACAAGCCAAAGTCATTGATACACAAGGTAATGATGTGACTCAGGATTTTATTCAAGGTGCAGAAAAAACATTAAAACTCGCCCAACATCATCAGGTCACACATGTCATTCTCAAGGCAAATAGCCCTTCCTGTGGTTCTACATGGATTTATGATGGTTCATTTTCAGGAAACAAAATTCACGGTAAAGGTGTTACGACAGCCTTACTTGAACAATATGGTTTTAAAGTCATGACCGAAGATGAGTTTTTAAACCCATTAAAAAGTCTATAAAAAAGAGCGCATAGGCGCTCTTCAATGCTGTAGCCTCAAGGCGTTAATGTCTATACTGATCTTCTGATGGATTTTCTAAATCATTTTCTATGGTATTTTGTGCCATTTTATATGCCTTAGATGCCCAATAAGTCGCCAATGCAGGTCCAGAAATATTGTGCCATAGACTAAATATTGCGCTAGGTACCGCGGTTATAGGTGAAGCTGCAAAATGAATCGCTGCTAAAGTCACACCTAAACCAGAGTTTTGCATACCGACTTCAATCGAGACAGCTTTGGCATCTGGATAAGATAATTTCAATAAGCGACTTGCCCAATAACCTAGTAAAAAACCCAAACTGTTATGTAAGATCACTACAACCAAAATCAGCAAACCTGATTGCAAAATAGATGCCTTACTGGCTGCAATAATCGCCGCCACAATCACCACGATGGCAATCACCGATACCAAAGGCATGATTTGAATATATTGTTCAGTTTTTTGTTTGAAGAAAGTTCTCAGTGTCACCCCTAAAATAATGGGGAAAATCACCACTTTCAGAATATCAATAAACATTGAACCAGCATCGATCGGAATCCATTGACTCGCCAACAAATAAAAAATCGTGGGGGTTAAAATCGGGGCTAAAAATGTTGAAATAGAAGTACAAGCAACCGATAAAGCGGTATTGGCTTTAGCCATATAAGCAATGACATTGGAGGCTGTACCACCAGGACAGCAACCCACCAAAATAACACCTACTGCAATTTCAGCAGGCAACTGCAATAACTTGCAAAGCAGATAAGCCAAGCTTGGCATAATCACAAACTGAGCAACTACACCAATCAGCACAGCTTTGGGATTTTGCAACACACCTTTGAAATCATCTACGGTCATGGTCATGCCCATTCCGAGCATGATAATACCTAACACCCACGGAATATAGGCTTTTAACCATACAAATGCGACAGGAAAACACAGCGCAATCAATGCAAAGACCACCACCCAAAGCGCGAAGGTCTTTTGCACAAACTGACTAAAACGTAAAATGGCTGCCATAAAATCCGTCCTGAATCTTTTTTAATTGTCCCAGATTTGTCAGATTTTAATAGAACTTTATACCACTCAGTATTTTTTTCTGGATTATCACAAATTTTCTGTCTCTAAAATCTGCTTTGCCACAACACGTTTTACGCCTGCTGCCAGCATTTCTTGCCATGCATGTTGTAAAGAACCTTGCCAATCAATCGCTTTGGTCGCATCAGAAATCACAAAGGTTTTAAAACCTAGTTTCGCAGCATCCATTGCTGTCCATGCCACACAAAAATCTGTGGCAATCCCAACAATATAAACTGTATCTATACCACGCTCTTTCAAATACCCCGCCAGTCCTGTTGTCGTTTTATGATCTGCTTCCATAAATGCTGAATAACTGTCAATCTGAGCATTAAAACCTTTACGAATCACCAACTGTGCTTGTGGAATATTTAAATCAGGATGAAATTCAGCATCATGCGTGCCTTGCACACAATGAGTCGCCCATAACACCTGTGTGCCATATGCCAGTTGAATCGTATCGTAAGCTTTTTTATTCGGATGATTTTCTGCAAAAGAAATATGATTGGCAGGATGCCAGTCTTGGGTCAAAACAATATTATTAAAATGTTGTGCCAGTTGATTAATGGTTGGAATAATCTGTTCTGCATGGGCAACGGCTAAATTTCCCCCAGACGTAAAACCATTTTGCACATCCACCACAATGAGTACCGAATTATGCTGCATATCCATCTTTCTTAACTTAGTATTTTACTTCACTTTAGCATATTACAAAAAATTCAGTACATTGCCTCAATTGATCATTTTTATAAAAATGAAGTCTATAAAAAAACCCACATCATTATGGGCTTAAATATATTTTGATCTTATTCACTTTTTAGTCGTTGAATTAAAATCAGCATAAAAATAGCTGAAATAACAATACAAGGAATCGCTGCTGAAATTACCCCTGCTGCACCAAAACCTGCTGCAAGAAGTTGACCTGCGATCGCGGGTCCGAGCATTGCACCTATACGCCCCACCGCTGAAGCCATACCTACTCCTGTACCACGTACCGCAGTGGGATATACAATACTGCCAAACGCATAGAGTACACCTTGACAACCAATCACAAATGCACCAACCAATGCAGAAGCCATATACATTTGAGTCAATGAACCTGCTGCATTTAAAGCAAATAAACCTGCCAAAATACCGCCATACATTAATACAATGACATAGGTCTTTTTCCAGCGATCCGTTAACATTCCTAAGATTACAGTACCAACTGTTGCACTGACCATAAAGTAAAACTGTGCTGTTGCACCTTCTTTACGTGTGAAACCTAGTTCAGTAAATAATGATGGCAACCAACTCAACATGATGTAAACCACCATCAAAGTGAAGAAGTAACTCACCCAAATCAGAAGAGTACGGACAAAATTTTGCGTATTAAATAGATCTTTAAATGAAGCTTGAGGCGTAACCTCATTCGTATTGTTATTTTGCGTTTTTAAATATTCTTTAGATTCTGGCAAAAATAGAATCATAATTGGAATAACAATAATCGGTAATAAACCACCTAAATAGAAAATATTTTTCCATTCTGCACCAAAATTAGTGCTTGCAACCAAAGATAAAATTGCAGCGCCAACAGGCATACCACAATACATCAAACCTACTGCACGTCCACGGTTTTCAGGAGACACTGCCTCTGACGCCAGCGTAATTAAAATAGGCATTGCAGCACCTAAACCAGCACCTGCCAAAAACCGAACTGCCAATAAACTTTGGAAACTATTTACCCATACAGTACATAAAGTAAAAACTGCAAATACTGCTGTAGACCAAATCAAAACTTTTTTACGACCAATACGGTCAGCAAAACGACCACCCACTAATGCGCCGGGCAATAATCCCAAAATGCCTGCACTAAAAAATACGCCCAATTGTGAACTGTCTAAAGCAAAATGCTCTCGAATACCTGCTGCTGCGATACCTGCTGCTTGAATATCTAATCCTTCAATCACTGCGATTAAAAAACAAATCAGCACCGTAATGGTGGCATGTTTTTTATCTAAATCGGCTGATCGATCCATATTGAAAAGTCCTTTTACAAAATATTATCGAATGAATCATCATCTAGAAAAATATTTTGCAAAATAACTATCTAAAGGTCGTAGAATATTGGTTTAAATCAGAAATTTAAAATAAATAAATTATTTTTAATAAAAATTTAATAAGTTTAAAAAGCAATAAATCACGCTAAAATCTATCTCTTTAAGCCATAAAATAGAGCAATTAAAGCACAATTAAAGAACAAATTCTCACCATCTAAGAACAAGTCAAAATACCTCCTATATAAAAAAACACTCAATATTTTTGCCATGATCAAAATTTTAGCTAAAAAAAGTAAAAAATCTAAGAATAATTGTGTCTTTGATCATCTTTAAAAACTCTAAATCTTCATGATTGACTTTTTGTTAAGATAGTTGAGCTAAAAGTTTGATTTAGCGCATTTTGAATCTCTCTAATTTTACTTAGACCTAAGAAGTCGCTGATAAAAGTAGAATATGAAGCTTAAACTGTGAGTTATTTGTTGCTTTTTTTAAAGAATTTCCATGCTTTGAATAAAGTATATTGTTCTCAATCGCTGAATCAGTCATAATTTGCGTAAGCAATATGCAATTATTAAAGTGATTGTTTTTGCTCAAATCAAAATACTGCAACCATCCCAATCTTATTTTTAAATCAGTATATGCGGATGGACACATAGGATATTTTTTCAAAATGACTCAGCAAGCACAGATTCAAGGCTCAATTGTCGCAATCGTCACCCCAATGTTAGAAGATGGCAGCGTAGATTGGAAGGGTCTCGAGAAGCTGGTTGAGTGGCACATAGAACAAGGCACTAATAGCATTGTTGCCGTCGGTACAACTGGCGAAGCATCAACGCTTAGCATGGCAGAACACACAGAAGTAATTAAAGAAATTATCCGTGTTGCCAATAAACGTATTCCAATTATTGCCGGTACTGGTGCAAACTCAACACATGAAGCTATTGAGCTCACCAAAGAAGCAAAAGAACTCGGCGCAGATGCCGCTCTTTTAGTGACACCTTATTATAATAAACCAACTCAGGAAGGTTTATACCAACATTATAAAGCAGTGGCAGCAGCTGTAGATTTACCAATCATTCTTTATAACGTACCAGGTCGTACAGGTGTAGATTTACAAAACGAAACAGCGATTCGTTTAGCTGATCTTCCTCAAATTGTTGGCATTAAAGACGCTACAGGTGATGTACCACGTGGTACAGAACTGATTAATGCGCTAAAAGGTAAAAATATGGCAGTGTATTCAGGTGATGATGCAACTGCATGTGACCTAATCGCTGCAGGTGCGCAAGGAAATATTTCTGTTACAGCAAATATTGCACCTAAAATTATGAGCGAACTTTGTGCTGCTGCAATCGCAGGTGAAATGGATACAGCAAAAGCAAAAGATGCTCAAGTTGCAAAATTAAACAATATTCTATTTTGTGAATCGAACCCAATTCCAGTGAAATGGGCACTACATGAAATGGGATTAATTGGTACAGGTATCCGCCTACCATTAACTCCGCTTGCAGAACAATACCGCACTCCTCTGCGTGACGAACTCAAAGCAGCGGGTGTCATTTAATAAGAGCTTAGTATTATGCAATTACGTTTTGGTTTAACCCTTGCCCTGTTAACTTTAAGTTTAGCGGGTTGTAGTTCTTTAGGAATCAAAAATGGTTCTTTAGACTATAAAAATACAACTGATGTGCAACTGCTTAAATACCCTCAAGGCACAACGATTAGACCATCAACGCCATTGTATCCAGCTCCAGTGGTTGACCCGCTTGCGATTCAACATGCTCCTAAGTTTGAAAACAAGCGCGGTAATCGCTATGACGTACCTCGTCCAGAGTTTACGCAAACAAATTCCGTAACACAAAGCAATAATGATACTGCGACAGCGGTAAGTCGCCCACAACTTTTAACTGATGGAAATGCGAATCCACTGCTTAAAGTTGATGGAGATTCTGCTATAATTTGGCGGTATGCATTAGCAACCCTCAATAGTCTAAATTACAACATCATTGGGCAAAGTAAAAATGTGACTGAAGTTACATTTAAACTCGATAATACCAGTTATGTTTTAAAAATGACTTCTGTAGGCTCAAGTAATACCATTGCTTTGTTTAATGCGAACAACTCTTTTGCAGATAAAGACCAAGCTGCGGAAGTGTTGACCCAGATATACCAAAACTGGCCAGCCTAGTCGTTCTAGGCAATTTTTTTTTGCAAAAGGTTCCCCCATGTTAAAACAAACCTTGCTCTATACTGGTAAAGCGAAATCCGTTTATGAAACAGATAGCGCAGATCATCTAATTCTAGTTTTCCGTGACGATGCTTCAGCATTTAATGGCGAAAAAATAGAGCAACTAGATCGTAAAGGTAAGGTGAATAACCGTTTTAATGCCTTTATCATGGAAAAATTGGCTGCGGCTGGTATCGAAACTCACTTTGAAAAACTTCTTTCTCCAACTGAAGTTTTAGTGAAAAAATTACAAATGATCCCTGTAGAATGCGTAATGCGTAACTATGCTGCGGGTTCATTATGCCGTCGTTTAGGTGTTGAAGAAGGTTTAGAACTGACTCCTCCTACATTTGAATTGTTCTTCAAAGATGACGCTTTAGGCGATCCAATGGTGAACGAGTCTCAAGCGATTGCTTTAGGTTGGGCGAATGCTGAACAATTGGCACAAATGAAAGAACTCACTCAAAAAGTGAATGTTGTGCTTAAAGATTTGTTCGCTCAAGGCAACATGCTTCTTGTTGACTTCAAACTCGAATTTGGTGTGTTCCATGACCGTATCGTTTTAGGTGATGAGTTCTCTCCAGATGGTTGCCGTCTATGGGATAAAGACACTAAGAAAAAACTCGACAAAGACCGTTTCCGTCAAGGTTTAGGTGGTGTTGTTGAAGCTTATGAAGAAGTTGCCGCACGTATTGGTGTAGATCTTTCAGACATCTAATCTTAGATTCTGATTGTTCAAAAAACCGAGCTTTTTAGCTCGGTTTTTTATGTTCAGTGTTATAAATTTTTATATTTCTCTAAAAGAAAATCATGCAAATTTTCACCTTTTTTCTGTTTAAAATGCTGAGAAAATAATGAAATGTATTCAGAAGGATTAATCTGTACAAAACTAATTTCTTCAAAATCTTCATCAAAAGCATCTGCATACTGAAGGATAAAAATCATTTCATCGCCTTGCTGATTTTGTAGTTTTCCTTCTTTTCTTAAATCTTGTAATACTTGAATAATTGTATTTTGGTAATGTTGTCGAAGCTCAATATACTGTTCTTCCGTGTATTCTTCACCCAATTGCTCATATAATCTTTGAATTTGTTGATGAACATGATTATTGTGGCTCGCCTCAATGCTCCATTCAGAAATAAACCAAACCAGTTCTTGATCAAATTGACTGAATTCTTCGAGCGTCATCCCCACCACAAAATAACCGCATAAATCCTCAACTAAGCCTAATCCAATTATCTGTAAATGCTGTCCTAATGTCTCTTGTTTGAGTTCTGCACAAGCATCTTGAATATCTTGGTAAATCGTTAAATATAAATTTGTTTTTTCAGTCATTTTTCATTATTCCTATTTTTATTGATCAAAATAAATACTTTACTATCTGCATTTAAAATCTGTGTATTATTTTTTAAAGTGACAACTTGTGAAGTGTCCCAATGTGAATGCCCACAAAATAATAAATTTTCAGCGTACTTTTCAAGTAAATGAAGCAATTGTGGTTCACCTAAAAAGCCATATTCTTCCAAGTGAGGTGACAAATGCGTGAGTACAAGATCAGGCTGTTTTTTCAAAAGTTTTTCAAAAGCGTGTAAGTAATCTGTTTCTGAACGTCTAAAATTTTTATCTACACGTCCAATGATTCCGCTCAGCCCTGCGATTTTGAAATGATTTATTTCAATAAAATCATTGTCTAAAAAATGAATATTTTCAAATTCTGCAAGTTTATATAAATCTTTTCCAAAATCATCATGATTGCCTGCAATGCCAATCACTTGCCGAAAAACCTGTGCAAAAGCTTGCCAGACGTTGATCGGATTGCCACTGCTGCCACGCTTTTCTAAATTGGCATATAAATCGCCACATAAAAAACCCCATGACTTTTCAAGTTTCAACTGAGGAAAATAGATCTCATAAATCAGCGCCAAACTTTCTGCTACAACTTCTCCTAATAGCAAAGTCTGATCATTGTCAAAGTTGCATACGCCTTGCAAATCCGAAGTCACCACGATTGAATCAATAGATTGCGGTAAACCTTCAATTTCACCCCGATAAATCGGAAGCTGAAATTTTTGTGCCGTCAAAGCACCATGCGGAATGGTTAAATATTCAATATATTCAATCGGATTTGAATCAATTGTTTTTATACTCAGACGACTCATCAATCACACCTAATTTACAATGATTTTCATAAGCTTAGATACAATATGATAATAGTTTTGTTGATCAATCTGATATTTATAAATTACTAAAACATCAGCCTTCCCTTTCTCTAGGAAAATCAACTGACCATTAACCATCTCATATTTGGGTGAGCCTGCTAATACGATGAAATCATTAGAATTTTTTGATATTTTTATACCGTCTTGCTGAGTTAACTGAGCTTTAACTCGCACAGCTTGATTCAGTTTAGCTTTGATGCTTTCAGCCGTTTGAATATCCACAATATACTTCGAATAAAGCTGTGCTGAATTGGTCGTAATGCCATTTGTTCCCGCAATATACAACTGTTTAAATGTTTCATCATTCAGTGCCCATGGCCAAAAACTGATACCACGATGTTTTGAAGCTTCTAAAATACTGCTCAAATCTGCACGATAAGCAGGGTTATAACTTGAATTAAACTTTTGTACATCAGCATTAATTTGCTTACTACTCACTAAAACATTGGCACTATTTGGCATCTTCCCAACCAATAAACCACGTGGAATCTCCGACATTTGTGACTGAGCACGTGCAACTTGATCGGTATTGAAGGACGTTATGACAACCTGATTTTCAACTTGATATCTTTTTATTTTCTCTTGCATTTTAGCGACCAATTGAGGATTTTTGCTTTTCATTTCAATCATCAAAACAAAATTGGGATTGTTCTTAAATGTTGTAAAATATTCCGCTAAAGTTGGAATTTTATAATTTTTATTTTTTGAGCGAAGTTGTTGAACTTGCGCTAAAGTCATCTCCTCAATTTTGCCTGTGGAGGTTGTGGTTCGGTCTACCGTCGCATCATGCATCACTACAATCTGCTGGTCTTTAGTCAGATAAATATCATTTTCGACAATATCCGCACCTAATGCTACAGCATGTTTCGCACTTTCTAAGGTATTTTCATCCTCTAAACTAGGTACACCACGATGACCAATAATCAAAGGTTTGCGCAATAATGTATTTTTTGGAAATTGCTTCAATACACTATTGAATAATGAACTTTGTGTGGTGATCATGCCATTCGTTCCTGAAGTTAAAACGGTTGCAACTTCATTCGGCTGTGTCGCTGTTGAATCAATCCAAACCGTCATCAAGTGGCGCTGAATAAAACTCACATTGGCTTTATTGGCTAAATACTCTGGCAGTACCATAATACGTGCATGCGCTTGATTGGTACGACGCATAACTTCTGAAAGACTTTGTCGATTATCTTTTAATTTTTCGGCACTTAAGTCCAAAGCTGTACGTAGCATCGGGACAACTTGATGTGCAGTTTTTAGCAGAACATCGCTTTTAGACAATAAGGTGATATCACTGATATCTTGTTTTTTTGAAAGTAATTTTAATTGCTCAAGGGTTTGTGGGGTTTTAATTTCTAAAACAGGAATAGTCTTACGTTGTGGATTTGCTAAATAATGTTCTAACAAACCCAGCTTATTTCCTTTTTGATCTAACAAATTTAACTCACTATCCAATTGGTAATATGCCTGATTGGCTGAGCTCAAAGCTGTGTCACTATTCTCAATCTTTTGAATGATCGTAGGAGCTAAAGCAACATTGCTTTGAATTTCTTGTACTTGAGTCACTTTATTTTGCAATTCAGGTAATGCTTGTCGCTGTTCACTTACCTGAATATTTTTAACTTTGAGGATAATACCTGTCGCTGATAACCCAATACCCCCTTTGGTAGAAAGCTGATCAAGCTCAACATCTTGCATCAACTGATGATTTAGATAATGTTGTACGCGTTGCCCAGAAACCACAATGCTGGCTTTGTACCATTGATTTGGTTTTAGGTTTTCTGAAAAAGCTTTACTGGTCATGACTTCCCATTGACCATTGCTTTTACGACGACCAAACTCTGTGCCATTTTTTGCAGTAGTATCTGCACGTATTGTAAATTGATAATAACTGTTGGGAATTACACCTTGAGTTTCAGTAACATCATAAATCACACTGCCCCAACGTGAAGAATTCACAGCTTGATCTAAACTAAACTCTACATCGATTCGATAGTTCTGTTGTTTTTCTAAGCTTTGTGGCAATAAAACTGAGGTCGGTTGTCCAGCATTAGCTCGACCATCCAGAATCAATACACCATTTTCAATATAGATATGACCTGCATTATTTCCAGAGATACGCCAACCGTGGGGAATGGTTTTTTGTTGTGCAAAATTTTGTTGATAAAGCACTTTAAGCTCAGAAGAAACAGGCGCAGTGCTTTGTACTTTTGTGGTGGTTTTGGCAGAAATTTCAGCATAACTTTGTAATGGAAGTAACATGAAAACAGCAAGAGAAAGTATTGAATTTTTCATAATATTTTTTGATTCATTGAAAATATTGACATTTTTCAATGATAAAAGCCCAAACTAGTTATGATCTATTCTAAATCTTTCTCTACTTTAGAACAGTATTTTAGTTTGGGCTTTTTCTATTTTTACTATTTTTTTCTACTTTTCACTATTGCTGTTGCTGCTCTTGTTGCCAACGGCGTTGTTGTAAACGTTCGCCTTCCACTTCACGCTTATTACGTGCAGATTCATATAACTTTGTCCCTTTGAGCTCAGGTGGCAAATATTCCTGCAAAACAAAATGTTCAGGATAATTATGCGGATAGAGATAATCTACACCATAGCCCTGTTCTTTCATCAGCTTGGTCGGTGCATTTCGTAAATGCAAAGGCACAGGCAGATTTGAGGTTTTTTCTGCAAGTTCAAGGGCTTTATTAATGGCTAAATAAGTGCTGTTACTCTTGGCACTGGTCGCCAAATAGACCGCACATTGTCCCAAAATAATCCGACATTCAGGCATACCGACAGCTTGTACCGAACGAAAACATTCACCTGCCAACAACAAAGCATTCGGATTTGAATTGCCAATGTCTTCCGAAGCTGCGATCAACATCCGACGTGCGATAAAGACAGGATCTTCACCACCTTTTAGCATACGTGCCATCCAATACAAGGTCGCATCTGGATCACTGCC
The DNA here is from genome assembly GCF_030325485.1 of Acinetobacter sp. R933-2. Classification (NCBI taxonomy): domain Bacteria; kingdom Pseudomonadati; phylum Pseudomonadota; class Gammaproteobacteria; order Moraxellales; family Moraxellaceae; genus Acinetobacter; species Acinetobacter sp. R933-2. The sequence goes on from NZ_JACAIJ010000022.1 coordinate 17,957, forward strand.
CCGAATGGACTTAATAAATGCCGACACTAAGTCATAATGTTGCTCACCTGATTTGTCATAGCGTGCAATATTTTGCTGTGCTACTTTCACCACAATCGCATTGGTGACAATATTTTCAATCTCAGGCTCAAAAGTGCTTGCAACCAAATCAATCAAGTTCAGTGCCTTACGTGCATCACCTGCGGCAAATTGCACCAATGCATCAAACTCTTCAATTTGAATATATCTTTCTTTTAAAAACCGATCTTGCTGAATTGCACGTAAAATCAAGTCCTGAATTGCCTCATTACTTAAAGCATGTAAGCTATACACCTGACAACGAGACAGCAATGCACTATTCACCTCAAAAGATGGATTTTCTGTGGTTGCCCCAATCAGCGTAATCTTGCCTTTTTCTACTGCATTTAACAGCGCATCTTGTTGTGACTTGTTAAAACGATGAATTTCATCCATAAAAACCACAGGTGTCAGCAAATCACCGCTTTCCGCAATCACTTCCCGTAGCTCTTTGACCCCAGTATTGAGCGCAGATAAACTGACAAATGGTCGATCAACCGCTTGAGCCAAAAGCAAGGCAATTGTGGTTTTCCCTACCCCCGGTGGCCCCCAAAAAATAATCGAGGGTAAATGTCCTTGATCAATCATTTGACGCAGTGGTGCATCTGCTCCCAACAAATGATCTTGCCCAATAATTTCAGACAAATCGCGTGGGCGTAATCGTTCAGGAAGAGGGATTTGAGTGTCGGACATATGACTTTTCGATTGGTAAATGCTGTTCTTAGTCTACTATGGAAAGTCCATCAGATGACATGTCCCTTTTTAAAATAATTGATTGTTCAATACATCCATCAATGCTGCCTGAAAAACCTGTCCATGACTCAGATGTGGATACAAAATTAGCTTTGCATCAACACCTTTATGCGCCAGATCTTGCACCAATTGACGATTATTTTGAATCATCTCTCGATCAGCATTGATACTGACCCGAGCTTGTGACTGCACCTGATCACCTTCCATCACCACCAGTTTTTTATGCTGTAACTGTGCTGCATCTGTTTTGGCAACTGCATTTAAAATACGTGCATCTGCCCAACTCAGTGAAGGACTTGCCGAGAAATAGTGTGAAAATGGCTGATCTTTTGTATTCAGTAAAGTGTCAAGGACAAATAATCCACCATAAGAATGTCCCCATAGTGCTGTTCGCTGCGGATCAAGTGCCACCTGCTGACGTACCCATGGCTGAATCTGATGTATGATCAACTCACGAAACTGCACACTGCCACCTGTCATGCGCTCGGGATTTCGTGGATCAGGCATTATTTTTCCTGTCTCATCTGCAGGGGTATAATCGACAGAACGTGCTGCTGATTCAAAAGGTAAATTGCTCTGATAACCAATTGCCACCAAAACAGGCGCATCCCGTTCAGATAATTTTTTCAGCACAGTATCATTTAAGCGTGACATGACAGAATTACCATCGAGCATAAAAATGGCAGCGGATTGTTGATTTTGCTTGTGATTTTTGGGAATGCCTAACCAAACCTGATAATTTCTTTGCTGATCTGCTGACTGAAATTTTTGCGTTTTGAACTGATAATAGGCTGAACCTTGCTCTGCAATATTGGCACCTAAAGGTCTTAAATCAGGCTTGGCATATGCCGCTGTCATGTTTACCATGCTTAAACCGAGCGCCAACACACAGCACATGATGGGTTGATGCCATACAGCCACTTTCGACATTATTGATTCACTCCATTTTAATGGAATGATCATACTTTTAATTGATAATGATTATCAATTATTTTATGAGAATTATCGAACCCAACGCACAATATAATCTTCGATTTGCTCTTCATCGACCTGTTCTTCAGAAATGCAACGCCCTGCTGCAGATTTTCTCGCATCAATCACACTTTGACGTGATCCCGTATTTAAATAATGCCACGTTGGCAAATTTTTGCCTTCATTTAAACGACGATAAGCACAGCTCGAAGGCAACCAATTGATTTGTTGTAATTTTTCTGGGGTCAGTTGAATGCAATCAGGAACATACTGCATACGATTGGGATAGTCAGAACATTGAGCAGTCTGGCAGTCAAGTAACTTGCAGGAAACTTTGGTATATGCAACTTCATTGGTCTCTTCATCTTCCAGTTTGACTAGACAACACAGTCCACAACCATCACATAACGCTTCCCATTCTGCTTGATTAAGCTCAGTCAAGGTCAAGGCTTTCCAAAATTGTGGTCGAATCTCAGCAGACATATCCCAAATAATCCTTAACTCATTTACAAAATGATTATAACAGTATTCATAAATGATATTCACTCTTACATTTGCTCACAAAACAAGCGTTTTTTGTTTGGCATTTCACATGAATTGCACAGAACTATACATGTTGCGGATGAGGCTTTTTATATACTGAAAAAGATAACAACAACTTGGAGAAAAACTATGTTTCGTTGGGCAATAATCTTTGCAGTGATTGCATTAGTTGCGAGTCTATTTGGTTTTGGTGGCGTCGCAGGTATGTCAAAAGACTTCGCGGTCATTCTCTTGGTCGTCGCAGTAATTCTTGCGATTGTGGGTTTCATCTCTAGGGGAAAAGTTTAAATTTACTTATTAAATAAATAAAAAAAGAAGGAGAGATATCCTTCTTTTTTTATCGCTGTTTTACCCACTAAATTTATAATTTCTCACATTTATTTACGACTAATGATGCAATTAGTCATTTGAATTTGTCATATTTATGCTTTAATCAATGTCATTCTTGCCGATCTTAATCAGGATTTAATAATGACATTTGCAATAACAACACGTGAAATTCAATACCAAGCACAAGATGGTACAACGCTCATTGGCTATTTTGCTGCCCCTGAATCTACACAAGCTGTTGCAGGTGTGATCGTTGCTCCTGAATGGTGGGGACGCACTGAATATACTGAACAACGTGCGCGTGAGTTGGCAGAACATGGTTTTGCAGCCCTTGCCATTGATATGTATGGCGACAAAAAAGTCACAACAAATGTACCTCAAGCCAGTGAATGGATGACACAAACTTTCCAAAATGCCAATACGATTGTTGACCGTGCAACTGCGGGCTTAGCTACTTTGGCAGCTCAACCAGAAGTCGATGCAACACGTTTAGCTGCCATTGGTTTTTGTTATGGCGGTAAAGTGGTATTAGACCTTGCACGTACTGGTGCGGATTTAAAAGCAGTTGTGACTTTCCACGCTGCTAATGTTTCACCACGTCAAGAAGGTGATGCTCAAAATATCAAAGCTGAACTTTTAGTTTTACATGGTGAACTTGACAGCATGCTTTCACTTGAAGCAATTGAAAGCTTTGAACAAGAAATGACTACTGCACAAGTAAAATATGAAGTGATTGTATTTAAAGGTGCAAAACATGGCTTTAGTAATACTCTTGCAGATGAACGTGCAAAAGCAAATAATGTCGACTTAGGATATAACGTTGAAGCAGAGCAAAAAAGCTTAGCTGCAATGTATCAACTTCTAGACCGTACACTCGCTTAATTCAAAGTCTATAGCGAATGTCTTGATTTAAATAAAATTGAAAGAGGAAGATAAAATGACTGATAAAAAATGCCCATATTGTGAATTTGACGAATTTGACATCATTGATAAAAATGATTTTGGGGTGATTTTACCTGAAACAAATCCCTTATCTAAAGGTCATTCAGTCATTATTCCTCTACGCCATACCGACTCATTTTTTGAGTTGACTGAAAAAGAACGTAATAGTTTATCAACATTACTTGAACTTGCACGTAATGAACTAAAAATCCGTCATCATGCTGAAGGTTTTCATGTCGCATTTAATGATGGTAATGTCTTTGGTGATGATCAACTTGAACATTTCCATATTCATATCATCCCACGCTATAAAAATGAAAATTTAAAATTAGATAAACGTTGGGGCGTAATCAGTGATCAATAACTGATGATTCCCATCTAAAGTAGAAAAGGCGCTAAAGCGTCTTTTTTATGGTCTGATTTTCGTCCTCTATTCTGTTAAAAATTGTGCATTATTCGCTATACTAATGATCTATTTTTTCATTATTTTTCATGATTTTTATGTCGCAATTCTCCTTTTCAGATGCCCTGCTCACTTGGTTCGATCAACATGGACGCCATGATTTACCGTGGCAAGTTGCAGATGATCCCTACAAAGTATGGGTCTCTGAAATCATGTTGCAACAGACGCAGGTCAAAACGGTCTTACAATATTTTGAGCGTTTTATGAGCCGTTTTCCGACTGTGGATGACTTAGGCAAAGCCACGTGGGATGATGTTGCTCCCTATTGGGCAGGTTTAGGTTATTACGCCCGTGCGCGTAATCTACATAAAGCGGCGGGAATTGTGAGTCGACAAGGACATTTTCCTGTAACACTTGAACAATGGGTTGAGCTACCTGGTATTGGTCGTTCAACAGGGGGCGCATTGATGTCGCTCGGTTTACGTCAGTATGGCGTGATTATGGATGGCAATGTCAAACGTGTATTGGCACGTTTTTTTGCCATTGAAGATGATTTGAGTAAACCCATTCATGAACGGGAAATGTGGCAACGTGCAGAAATGCTGTGTCCAACTGAACGTAATCATGACTATACACAAGCCATTATGGATTTGGGTGCAACCATCTGCACGCCGAAAAAACCATTATGTTTGTATTGTCCAATGCAACAGCACTGTCAGGCACATCAACAAGGTTTAGAAACTGAACTGCCTTATAAGAAACCGAAAAAACCTGTCCCTGTAAAAACAGCCAAAGTTTTACTGATTCAATCCAATCAAGAATGGTTATGGCAACAACGTCCAAACAGTGGTTTATGGGGTGGTTTATGGAGTTTGCCTATTTTTGAAGATGATGTTGAATTTGAAAATATCTGTAAGCGTTTTAAATTGATTTCCAAAGTTAAACCCGTACAAATTTCGCATAGTTTTACCCATTTCACATGGATTTTAAATGCTCATATTTTCCAGATTGAGTCTGATCAACAGGAATATCTGCAAGCTGAACTGACTGGTGAATGGCTTTCGCCACAAAAAGCTACACAAATGGGCATTCCAACTGCTATGAAAAAATTGATCTCAGCCATCGAGATATGACATAGTCAGACACGGGTATTCACAACTTATTTTCAATTTTAAACTGTACTTTTAAAACTTGAAGAATAAATAAATCAGGATTTCTTGTGTCATTTTATTTTCGTTATAGTTTGATTGCATGTTTTGCTATTTTAATCAGTGCATGTACCACTACGCCTAAAAAATCAAGTCCTTTACCGCAAAATACGATTTTAAAACTAAAATCAATGTCGATGCCAAATCGTTTGCCTATTCCAGTAGAAGGGATTAAAGCAAAAAATTTGACTGACACTTGGGGAGCATCTCGTAGCGCAGGGCGCAGTCACGAGGGCATTGATATTATGGCTCCACGTGGAACAAAGGTTTATAGTACAACTGAAGGCTTAGTGACTAGCCTCAAAGGGAATAACTTAGGTGGCACTGTCATTTGGATCATGGGTCCTAGTGGTGCTTATCATTATTATGCACATTTAAATGGACATAAACGTGGCTTAAAAGAAGGTGACTATGTCAAAAAAGGCACTTTAATTGGCTATATTGGCAATACAGGAAATGCACGACACACTGCCCCTCATTTGCACTATGGATTATACTTAAACGGTAAAGGTCGTGGCGCAGTCAACCCTTACCCTTATTTAAGATAGTTTTATTGAAAAAATCAGTTAGGAATATTCCATGTCAGAAGCAGTACTTGAGCGTTTGGTTGAATTTGCAGAATCAGGCAATCAGCAAAAAATTGTCTTTAATGGACAAAGCCATCAAGGCTGGATTATGGAAATCACCGATGAAGCTTTACTGATCAGTACAGGTTTTGCAGATAAGACAGGCAAAGATTTGTGGCTAAATTTCAACGAGCTGCAACAGTCTGAATTATTTTATTGGGACAATAAAACCGATCAATGGGTCGAATTTAAACTTTAAAAAAATAAAATTCAGGAGCACTTAAAAATGACAAATAAGCGTTGTGGCTGGTGCTCCAATGACCCGATTTATATCCACTACCATGATCATGAATGGGGCAAGCCCAATCGCAATGAACAGCATTTATTTGAAATGCTGTGTCTGGAAGGTCAGCAAGCAGGTCTGTCATGGATTACCGTTCTGAAAAAACGCGAAGCTTATCGGACGCATTTTTTTCATCATCCTATTACTGAAATTGCACAACTGACTGATCAGCATCTTGAATACAAATTACAGGACGCAGGTCTAATTCGTCATATCGGTAAATTGAAGGCGATTCGTGACAATGCCATCGCTTGGCAAAATATGAAAGCCGAAGGTTTAGATCCTGTCCAATGGCTATGGGATTTTGTCGATCAGAAACAGCAGATCAATGATGTACCTGACTATAAACTCGCCCCTGCTCAGACTGAAATCAGTCAACAGTTATCGAAAACCTTAAAGAAAAAAGGCTTTAAATTTGTTGGACCAACCACGATCTATGCTTTTATGCAGGCTGTCGGTATGGTCAATGACCATGAAAATGATTGCTCATTTCGTTGATGTTTTTTTATTAAAAACTGAAAATAACAGGAAGGATTCACATGACTGATAATACCATCCATGCTTATGCTGCCTTAGAGGCAGGTGCTGCACTTGTACCTTTTGACTTTGATGCAGGTGAATTACAAGCGCATCAAGTTGAAGTCAAAGTCGAATATTGCGGACTTTGTCACTCCGATGTTTCCGTGATCAACAATGAATGGGGCAATGCAGTTTATCCTGTGGTGGGTGGTCATGAGATTATTGGTACGATTACTCAACTTGGTTCAGAAGCCAAAGGCTTAAAAGTCGGACAGCGTGTTGGAATTGGTTGGACTGCGGAAAGTTGTCAGCACTGTGACCCTTGTGTCAGTGGTCAACAAGTCCTTTGTACAGGTGAAAAGAAAGCAACCATAGTCGGGCATGCAGGTGGTTTTGCCGATAAAGTCCGTGCAGGTTGGCAATGGATTATTCCCCTACCTGAAGACTTAGATCCTGAAAGTGCAGGACCCTTACTGTGTGGTGGTATCACGGTATTTGACCCAATTTTAAAGCATCAGATTCAAGCCATTCACCATGTTGGCGTGATTGGCATTGGTGGTTTAGGTCATATGGCGATTAAACTGCTGAAAGCTTGGGGCTGTGAAATTACAGCTTTTACCTCAAGTCTGGATAAGACCGATGAACTCAAAGCCATGGGCGCAGATCATGTGGTGAATAGCCGTGATGCGAGTGCTTTAAAAACACAGCGTGGCAAATTTGATCTGTTACTGTGTACGGTAAATGTCAGCCTAGATTGGAAAGCCTATCTGAATACGCTTGCACCCAATGGTACGATTCACATGCTCGGTATGGTTCTTGACCCAATGCCAATTCCTGCGGGAACTTTAATCAGTGGTGCAAAATCAGTGACAGGCTCCCCTACAGGTTCACCTTTTGCTCTACGTCAACTGCTACAATTTGCTGCACGTAAGAATATTGCACCACAAATTGAGCTTTATCCGATGTCAAAAATTAATGAGGCTTTGGAGCGATTGCATTCAGGACAGGCACGTTATCGCATTGTGTTAAAGGCGGATTTTTAATAAACCGTACTAACCTCTTTAATTGCTATCGGACGTGATAATTTTTGACTTACTTTTTCTGTTCAATAGAATCCCTCCCAACCTCCCTTTAAAAAAGGGAGGAGATGTTCGAATCTAATATTAAGCAGATTCGTAATATTCCCCTCTTTTTAAAGATGAGTAGCAAAGCTACGCAAGAGGGGAGATTTTAAGCTACATCCTCAGCAGATAACTCCCCTCTCACCCAATCTGCCAACAACACAATCGCTCCTCGAATCTCATCCGATAACTGATGCCCTGCATTTAACCGAATACAATTGTTATAACGATTATCTTCACCAAAAATTAAACCGGGAACGATATTAATACTGTGTTTTTGCGCATGATAATACAGCGCCAAACTATCCACCTGTTCAGGAAACTGTAACCACAATGCATAACTGCCTTGCGGTTGATTCAATCGAATCTCCACACCCTGAAAAGCCTGTGAAATAAACTGACGATATTGCTCCACCTGTGCCATCAATTTAGGTCTCAATTCACTTAAATGCTGACGATACGCCCGACTAAAAATCAAATCAGCAAGCCCCAATTGCAACGGCGTATTCACCGACACATTTTGTAAAATCAACTTGGCATGCAAATGCTTCAAGCGCTGCGGTAAACAAAACCACCCCAAACGATAAGATGGTGATAAAGACTTGGAAATCGAACTACAATAAATCACATAACCTGCACGATCCCAATATTTGATCGGTAAAGGACGTTTGGCATTGAAACTACATTCGGCATAAATATCATCTTCAATTACATAACACTGATATTTTTCAGCAAGTTGAGCAATTTTTTCTTTTTCAGCATTACTCAGACAAAAACCCAAAGGATTTTGAAAATTTGCAGTCAATAAACAGACTTTTGCACCTGATTTTTGCATGGCTTGTTCTAAACGCTCTAAGTCAAAACCCTCAGTATTGGCAGGAATTTCAATGATCTTGCGCTTTAACAATGCCAACAATTGCAATTGCCCATTATAGTTGGGCGTGGGCACGATAATACTGTCACCTTCATGGCTGACACTCTGAATCATCATGGACAATGCAGGCATGCAACCATTGCTGATATAAATATCTTCTTTGGCAATATAAAAACCATCTTCCGCCCAATGTGCGGACAGTGCTTCACGTAAAGTGGGATGACCTTGTCGATTGTTATATAAAAAATCCTCAGGTTTACAGTGTTTTAGTGCACGTTGAATCGAACGCCTCAGGGCTTCTACAGGCACAAAATCAGGTGACAATTGGATCGAACCTAGATGTACCAAATGGTTATTGGCTGAGGCTTCATGAATTTGTATTTGTAATTCTAAATTTGACACTTCACGTGGTCGGGATGGAAAACTCGGATGATCAGGTACAGCAATATGTTGTGCATCCTGTTGTGATTGCACAAAATAACCTGACTTTTCCTTCACATAAATCAAACCTTGTGCTTCAAGCAATTCATAACAACTTTTTGCCGTATTCAGACTAATGCTTTGCTGCTCGGCAAATTGACGCAATGAACTCAAACGCTGCCCAACTGTCAATTCACCACTATAAATTTTCTGTGCAAGTTGCTGTGCCAAACTTTGGTATTGAAATGCCATATCTGTACCCAAATTTTAGTATTTGTTGTATCTGTACCTATAAAACTATCAGATTTATGCTTCTTTCACAGCCCCATCTTGCAACTGAAATGATTTGAAAGGAGAAAATAATGAGAATATTCACATTGCTAACGACCGCTTTATTGCTCAGTGCCTGCCAACCCCAAGCCACCAATCAAATCGCACAGCAACAGCATTTTATTTGTAAATCATTGATTGAAGGCTTTCTAAAAACGCAACGATTGGGCGAATATCAACTTGATCATCTGCAACCGAGTTTACAACATACAGCACCGATCAGAGCGTACACCTACCGTGTCAGCAGTGACATCACAATGCGCCTTAACATGCCGACACAGCAGAGTTTAAATTTTGAATGTCAGCAGGATGCTGCTCAACATTTTGAAGTCCGTTTGGTCAACAAAGCACAGAATAGCAAACAAAACTTGCTCAGTTTGGATTTACCGCCACAAAAAACTATCGATACTTTGACAGCTTTTGCGCTAAAAACTCAATGAATAAACGGACACGCTTCGGCAAGTGCTCTTGCTGATAGTACACGGCATGGATGCTCTGCTCATATAGTTCGATTTGATCTTCAAATAAAGCCACCAATCGCCCTTGCTTTAAATCTTGGATAATTTCAAATGCAGATAAGCGCGCGATCCCAAATCCACCTACGCATAATTGTCTTACGGTTTCTCCACTTGATGCTTTAATTTGAGGCTGAATCGTCAAATACTGACCATCAACCTGAATCGGCCAAGTATTGAGATGTGCCACTTTACTGAAGCCAATTTGTTGATGGTTGAGAATGTCCTTTGGCGTTTGCGGCTTGCCATTTTTTGCTAAATATTCAGGACTTGCCACAATATATAAACGACTCTTACACAACAAGCGAGCATGCAGACTTGAATCGGTTAATTGTCCAAAACGAATGGCGACATCTGTTTTATGTTCAAGCAGATCAATAATTTGGTCATTACTATTCAGTTCAATCTGAATATTGGGATATAGCGCGAGAAACTCAGGAATCAACGGCGTAATCACATGCAATACAAAAGGTGTTGCGGAGTCAACCCGTACAATCCCTGAAGTATCGTTGTCTGATTTGAGTAAGGCATCCTCTGCTTCATTCAGATCGTGAACGATTTTTCGGGCTTTTTCTAAAAATATTTGCCCTTCCTGCGTCAATTTTAATTTGCGTGTGGTGCGTTCAAGCAAAGTTACATTGAGTTTGGTTTCAAGACGCTGCAAGGCTCGACTCACGCCCGAAGTAGTTTGATGCAACTGCTCTGCTGCCCCAACAATGGAGCCACTATCAACAATAGAGATAAATGCTTGTAATTCTTCTAAGGTGGATTTCATTTTTATCACAGTTTATTGTTGACTAAAAATCAATAATATTTTGCAGAATATTGTATTTGTCCGCAACAATAAATCTTGCACAATACAGATAATCTCAAAAACAATGTGAAATATCCATGAATACGATCATTCCGCAATTCGGTGTCGGAACTTTCCGTTTAACAGGTCAAACCGTTATTGATTCGGTAAAAACGGCTTTGGATGTTGGTTATCGTGCTATTGATACGGCGCAAATTTATGGCAATGAAGCAGAAGTGGGTCAAGCCATTGCTGAAAGCCAAATCAACCGCAATGAGTTATTTATCACCACAAAAATTTGGACAGAACATTATTCAGCAGACAAACTGATTCCAAGTTTAAAAGACAGCTTACAAAAACTCAGAACGGATGCTGTGGATTTAACCTTGATCCATTGGCCTGCGCCAAGCACAGGTATTTCGGTCGCTGAAATGATGCAAAACCTGTTACAGGCAAAACAGCAAGGTCTGACCAAACATATTGGTATTTCAAATTTCAATATTGATTTGACCCAACAAGCGATTGCTGCGGTGGGTGTGGAAAATATTGCCACCAATCAGATTGAACTCAGTCCGTATTTACAAAACCGTAAAGTTGTTGAATTTTTACAAGCGCAAAATATTGATGTGACTTCATATATGACTTTGGCATATGGCAAAGTCTTGCAAGACCCTGTTTTGGCTGAAATTGCTCAACATCATCAAGCGTCAACTGCACAAATTGCCTTGGCTTGGGCATTGCAAAAAGGCTTCTCTGTGATTCCATCATCAACCAAACGTGAAAATTTGATCGCCAATCTAAAAGCACAGGACATCCAACTGACTGCTGAAGAAATGCAGATGATTGCAGAGTTGGAACGCAACGGACGAGAGGTTGATCCTGAAGGCTTAGCACCGATTTGGGACTAATCCACAATGAAAATTAATTTTCCTTTATTTGCGCTTGCCATTGGGGCTTTTGCCATTGGCACCACAGAATTTTCTCCCATGGGTTTCTTGCCACAGATTGCGGAAAACCTGAATATTTCCATTCCCACCGCAGGCATGCTGATCACTGCCTATGCCTTGGGTGTGATGATTGGTGCACCGATCATGACGCTATGGTTTGGACATTTTTCCAAACCTAAAGCCCTGATCCTTGCTATGAGTATTTTCACAGTCGGAAATATTCTAGCCGCCATAGCACCCAATTATTGGGGACTGATGGGCGCACGGATCCTGACCAGTTTAAATCATGGCGTGTTTTTTGGAATTGGTTCCATTGTGGCAACCAGTGTTGTGCCTAAAGAAAAACAAGCCAGTGCCGTTGCCACTATGTTTATGGGGCTGACCATTGCCAATATTGGCGGTGTTCCGCTTGCCACATGGGTCGGACAAAATATTGGTTGGCGCATGTCCTTTGCCGCTATTGCTGTTTTGGGTGTCGTCACCATGCTGTGCTTATGGAAGGCATTGCCCGAGGGAACTGCGGGACAACGTCCCAATGTCAAAGCTGAATTAAAGGTGCTGACCCGTTTACCTGTCGTGCTTGCCTTACTCACCACGGTGATGAGCGCAGGTGCAATGTTTACCTTGTACACCTATATTGCACCAACACTGCAAAATATTACCCATGCAAGTCCAAGCTTTATTACGTTCATGCTGGTGCTGATCGGGGTGGGTTTTTCGATTGGGAATCATTTAGGCGGTAAATTTGCAGACAAATCCTTAACCAAAACCCTGACTGGTTTTTTGTTGTTGCTGATGCTGTCAATGTTGCTTTTCCCTATTTTGGCAACCACGCCAATTGGTGCTGCTTTGGCATTGGTGGTTTGGGGAACAGCCGCTTTTGCTGTGGTTCCTCCCTTACAAATGCGCGTCATGTCTGTGGCACATGAAGCATCAGGTTTGGCATCATCTGTCAATATTGGGGCATTTAACTTAGGAAATGCGGTGGGTGCAGCAGCAGGCGGTGCCGTACTCAGTCTGGGCATGAGCTATGTCATGGTATCAATTACAGGTGCATTACTCACCGCTTTGGGTCTGCTCTTGGTTTGGCTGCAAATGCGTTTACCTGAGCCAAAACTTGCGTATTCTTCTGAATCCTAAGTAAAAAAATCCCACCATTAAGTTGGTGGGATTTTTTAAATCTTCACGTTTGCACGATTTATTTTAAAATTTCAGGTAACGCAGGCAATGCCTTATTTTTAGCTAACTCAGCTTTCATTTTCTGCAACATCTGATAAGGCTGCTGTTCGACTAGCATATTGGTCACACTGGCTGGGATTGCACCTTCAGGATTAGCATGCCCATTGGTTGTGACTTTGACTTGGTTTGCCCCAAGCTTTTGAAATGTCCAATCTCCTGAATAATCTTTTAAACGAATATAATCCGTATTGAGTGCCTTACCTTGTTGGATTGCGCTATTTTTAATCGTAATTGTGCCATTACTGTCTTTTGACATTTTGCCTTTAACCACCATATCGCGGTCTTTCAGTGGAAATGGAAAATCTAAAACCATATAGAGCGTAAACTCGCCCTTTTTATCGTCACGTGAAAGGATTTCGGCTTTTGCGACATTGGGAACCCATTTTGGACTGTTATTAACATCTAGCACTAAAGCCACAGCTTTTTCTATTGGCACATCAATCACGGTTTCAGCCTTATAAGATAAAACTGGATTATTTGCGTCCTTATATGTCCACACCTTAATATTATTTTTATTAAGGCTAAGTTTGGCATTACTTGGCAAAGTTGCTTGCGCAGACAGACTCAAAGCACTGGCTACACAAGCAATTAACATCACTGTCTTATTCATTTTATTTATTCAAAATCGTTTTCTTGTTTTTATATTAACCGATCATAAGAAAAGCTTAAATATCATTTAAACCTAAAACATCTTTCATGTCATATTTTTTAGCATCTTTGCCCACAACCCACGCCGCTGCACGTACTGCACCCGATGCAAAATTCATACGACTGGTCGCTTTATGCGTCACTTCAACACGCTCACCTTCACCAATAAACATGACCGTATGTTCACCGACAATATCACCACCACGAATAGTTTCAAAACCAATGGTTTCACGCTCACGTGGACCTGTATGCCCTTCACGACCATATACTGCGACTTTCTTCAAATCACGACCTAAAGTATCGGCAACTGCTTCACCCATCATGAGTGCTGTACCTGATGGTGCATCTACTTTATGGCGGTGATGTGCTTCAATGATTTCGATATCGACAGTGTCGCCAAAAACTTTTGCTGCGAGTTCTAAGAGTTTAATTGAAACATTCACACCCACTGAATAGTTCGCTGCATACACCACAGGTGTTTGAGTTGCAGATTCATTTAAAACTTGTTTTTGTTCTTCTGAAAAGCCCGTGGTACCAATCACCATCGCCACTCCTGCTTCACGGCAGAGTTTTAAGTTATTTTCAGTTGCCCCAGGTGCAGTAAAATCAATCACCACATCTACATCTTTTAAAATTTCTTCTAAACTGCCAACAACTTTAATACCAACAGCTCCGATGCCTGCAAGTTCACCTGCATCAGCACCAATTAAAGTGCTTTCTGGACGCTCAACAGCTGCTGCAAGTTGATATCCTGCTTGTTGTACAGCTTGAATTAATGTGCGCCCCATACGACCGCCTGCGCCTAAAATACCAATACGTGGAGCTGTAGACATGAGTTCTTCCTAAATCTAGATTTAAAATTTGATCTACTATAGCAAAACTCTGTGTATTGGCTAAGTTTCGCTAGAACATTTCCTCAAAATAATTCTATTTTCATTTGCATGCTACATGTTAAAAAATGTGCGCTTTGACCTACTGAGATAAAATTCAGTTTAAGATAATCAAAAGTACAACTTAGCTATTCATTATGCGTTTTGATTTTTTTGATTTGAGACTCTTCTTAAATATTGTGGAAAATGGCAGTCTAACCAAAGGTGCAGAATGCTCAGCGATTTCCTTACAAGCAGCAAGTGAGAGAGTAAAAAAACTAGAACAACATTTCCATACTTCGTTATTTACTCGCCATAGCTCTGGTATAAAACTGACTATTGCAGGTCAAGTATTTGCAGAACACGCACAGCAAGTACTTCAACAAGCCCAGCAATTACAAAATGCGATGCTTCCCTTTTCACAAGGCTTAATCACAGAAATCACGTTATGGTGTAATTCTTCTGCGCAAAGTGAATATTTACCCTTATTGCTGCCTCAATATTTAGTGGAAAATTCACATTTACACATCGAACTCAAAGAGGCTGAAAGCCAAGACATCATCCAAGCGCTTGAAAAAGGCATCGCACAGCTTGGTTTAATTTCAAGTTTTTTTAATTCAAAACATTTACATACTTTAGATTTTGCTGATGACCCTTTGGTGCTTATTTGCCCTCAAAACCATGATTTAGAAAAAGAAAAAATACTTAATTTAGCCGATATTTTACATTATCCTTTTGTTGGGCTAATACAACATCACTCACTACAACAATCGATCGAAGCTCAAGCAAAACAACTGCATTGTACGATTCAATATCGTTTACGTTTACCCAATTTCACCGCAATTGCACAAGTTGTTGCCAATGGTGTAGGTATTGCGATTATTCCTAAACGTGCTGCACAACATTTAAATAAAATATATAAATTCCATCAAGTTAAACTAAGTGGAACTTGGGCAAATCGTAAATTACTTCTGGCAGCACAAAATTTCGATATTTTAAATACGTCTTATCAACACTTTGCACAGTTTTTAATTTCTCAAAAAAATCAATTGGATGTTGACTAAAATTAAACAACACCCAGTTGGTGTAAAACAGAATACACACCAAAAACCACTAAACCACAAAAAAAGACTTTACGAAATTTTTGTTCAGGAATGCGATAACGAATTTTTGTTCCTAACCACATCCCCATTAAAGCAGGAATTAAGGCGATCAATGATAATTGATAATTAATGGGTGTATTTTCTACAGGATTTAAATGTAAAAAAACGGCTAGACAACATGTTGATACAGTAAAAGCCAGACCTAAAGTTTGAACTAAATCATCACGTTTTAACTGTAAAGACTGAACATAAGGCACCACAGGAATGAGCACTACACCTGTTGCAACGGTTAATGCACCACCCAAATAACCCACTATCGGCGATAAATATTTTTCATAAGGTGCAAGATTTGGCATATTTTTGGCAAATAAACCATACGCACCATACAAAGCTAACATGGCGCCTAATAATGCTTCACTCTGAAAATGAGTTGTCGAATGACCTAAAGTTGGAAAAATACTCCAAACTGAGCCAACAATAATGCCCAGTAATAACATCCAAAAACGGCGAATTAAACGAATGACATGACCTTCAGCAAAAAGTTGCCAAATATTCGTCACCATTGAAGGAATAATCAATAAAGCTGCTGCCTGAAAAGGACTGATGACCAGCGTCAAAAGCCCCATAGATACCGCAGGTAAACCTAAGCCAATTGTACCTTTAATCATTCCTGCTACTGCAAAGACAGCAATCACAAAACCTATCAAGACACGCCCCTCGTCATATTTTAGGTCATGCTACAGAAATTTTTTAAGATGAAATATCACGTTTTTCAGAAGTGAACCTCAATAAAATATTGAGGCTAAATGAAAAATTAGAATTAAAACCCTTTATAAAATAGTGGCTATAAAAATAGTCATGCTCTTAGTCAAAAATAAAGACTCGAATAGATCCAACTTCGTCATATTTCATCGCGCGTTATGATTGCATTTTTAATGCGCTTGACTACATCTATATAAGGAAAAATCTTTTATTTACGATTATCCTGATGATTCATTCACCATTCATTTTATGTCTGGCATTTAAAAAATTCATATGATAAATCTAATATTTTAGGGTCTAATTTCTTTAAGTTCTCTTTGAATAAAATGTTGAATCATCTCGCGATAAATCTTTTCAACTAAGTCAGGATCTGTATGTAATACTTTGGCTTTTTCACGAACTTTATGAATCACTTGTTGTACACGTTCAGGCGACTGTACATCTTCAGCAGTACGTTTAAAGCGTACCGCTTGATCAACATAAAATTGGCGTGTGGCAATAATTTCGATTAAGGCTTGATCAAGTTCATCAATATAAGCACGTGCTTGTTCAAGTGATTCACATTTCTCTTTTTTCATCGCTAAGTTGTTTGGCATATTTTAGCTCGGCAGCATTATCACTTTTATACTTCTGTTCTAACACATTACTGAAAATACTTTCAATCATCCATACACGATATAAGCTATTAAATACGTAACGTTTTCCTTCAATATCTAACTCAAGCACAGGAAAATCAGGTTGATGCTTCTCAGCACAATGTTGGTCATTTATTTTTAATAACTCACTGACATCCAGATCTACTAATTTTTCAATACCTAGTTCTTGTTGTAGTTCTTGCAAATGTGCCTTATAAGACAAATCTTTTCCTTTTGCCCACACTGCT
Organism: Acinetobacter sp. R933-2; assembly: GCF_030325485.1. Lineage (NCBI taxonomy): Bacteria > Pseudomonadati > Pseudomonadota > Gammaproteobacteria > Moraxellales > Moraxellaceae > Acinetobacter > Acinetobacter sp. R933-2. The sequence goes on from NZ_JACAIJ010000022.1 coordinate 35,097, forward strand.
TCCAAAATAGTATAGATGGCATCAACACGTTGCTCTTGTTCAACACTATAAAATAACTGTGCCATATGCAAAATACTGTCTGCGGTTGGACGACAAAATGGGGTAAATTTTACCTCAGTACGTTTTGATAAACGTGTTGCTAAACTCCAATCAAAAAAGTCTCGTCCATGATAACTTAACGGAAAAACATTCAATTGAATATTATAATAATTTGCCAATTCTTCTTTGATATAAGCCAATAACAACCAACTAATCGGATCTTCGAGCGCAATATATAAATTTAACTCAGGATGCATTGCCTGAATTTCAGCAAGTTCTTCTGCATCACTCATTAAATGTTCGCGCCATTCAATATGATTAATGAGAAAAATAGGGTTATCAATCAATAATTTTTGCTGTTTTAAACGGCGTGTTAAACGTAGCAAATCATCGACTGCATGATATTTACGTCCACCTAGCTCAAAATAACTTTCTAGAACAGGTGTATGATCAAAGATACGCTCTGGAAAATGTTGTTCTTTTTGTTGTTTACTTGCCATCACAAATAACATGCGTAATTTTCCATATTGTTGCTGCCACAACATATGAAAAACGTCTTCAAGTAAATATAAAAAATTTTGACCTGTTAATGGCGTATTACGAAGGATGGTTTCTGCTTGTTTTAATGCTTCTTGAGTGGGTTGTTCTGGTTTTTCTTCATCATAACTAAAACGGTGCTGATTCGCTAAAATCTTAGCGTCATTCAAACTATATTTACGCCATTCTTCAATCGTCATGCCATTGGGGGGTTCTGCGGCAGTATCGGAAATAATAATTTTCAACGGTTTTAATTCAGCACTTAAAATATCATCGAGTTGTATCAACTGCTGCACAGCGAGATAACTATAAACATCATCTAAACGCAAATAGATATGTAGACCATGTTCCGTGGATAACACCTCTTGACGTATTGGCTTTTCATAAAACCAACTCGATCTAATGGGATCAAACCAACGGCGTAACAGTGACATGAGTATAGCCTCGAAAAAGCACTGAATAATGTGATGAAAAAATTTGATTGAAACTCATTCAAGCATACCATTCATTGTAATATGATGCTTAAAAAATTTATTTTACATTGAAATTTTTTTCACCATGCTGCATAAAACAGCCTATCACTAAAAATTTAATTCTAATCATTCAATCATATAAAAAGCACCCAATTTATGGATGCTTTTTAAATATTAAATCATTCAGCGTGAAAATTAAATTTCGCGTACAGCACCTTTTGAAGCACTCGTGGTATGCATTGCATAAGCTTTAAGTGCTTTAGAGACTTTACGTGGGCGCTCTTCGGCAGGATGCCAGCCTTTAGCTTCTTGTACTTCACGACGTGCAGCCATAGTTGCTTCATCTACAGCAAGGTGAATAGTACGGTTTGGAATATCAATTTCGATACGGTCGCCATCTTCAACCAAACCAATTGCACCACCTTCTGCCGCTTCTGGTGAAACGTGACCAATAGACAGACCTGATGAACCACCAGAGAAACGACCATCAGTTAACAAGGCACAGTCTTTGCCCAGACCTTTGGATTTTAAATAACTGGTTGGGTAAAGCATTTCTTGCATACCTGGACCACCACGTGGACCTTCATAGCGAATCACGACTACATCACCCACAGTAATTTTTCCACCCAAAATAGCTTCTACAGCAGCATCCTGACTTTCAAAAACACGTGCTGTGCCGTTGAATTTCAAAATCGAGTCATCTACACCCGCAGTTTTAACAATACAGCCTTCTAAAGCGATGTTTCCGTAAAGTACTGCCAAACCACCATCTTGAGAGAATGCATTGGCAACATTACGAATCACACCACCCTCACGGTCACCATCCAAACGTGAATAATAACGATCTTGTGAGAATGCAGTTTGCGTTGGAACACCGCCCGGTGCTGAACGGAAGAATTGGTAAACGTCTTCGTCTTCAGTACGGATAATATCCCATTTATCCAAAGCATCTTTTAAGGTTTTTTCATGTACAGTTGGAACCGAAGTATCAAGTAAACCTGCACGATCCAACTCGCCAAGAATCGACATGATTCCACCCGCACGGTGCACATCTTCCATATGAACGTCTTGTTTTGCTGGCGCAACTTTACATAGGACTGGGACGTTACGAGATAAACGGTCAATATCCGTCATGGTAAAGTCCACTTCTGCTTCATGTGCCGCAGCCAATAAATGCAGAACTGTATTGGTTGAACCACCCATCGAAATATCAAGGGTCATTGCATTTTCAAAAGCCGCTTTGGTCGCAATTGAACGTGGCAATAGACTATAGTCATTTTGTTCATAATGACGTTTGGTAATTTCAACAATCAACTGACCTGCTTTTTCAAACAGCTTTTTCCGGTTGGCATGCGTTGCCAAAGTTGAACCATTACCCGGTAATGACAAACCTAAAGCTTCAGTCAAACAGTTCATTGAGTTTGCAGTGAACATTCCTGAACATGAACCACAGGTTGGGCATGCTGAACGTTCGTATTCAGCCACTTCCTCATCAGTAAAGTTGTCATCTGCTGCAACAATCATGGCATCGACAAGATCAATGGCTTTTTCATTGCCACGGATTTTGACTTTACCCGCTTCCATTGGACCACCCGATACAAACACTACAGGAATGTTCAAGCGCATAGATGCCATCAACATTCCCGGAGTGATTTTGTCACAGTTGGAAATACATACCATCGCATCTGCACAGTGTGCATTGACCATGTATTCTACTGAGTCCGCAATCAAATCACGTGAAGGCAATGAATAGAGCATGCCATCATGCCCCATGGCAATGCCATCATCAACCGCAATGGTATTGAATTCTTTAGCTACACCGCCTGCTTGTTCAATTTGACGAGCAACCAACTGTCCTAAATCTTTAAGGTGTACATGACCTGGTACAAATTGGGTAAATGAGTTGACCACCGCAATAATCGGTTTACCAAAGTCCTCATCTTTCATTCCTGTCGCGCGCCATAAGCCACGCGCACCAGCCATGTTTCTTCCGTGTGTCGATGTTTTTGAACGATAGTCAGGCATGTGTATTTCCAACATTATTTGAGCTGAAATGAATGTCATTATTCATTCTGGCAGACTAAAACTGATAATCAGGCGAAATATTTTTACATCATACTATAAGATGCTGCATAACAGATGATCAAGGCATGGATCATTTTTATACAATTTTGATGGATGACAAATTCAATGACGAATAGCCATAAGCCTTGAGTAATGAAAACTAATATAAACCTATCTTGAAGAGATTCAATACAAAACTTATATGAATATTTTTTCAAAATTACATAAATAAAACTTATTAATAATAGTTCCACTTTAGCTTTTATTAAAAAGGCTTCCAAAGAAGCCAAATTTTGATTCACAATCGTATTATTTCTGTTTAATCAAATATAAACCGCTACACAACTTAGCTTCATGATCACTACATAACTCTGCTGAAGTTGCAGAAATCCACTTCAGATTTAGTTGTAACTTACCATTGGTCATATCTATAGCAGGTCCACCACAACTGGCAGCTTTATTGTCAGACTTCACTTGCACTGACAATAAGTCGAGATCTTGATTAAGCATACTTCTCCAGATAGCAAAATCACCTGTGATTCGTTTTTCATTACTTGTATAAGTTAACTGACTTGGTTTAGAAAACTGGTAAACTTCAGAACAATTCAATTTTTCATTATGAATCGTCCAAGTTCCCCAAATATCCTGCTCAGGGTTGATCTGTTTTTTGTCAAAAGCCTGAACATTACAAGCCATTAAAATACCCACAGACATCCAGATTATTTTCTTTAACATCCTATTTCCTTACTCATCTATTACTGACTTAAACAATCAACATGATCCACTAAATCAAAGTATATTTAAAAACTCAATTTACTCTAAAATAACAAAATTATGAGTTCTTAAATAAATGAATGACCGATTTATTTTCGGTCATTACAAATATCTATACTTAGATAAAATTAATATACTTAAGTTCTAAAAACTCACAGTATCACAACTTTACCACTGTACATTTACACGACGGTTTGGCGCTAAACACTGGATCAAACCTGCTGTTTTAGCACCTGCTTGGCATTGTTGATAAGCTGTTGTTGAACCATTTCCTTGTAAAGAAATAATATTAGGATTTACACCTTGTTGTACTAATAATTGAGCCACTGTATTCGCACGATTTGCAGATAAACGTTGATTATAAGCATATTGTCCTAAACGGTCTGCAAAGCCCGATATTTCGATACGCTCAGGATTATCTACCTTAATCTGTTCAACAATAGTTGATACTGAACTATAGTTTTGGTCAATGGCTTGTGGATCATAACGATCAAATGCAAATAAGACATTTGCATTTTTACGTTGTTTATCTACAGGATAAACTACCTGTGGAGGAACTTGGTTATTTGCACCATAGACCATTAAGCCTTGGCACTCTTCACCTTTCCAATATAAATTTTCAGATAGTTTATCTTTATTAAAATCTACACGTAACTGACAACGCTTGTATTGGTTAGTATTTGGTTGGCGGATATCTAAAACATAGTTCCATGTTTTAACAAAAAATAAGCCTTCATTAAATTGGGGATTACCCAAAATAAAACGGATCTGATCTTTTGTTAAGCCTTTATCCAAACGTGCAACTTCGTCATATTCATAACGATGAACTTGTTTTAAATAGCTGTCTTTAACTTCAGGAAAATTAATTTCTTCTGGTGTATTTTGTGGATCAATTTCAGCAGCAGAACTCATTGTTGTCACTAGACCGCTGAGCACACTGAACAGCAAAATTGTGTTTAATGTTTTCATTAATTTATCTCTCTTAAAATAGGGAAAAACCAAGGAAGATCCGAAGATCTTCCTAGTCTAGTGAATTAGTCAATTACACCACTGATACCGATACGTACACTTGGATCACCTTCGCTCGCTGCCGCAATACCACCAGTCAATGACCAGCGACCATTATCGGCAGTTTTACGTAAAGTCACACCGATAGCACTTTCACCACCGTGATATGACGCACCCGCTGCGTAAGTATATTTACCTGGAATGTACGGTGCATTTTCAAGCGCCATTGCCGCTGCAATACCTGCATTTGCACGTTTTTCAACATCATCAATACGTTGATTAGTCGATTGGAATGCTTGCTCTAAACGGTTGCTTACATTATTAATCTTATTACCAAGCTCTTGATCTGCTTTATTCAACGCATCAATAGCACCACCAACATTATTGTATTTACTGTCTCCGACTGTATAAGACGGTGCGGTTGTAAAGCTGCCAGTAATATTGTCAATCGCAGCACCACCACCTAAGTACTCAACAACTTTTTGATTCGTTTCAACTTTCTGTGCATGTAGTTGAGAACCATTAATTGCATCTTTAGAGTCTTTGTTGACTGCACCATCTTTAACACCAGTAACGACACGATCACCATCTTTACCAGCCATATTCACTGTTGTACCACCTGTATTTTTACCTACAGTGATATCAGCTTTTGAACCTCCAGTTTGTTGAACTAAGCCAATTGAACCATTGTTAATCTCATTTTTGATATTGTTAATATCACTGGTATTTTGATTAACTTTTTGTTCAACATTCCATAATTGACCGCCATTGACTGCGTCTTTAGAACCCTGCGTCACTTTACCGTCAGCAACATTGGTAATTGTTGTACCTTTATCGCCACCACCTAAAGTTACGCTGTCTTTATTTACAGTACCGTCAGCATTTTTGTCATATTGAACAACATTGTTATTTGCTTGATCAACCTTATTGCTAATATTGTTAATCGCGCTATCCAACTGACCTTTGTTCACAGCATCAGTATCTTTCTGACCTGCTGCAACATTGGTAATCACTTTATTACCTGCGCTAATTCCTGCAGTTGTTACACTTGGACCATTTTGAATAATTAGACCTGTTCCGCCTAACTGTACAACTTGCCCAATTGACACTCCACCAGTATTAATCACAGTATCGCCAGCTTTTAACTGTTCAACATCAAGCTTTTTATTCAACTCGACAGCAAGTTTTGCATTACCCTCTTTGTCGTTTTCTTGAGTTACAGTGATATTGTTATCACCAACAAACTCAACCGTTGCTTTTGGCTTAATGGTTTGTGATTTATCACCAGCTTTCACTGTCCAACCAGCATTTGCAGTACCGTCTACATTATTCACCTTACTATTTAAAGCGTCTAATGCATCACCAACATTGGTTTGTGTACCACCACCAACATTGTAAGTTGGACCTGTGATTGAGCCATCTTGGTTCACTTTAGAACCACCACCAAGGCTGTTTACTAAAGTATTTTGTGTGTTGGTGACTTGATGATCAACCGCCTTCAACTGTGCAACGTTTACAGCATCAGAATCTGCTGTACCTGCTGCAACACCTGTCACTTGACGATAAACACCATTCGTTGCATCACCTACAGCAACGGCACCAGTTGTACTGGTCGTCTTGTTAATTGCATCACGGTCTTTCGCTGTTGACTGAGCAAATGTATAACCTGCAACACCAGCACCTGTTGTTGCTGCTGATTTATTACCTAATACCACTGAGCCTTCAACGGTTTGAGTAACATCATTACCCAGTACAAAAGTATTATCTGTAACAACTTTATTGTTATTACCGACAGAATAACTGCTATTTCCATCAACAATACTTGGATCACCTAAAGCACCAGAATTATTACCTTTGACAATATTTCCAGTACCAATACTAATTGATTGATCACCTAATGCTTGTGCACCATGACCAATTGCAATCGTTGATGCTCCACCAACTTTAGAACCTGAACCAACAACGACTGAGTGAGTTGCTTCATCTGTTGCTGAAGTATTATGACCGAGTGCCGTAGTACTTGTTGCTCCATCTGCAACAATTGCATTGACACCAATTGCTGTAGAGTTTTTGCCTCCTGCACTAGAGTCATTTGTCTCTCCAATCACACCACTTTCTAATGTTTCATCTACAGCATTCGTATGGAAATATTTTGCACCCTTCGTATTAATGCTTGTCACAGTTTCTAGGATGTTACGGCGATCTGTAGTTTTTTGACCAGAGACATTATAGGTTTCAAATAGCTCACTTGCTTTACCATCAGTAGTACCAATAATCTTCGTTACATCATTTTCAATGGTCTGATTAACGACTTTATTCAACTGACTAACGTTAACTGCATCACCATCTGCTGTACCCGCGGCAATATTCTTAATTTGCGTATTGCCAGCATCAACACCATTTTTGGAAATTGAAATAGGACCGACAGTCACATTATCAAACTTCACGTCTTTCGCAGTCGCAACTTGGTAGTTCACTGAACCATCAGCATTGGTACCTGAAGTCACCGTGATGTTGTCACCTTGTGTCACAGTAGTTTTCGATTTCTTCGCTTGATCTGCAATCGCATCAGAAATGTTGTTATAGCTGCTGCCATTAGTTGTGAATGGACCTGTCAAGCTACCTGCATTATTGGTCACACCGCCACCAATAATGTCGCCTGTGCTTTGTACCGTGCTATTTAACTGATTACCTGTCACAGCTTCAGTTGAACCTGCTGCAACCGTACCATCCGTTAAGCCACTGATTTTGCCAGTCGCACCATCTGTTACCACATTACCGACAGTCACTTTATCAAAGTTAACATCTTTCGCAGTTGCAACGGTATAGATCGATTGACCATCTTTACCTTTGGCTTCTGTGACGGTGATGTTGTCACCTTGTTTAACTTCTGTCTTCGCAGCTGCAGCCGTTGTGTTTACATTTTTGATTGCATCATCAATGGTTGTTGCGCCAGTACCACCAATGTTTTGAACGCTATCCGTTACATTGCCTTTGTTGTCAACATAAGCACCTTGACCAACAAGATTATG